>JANQFJ010000235.1 GCA_028277915.1 Saprospiraceae bacterium
TTGTTCATAACAAGCAAATTTTGAAGTTTCTACAAAATAAGCATAATTTAACATTTTTATGCTTTTATAACATATTATTAGTGTGTTTAATTTTAACACATTAATAGATGGAATATTTCATGAAATAATGTTATCCTTTTGTTAAAACAGATTGGTGGTCTACTTGTTCAGTGATTTACTTTTTTGCACTGTTGTTAGAAATTGCTGTGATTTCTTTTCTCGCCTGGTTGAATGATGGAGTAAAATGTCCTTTGACGATCAACTGGTTTTGGTGGAAATAATTGACCCATGCTTCAGCTCGTTTAGCGCTTGAAAAACTATAAAAAGTTTGATATTCATTCAATTTTTCATGAAAACCGAGCCTTGTTCCAAAATGTATTTCGAGTAGCCTGATGATTCCGAAGATGTACTCATCCCTTTTGTTTCCACCCTCTCCAGCAAATGGAGTGATAATGTCAAACTGCAAAATACCATATATTTTTTCAAAATCGAGTTGATCGTTTTTATCCAAAAAATCGATGTTATATTTTTTTAAATAATACTTATAAAAATCGAATTCCGACAAATTTTGGTGCTTTTGGAGGAGTTCTTTTTGTTGCTTTGCATTGTTTATTTGAAAAATTGGTAAACCAAAATCCCGATGGAAAAAAGTAAAGTCTTCATCTCCCAATATCTGACTAACCTCTTCAAAATGGATGACGATGTTGCTGATTTCTGCATAAGAAATGGTGGCGATTATTTCCTTGAGGATCTTTGCTTTTGATTCGATATCGACTTCCATTTTCAACACAGCATTGATCTTCGTGTCCAGTGATTTTCCGATATTCTCCAGTTTTGAGATGTTGAGAATAGTGGCTTGTTCTTCGTATTCACTCAAAAAACTGCTTTCGTCAAGATAATTTATAAGGGCACTTTGAATTGTGTCGGTTTTGGAAGGATTCATATTTCTGCTGTTAAGAAAATTATTCAACCAGGGAGAGCGGAAGAGATTATTATAAAAAGATCCTTTTTCCGAATAATTGAAAGAGCTGGATTTTTCAATTAAAAAATCTATTATTTCTCCGGCATTATCATTGTTGATGTCAAACAACTTGGGGATATCATCCAAAACTTTATAAGTAAAAACAAAATCTTCAAAATATTTTAAATCTTCTTCGACCGAAAGTTTAGGGTCAATATTAAGGCGACGAATATTCTTTATCGGCTTTACTTTTTTCAATGTTCGCAATATATCTGATTTGAAATCATCTGAATAGTAAGGAGAACCTGTCAGTTGATTCAATTCTTTAATGGAGAGTTGGGTGGCTGCCAGCAACGTGTCCAGACTTTGTTGATAAAACTGTTTACCCCATTGTTGAAAATTGACACTATCTTTTTTCCAGAGTGATTTCCAATAACCAGTTGCAAAAGGATGATCAGGATTATCCTTGGGACCTTTAAAAGACAAGACGTTCTCTACAATCGGGATAATATTATCAGCTACAGTGATTTTAGTAGTACCTCTTTGGTTGAGCACCCTTTCATCGTCAATGAGTTTGAAAAGTTTTGGTACCTGGGCAATATTTGAATTTAATCTCAAGTAACCAAAATACTTTTTTATAACCTCTGTATCTTCAGTTTTTTGAATTAGCTGTATGATCTGATCCAGTTCATCGGAAGAAGGAGCAGGGAGCATTTTGATATCTCTTTTGTTGAAAACCAGCGGATTTTGCACAAACTCCTCAATGCCAAAAGCGGCAATTTCTTCTTCGGGTTCCTGCTCGAGCAATAGCAATATTTGGCTGAGAATATCTCTGTCAGATTCAATTTTTCCCAACTCATACAAGTGTGTTGATTGTGTATTTACTGAAATGTCGAACTTGTTTAGGTAATTATTGCAAACTCCTTCGACACCAATATTTCCGAACAAATACGACTTTTTCAAATAAAGCCGGAGATTGTCACTGTTATTGATTATTTTTTCCCAGTTTTTTGAATAAAACCAATCCAGGATTCGACCTATGGACAAGGAAAGGCTTTCGTTTTTTTCGTGGATACAAGCCCAGTATTCCACCGCAGTGATTTTGGCAAGAGTGAGCGATTCAATCAATTGGTTTTCAATGTGATATCTTTCCTTCTCATTTTTTTCTCCTGCCAGGTTTGTGAGTTGTGAAATGAGATTTTGATCGGGCTTATAGTCTATATTGTTTTTTCTGCAAAAAGCCGTTAGTAAGGTGAGTTGTTCGAGGTATTTATATTTCATGGATGGCAAAGCACTGTTGTGATTGCGCAACAGCTGCCTGTATTTTTTTGCCAAAGTGACCACCTCTATTGGATCACCTTCTGTAAGTTGCAAAAATGCCAAAAGTGCAATGGAATCATTCTTTGAGTTAAATCTCCTGAAAAGCCGTTCATAGTTTTGAGTTTTGGCAAAGGCTTCCATCTTGCTGGTGAAAATGTTTCGATTTTCATCCCACTCATAATCCTGATAAGAAGAAGCCCAGTAAGTCAAATAGTTGAGCATTGCAATTTCATCATTTTTTTCAGGATGAAAAGTAATTTTACCGTTTAGGTTTTTAACGCCGATTTCGACATTGGTTTTGGAATTGATAAGTTGGACATGATTGCTTTGAATAGACTCGTCGGTATTATGCCTTGTTCGGTAATAATCAGCTGCGATATAAAACAATGCCCGTGGATGATTCGATCTTTTTAAATCCAGCAGTGCATTTTGCCGAAGCCAGGGGTATGGTGTTGACATCCCAATGATTTTACCATAATAATCCACGGGGAACTGAAAAAAATTGATCTTGAAATTGAAAACTTGCTCATATCCGAATTTGCGGATTTCTTCCAGTGTTTCGAGAGAGTCAACTAGGTTGTGATAAAAATCGATTGTATTTTCCAGATTGGATTGAAAGCCGGGTTGACAGTTCGTTATTTTTAGTAAAAAGGGATTGCCATAAGCGTCGTTTAGCAAACCATTTTCCATCAGTTTTAAAACTATTTCAACTATTTCAACTTTTGGATATTCGGTTAATTGATCCAGAATTTTTATATAAATTTCATTACGCAGCGGAATTGGAATTTCAACTACCCTTTCATCCTTTAGCAAATCAAAAAACAACACTTCTTTGTTGATCGCTTCCAGCGGAATGATTTTATCGATCAGACTGTCTGCTTCTTTGAATTTATTTAAGTTCAACAATTCATCAATGTCCATGAAATATCGGCGTACCAATCCTGTGTTGACGTATGCGTCCTCTTTCGAAACCGAACGCATTTCAAAGCCAATTTTTCTGTCTTCCAAAGGAGTGATATAAAATATCCTGAGCAATTCGGAATATTGGATTTTTTGCTCATTGTCATAATAAAAACTCAAAAAATCTGACTTAGAGCATTGTTGGACATCAATCTCGTCCGGAGTGAAAAAAGTAGTGTTTGCAAAAACTCTTCTTACTTTTTGGTCAATATCTTTTTTGTGGAGAATGCTCCCCAAATCTCTCAGTGCTCTTTTTTTCCCTTTTTGGATTTCTATTTCAAGCTGATCGACGATTTGGTTGTATTCAGGTTGCTTTTCAGTTTGTGACCATGCACAACAGATTGATTGTAAAATCAGAAAAAAAGCAACTGATATTCTCATACTCCCAGAAAAACTTGGATTTAATACTGGATATTCTACGGAAGGATTGCCAAAAAGATTTGATTTATGTCATTTGACATTGAAAAGATGATGATCATCTTCTTTCTTTTGGTTTCAATTGTCAAAAACTACTATTGCCAAAACGGAAATCTAAAGTGCTAAAAGGTGGAATTTCACGGCTTTGATCTTTTGAATAAACTAGCAGATAACTGACATTATGAAAATTTGCTTGTGAAAATGCATGCAGTTTTATTCAAAATTATTAATATTGCGTTTCCATCCTGCTAATAATAGAGACCTTTTCGTGCAATGTTCCATTATTTTACGTATTATTAATCAAATAATGTTTTGGCATATGTGTAAAACATCATGTGTCGCTTTATTTGGAAAAAAACAGAAAACTATGTTTCGGATTAAAATGCTCATCATTTTTCTACTATTGAGTTATTGTTGCTTTGGTCAAAATGGTGATTTCACTGGTAAAAAGATCCAGGTTGACGATTACCCAGCTCTAGATGCTCAATTTAAACACTTTCAGGTTTATGAATTGGATTTGTCTGCTATTGACGATTTTGTCAGTAGAGGAGAGGACGATTATTACCTAAAACTTCGTCTTGGAAATGATTATTATTGGCGGATTTTGATTTACCCACATGATATCAGGAGTGCGGATTATCAAATAGAAACACAAACTGAAAAAGGCAAAAATCTCCAGCCTGTTAGGGAAAATATGACCTATCGAGGCTATTTGCAGGGGCCAGGTGGGGGCATCGCTGGGTTTACTATCAATGATCGTTTTTTCGGAGGAACTGTACGGCTAAATAACGAGCTTTATTATGTTGAACCAGTTCATTATTTTGATAAAAATGCTCCCAGAAACCAGGTTGTTATTTATGCTGAGTCGGATGTCATTCCCAATGAAAATTTAATGTGCGGAGCTGACGAAGTAAATCACCGAAAGAGGGAACTCAAGAAATCAAATCCAGAAGAAAATGATGCTGGTGGTAGCCGAATGCTGGATTGTTATGAAGTGGAACTTGCGATAGCTTCTGATTATTTGATGTATTTGGATTACAACTCAAATGTGGATGATGTTGAAACGCACAACATTAATGTCATGAACAATGTGGCAAATAACTGGGACGACGAATTCAACAATGAAATTCAGTTTATTATAGTCACGCAATATGTATCAACTTGTAGTTCTTGTGATCCATGGACAGGCTCTAATGATGCTGGGACCTTGCTTGGCAGTTTCAGAAGTTGGGGAAATGGCGGTGGATTTGGAGTATCGTTTGATCTTGGTCAGCTTTGGACAGATCGCAACCTGAATGGTTCTACTATCGGGATAGCCTATATTGATGGAGTTTGTACCAGTTGGAAATACCATGTTTTACAAGATTTTTCAACTAATGCAAACCTCCTTCGTGTTTTGACTTCCCATGAAATTGGGCATAATTTCGACGCACATCACGATGCGCCAAACAGTGGTTATATAATGGCACCAGCGGTCAGCAATACTAATCTGTGGTCAAATGCTTCTATAAATGATATCAATGCTACTATAACCCAACGAATAAATAGTAATTGTTTTGAGGAATGTAGTGGAGGCGTTCCTCCTATTGCTGATTTTACATCAAATGTGACCAGCGGATGTGTACCCTTTACGGTGAATTTTACAGATTTATCATTAAACACCCCTACTTCATGGGAGTGGACATTTCCTGGAGGGACACCAAGTAGTTCAACCGATCAAAATCCATCAGTGACTTATAATACTGCTGGTAATTTTGATGTGACGCTGACCGTCACCAATTCTGTAGGTTCAGCTTCTCTGACTAAGCCGTTGTATATTGAAGCCTTAGATGTACCGGTGGCTGGTTTTACATCAAATGTTATTGATAATGTAGCATCTTTTACGAATACTTCGACCAATAGTACATCATGGTTTTGGGATTTTGGGGATGGAAATACAAGTACACTTTTTAGTCCGACTCATGTTTATGCAGAGGACGGAACCTATGTTGTAGTGCTTGAGGCGACTAATGCTTGTGGAACTACGACCTATACGGATGTAATCACAATTCTTACGCTACCTTTGGCTGATTTTACCTCAGATGTTCAGGAGGGGTGTGATCCTTTAGTGGTCAATTTTATAGATCAATCCTCCAATAATACAGACTTTTGGGTTTGGACAATGCCAGGAGCATCTCCTGGAACTTCCACTGAACAGAACCCCACTGTAGTCTATGATGAACCAGGGTCTTATGATGTGACTTTGGAAGTTATCAATGGAGCAGGAAGTAATTCTATAACTTACATTGATTTTATAACAGTTTTTCCTCAGGCACTTGCTGTTTATTCTTACACTGTTGATGGTCTGACGGTTGATTTTAACAACAACTCCGAAAATGCGGATAGTTACCATTGGGATTTTGGGGATGGTAATGAAAGTACGGAGGAAAACCCTTCTCACACCTATGATGAAGGAGGAGATTATACGGTAATCTTAACAGCTTTGAATAGTCAATGTGGAGATGTTACTTTTACTCAGACAATTACCGTCAATGGAGCGCCTGTTGCTGAGTTTACTTCAGACGTAGATGAAGGCTGTGCTCCTTTAACCGTTCAATTTACCGATATGTCATTGGCAAATCCCGATACTTGGGAATGGACTTTTGAAGGCGGAGATCCGAGCACATCAACAGAACAAAATCCGACGGTAGTCTATGAAAATGCTGGAACTTACGATGTGACATTAATCGTCACTAATGAAGTGGGGGCAGATACGATTACTTTAAACGATTATATAACCGTAACAACAATTCCTGATGCTGGTTTCGACAGTGATGTAAATGGCGTGGATGTGGATTTTACAAACACTTCCACAAACGCAGATAGTTTGTCCTGGGATTTTGGAGATGGCGATAGCTCATCCGAAGAGAATCCATCGCATACCTATCCTGGAGATGGTGAATATGAAGTGGAATTAACGGCATTCAATGAATGCGGCTCACAAACTGTTACTCAAATTATTACGATAGTGACACCTCCGACTGCCGGATTCACCTCTGATATAACGAGCGGTTGTGCAGAGTTGACCGTCCAATTTACAGATCAATCCTCCTCCAATGCCGTCACATGGGAATGGACA
>JANQFJ010000263.1 GCA_028277915.1 Saprospiraceae bacterium
TTCCTTTTTGCTTTCCTTTTTTTGTTTTTTTTCAAAAAATGCCATTTTTCTTTCAGGTTTAGTGTATGTTGTGGCATCGATCATGTTGATTCGTGCGACACTTGAAAAAGTCGAAAAAGTCAACTTCCTGCCTTTTTTCATTTTTTTCATATTCCCTCCAACTATCTATTTTTCCAGAGGTTTGATGAGCGAAATGCCTAGCCTTTTGGTCGTTTCACTGTTCACTTATTTATTTGTAACAAAGGAAAAAACTTTCTTCATCTATTTTATACTTGGGCTTATTGCCGGCTTCTCAATTTGGTTTCGAGAGACGAATCTGGTCATTTGTGGAGGGCTTGCTGTTCTTTGTCTTTTTAGAAATCCACAGCTAATTATTCCGTTTGTAATAGGTTTGAACATTGGGATGCTGCCAAGAATTGTAAGTGCGGAGCTAGTGTATGAACAAATTACTCATGTTAAAAATTATGCACCGTTTTCTTTAAAATATTTTTTTCGGAATGTGCCTTTGTATTTGATTATCACAACTATTTTATTGCCTGGGGGACTTGTGATTTTGTGGAAATATGGGAGTAAGTATGCGAATTCATTAAAACTTTCGCTTGGATTGTTTTTGGCTGTTCACTTAGTCTATGGATACAATTCAGGCGATCACAGTGGTTTTTTTGTTTCCCTTTTTTATAATGGACGTTATTTCATTCCAACATTGCCGCTTTGGATGATTGCATACGCCTCTTTTGCAAAATCAAATAATATTTTTAAGAAATCATCTATCAAAATAGCTTTGACAATAGTATGTTTGCTATTCATTGTTTCGTTCGACGGACTTTTGTTTTATTTGGAAAGAGAACACAAAAAAGTAGCTGTTGATATTTTTGAAAAGTATAATGATAGGGTCATTTTATATGATAATTCTGCTTATCGCTATCTCAACCCTCTTCACGGAAAGATTACCAGGTTGGAGGATTATCGCCGCTTTGAAGAATCGAATGTAGGCCTTGAAGAAGAGGCGGTATTAGTTTTAAGTCATAAATCCGCTACAAAACGACAATTAAATTTTTGGAAAGGGCAAATGGATGGTATTGGAAAGATTAATTCAAAAATAGAGGTGAACCAAGTTGATAATTACCGCGTTTTTGACGGAACTGAAATAACTGTTTTTTCCTTTACACCGAAATGAGAAACTCATCGAACTTTATTGGGCTGGGTGTTGAAAAAGCGGCTACATCGTGGATTTTTGCCTGTCTTTATGAGCATCCGGGAATTTGTATTCCTGTAAAAGAAATCAACTTTTTCAGCGATGAAAACCTGTGGCAAAAAGGCATAAACTGGTACGAATCTTTTTTTTCGAATCGATGCAACAATCCTGCTCTGATCAGAGGCGAATATTCAACCTCGTATTTTTATCACCCCAAAGTGGCGCAAAGGATTCATTCGATTTATCCAAGTGTAAAAATGATCGTAAATCTTCGAAACCCTCTGGACAGAGCGTTTTCCAACTATGTCAATGATTTGAAAGCAGGAAATATTGATTCGGAATATTCTTTTGAAAAAGCCATGGTAAAAAAGAGTTATTACATCGATCAAGGTCGATACAAAGAACAACTTGAAAGGTACCTGGGATTGTTTGATCGCAGCCAAATAAAAGTCATGATTTACGATGATCTGAATCAGCCGCAGAAATTTATTCAATCCATTTTTTCCTTTTTGGAGGTTGATGCGACCATCATGCCAGGCGTTTTAAATAAAAAAATTAATACTGCAAGAATCCCTGGAAACTTGTCGTGGGAGTATTGGAACAATCTCATCGCAAAAAAACTGCAAGATTCTAAATTCGGTGAAAAAATCTGGTGGCAAATCAAGCGTTCGGGAATTCCGGAATTGATAAGAAAAGTAAACACCAAAAAAGGAGTTGAGTTAATACTTCATGAAAATACAAGAAATCAATTGAGACCCGTTTTTGAAGAAGATATTAAATTTGTCGAAGACTTTTTAGACCGAAAACTCGATTGGTAGAGTGAAAAGAACTTTTCGAAATAGAATACGGGATTTGTTGATTTTGCTGAATCCTTTTCGGCCTGAAACTAAAAGCAAGGGCAGAATTCTCGCCTTCCACGATGTGAATGACCGTTCAGCTTTTCGCAAAAGAATGGAATGGTTGAAGGCCAATTTTTCAATAGTGAGCCTGGATGAATTATTAAAAAATCCTGATAAAAATCAGCTTGCGATCACTTTCGATGATGGATACCAATGCTGGCACAGCATAGTTTTCCCGATATTAAAAGAATTGGAAATACCAGCGACTTTCTTTGTAAATTCCGGATTGATAGGTTTGGAAGGGGATAAAATGTTCAATTATTTTAGAAAAAAATGCAAAAGGACAGAATCCAGGCTGAAAGCAATATCTAAGGAAGAGCTTTTTGAAATCAGCCAAAACCATTTATTTTCTATAGGTGGGCATACTGTTGATCACATTGACCTCAGTGAAAGTCTTGAGAATTCGGAGATTGAACATCAAATTATACATGACAAGCAAGAAATCGAAAGATTGATTGAACAGGAGATCCATTATTTCGCTTACCCTTTTGGGCAGTTACAGAATGCTCATGTGAAGGTTCAAAAAAAAGTAAAAGAAGCTGGCTATAAGGCTGCTTTTACAATAATTCCTGGTTTCGTGGAAGATGCTGAAAGTCCTTTTCTAATCAATCGCGACTCACTAGAATTTCATCAGTCTGAGCAGGTTTGGAAAAAGTGGCTGGCTGGGGCTTATGACCAATTGGTTCAAAAAAAATTAAACATTTACAAATTTTTGCGGATAAGGTTCAGGTAATTTTTCATCATCAAAAATAAACCTGAATTCCAGGTCAAATCGTTTTTCCCAAGTTTTAATCCATTCGCTGACTGATAAACGTGATGCCATAGTCAGGCTGGAAATGTCCATTCCAATAAGTGCAGCAATTTTCTGTGCCATAATTTCCGGCAATTGTTCATCATCTTCCGCGATTAGGCAATTGATGCCGTCTTTAAAAAACTCCCCTGTTGCTCCGTTATTGACAGTGACAATCAACCGTCCTGCAAGTCCACACTCCCAGAGAATATTTCCCATACTTCCACCTTCGTAGAAAAAAAGCGCAAGATGCTGGGTTTTGATAAATTCAGGAATCAGCTCATGAGCAACTTCATTTTTAAAAAAAACGAAGCTTTTCAGTCCTTTAATGTCCACCTTGTTCTTTAAAAATTGTTCTCTCGATCCGGCTCCAAAAACAGTTAATTTTACATTTTTGATGTGAAGTTTGTGGACCAAATGATCGACAATGTCAATTGCCAATTCCTGTCTTTTGTAAGTTTCCAATCGTGCGATGTAACATAGGTTTATGGTTTCATCAACCGGCAATTTTGTGACAACTGGGTAAGAAAGCAGTTTTTCGCGAAGTGATTCGTCCATACCGTTGAAAAGCAGGTTTACTTTTTTGTTTTTGTTGAAAAACCGAGAGACCACATCGAACTGTGTTCCGTCCTGCGTACAGATCAACTTATCCGCAGGAATTTTGATCGCCAGCACATCAAATATGAATCGGGTATATAATTTTAAGTAGTTTTTCCGCATGACGTCTTTTGTAAGGATCGTACCGTAAATCCTGCCAACTGAAGGAATTTTGCGCCATTTTCCTAAAATGGCTGCGATGGTTGAAAACGTACTCAGACCATAAACCAAGTCAAAGCTTTCCGACTTTAGCAATCTGTTCCCAACAAAAATCAATTTAAAAAAAACCATCAATTTCCAAATATAGTAATGAGGGAATGATAATTTTTTCAATTCCAAAACTGAACCGTTAGGATACGTTTTGACGATATTGATTTCTCGATTGTAAACAATTGAATGAAAACAATAATCCGAAGATGTACTGAGATATTTGTACAAATTATACACTGCTGGAACACCTTTTGGTTCTTTGTCTTCCAAAAACCAGGGGATAAGCGGTCGATACAATTCACCAATGAGTAATATTCGTTTTTTATCCTTCAATTAATTTGATTAATTCGTTGTAATAAAAATCCGCAATCGTTTCCCCAATTGCAGTCAGTGGATCAAAGTTACTATTATGAAAATTAATATTGATGTGGGTATCCGTTTTATTTTCTGAGAAAAAATCTTTCATGGTTTCCTTGAGATCAAGGTTCTCATTTGTGGCGAAATGTATAGCTGCGCTTTCCATAAAAGCCATTGGTTGTTCTTTCCATCCGAAAGCTTTTTCTTTTTTGAAATCGTACATATAGTAAGCAAAACCAGTCCCACAACGAAAGCCCAGGTGATGGTTGTAGCCCATTGAAAAGTCCATTTTGATACTATGATCTTCCCAAAGATAAGGTGTGATTTCCCAACTAAACCTCAACCAATGCTGCCGATTGAGTTGAATGTTTTCATTTAGTTTTTTGGAAAGCTGGTTCAGTTCATCGGAATACATTTTTCGTTCAAAGCCCGCGTTATAGCTAGGGTGCAGACCGATTTTATAACCTCTTTCTCGGGCGATTTTTACGATTTTATCAATGTAAGGATGATCAATTGAATATTTATTATCGAATTTGGTATTTCCGTCAACCATCAAAAAAAGCTGTTTGCTTTTCCATATGTTTTCCTTTCTGAGTAGCTTTTCAAAATTATCGTAAGGGTCTTTTACTTTTTTGGTTTGCATAGCAATCCAATACCAAAACGTATTTTTCAAATCTTCGAATCCTCTCCTGTAAAGAAGATTTGCAACAATTGATCGAATGAAATTTGAAAATGGCGTCAACCTGTACAAAATATCCACATCATGACTTATATCGTAGGTGGTTTTTTGATGAATCCTGGTTTTTGAAAGGACTTCAAAAAAGACTTTGACGAGATGATCTACGACAGGCATTTGCTCTAAATGGTGACGGATGAGTAATTGCTTTTTTTCATCGAGCCAGCCAGCCTGGTTTAAGTTTTCATTTGCTGCAAAAACTTCTTCATATCTGCTGATATGAAAAAAGATGGTCTCTATGATGTCAAATTGAAAGTGGTTTTCTTTTAAAAATGTCTGTTTTGGTTTTGACTGATTTTCAACGGAATAGAGCTCTTGCCCGTTTTGTTGATAAGGATTGCAATTCAGTTGGGAAGGGTCAACCGTTTTCGCAGAAAAGACCAGTTTTTGCGCCGGAATGAAAAAATATTGTTCATCTTGATTTTCACTGTCAAATCCCTTCCCGGATTCATAATGCAATTGGATGTTGCAATGCGGATTTTTTTCAAAATAATAAGACCATTTCCCTTCGACCAAAGGATGAGTTTCCAAAAATTTGAAAACATAGCGAATCCTGTTTTCAAAATCCGGATTATCATGTGAAATGAAGATTTTTATTTTTTTCAAGACATTATTTCTTTCGTAGCAAATTTAGCAGGCTAAAGACTTTATTACCGCTTTTTTGAATATTAAAATAAGGGCTTTGTGTGCCATCAAAACCACTGAACATGGGTTCAATACCGTGCATCATACTTCCCGCAAAATCAAAACAATTGACTTGTTTGGCGGCAGCCTGAATGGCTGTCCAAATTAGCAATTGAACTGCTCCCTGAGCAGCTTTCGACTTGTCAACGCCTGTAGCAAGTTTGTATGCTGATAGCTGGTCATAGACTACATAAACTGCGGCATGTGTTTGACCTTTTTCATCATTTGCAAAATAAATTTCCCGTGCATTTTTTGATTTTAAAACATTATCCAGCTTTTTTACAAAATCTAATGAGCGATTCATTTTTATCCCTTGCCTTTCGAAACTCAATTGGTTAATGTGATAGAACAATTCTATGTCATCATTAGAAACGACTTCAAGATGTTGCTGAGCAATTTTGATTTTGTTACGGATGGATGATTTGAAATTTGAATAAACGCCTTTCATGTCGGTCAAATCCATAATGCGGTACGAATAGAATGTTTTTTGGTCAAATCCCTGCCAAAAAAACGGCAACCAGTTGGTGAGTGTGTAGGAATAGCTTTGTGAAAGAAAGGCAACTTTCGGCAATTGGTCTATCAGAGAGTTCATTGTCTTTTTCTCGAAAGCATATCGTCGGTTTTGTTGCTGCAAATTATGAGGATACCTGATCCAAAGGTCGTGAAAAGGTGTCAGCTTTGGCATCTGAATGACTTTAAAGCCCTTATATTTCGTCAAATAGAAAGGCAAAGAACCAGTCACTTTTCCCCCTTTGTCAAAACTCAGACAAACATTCCAATCTCCTTGATCACAAACAGTATCTAGCCACCAGTCTTGCGAAAAGATAGACAAAGCCTTTTCGTTCTCGCATAAGTTCCTGTAAATGGATTTATATTTGTGCTGCGCTGTCAAATTATGGATAATTTAAATCATCAATTACAAAGTTAATTTTCTTTTTCATGTGTGGAATAACCGGGATCGTAAATCAATCAAATAATCCAGTTGATCCTGGAGAGCTGAATCAGGCAAATGGTCTTATTTCTCATCGAGGGCCTGATGGAGAAGGAACGTATTTTGGATCGAATTTCGCATTTGCCCATCGGCGGTTATCAATAATTGATCTCAGTGAAAAGGCCAGCCAGCCTATGTTTTACAGCGGAAATGTCATTGTTTTTAACGGCGCCATTTACAATTATATCGAACTAAAAACTCAGTTGAAAAGCAAAGGATATTCTTTTCAATCCGAATCCGATACGGAAGTTATTTTAACGGCTTACGATTATTGGGGAGCAGATTGTGTCCAATATTTCAATGGGATGTGGGCATTCGCGATCTACGATAAAAAGAAAAATCGTTTGTTTTGTTCAAGAGATCGGTTTGGTATAAAACCCTTTTATTATACCAGGGTTGAAGACAAGTTTTGTTTTGCTTCTGAGATAAAACAATTTACCAAAATTCAAGGCTGGAAGGCCAAAATCAACCGAACAAGAGTTTACGAATATTTGGTTTATGGCTACCATGATCATACATCCGAAACACTGTTCGAAAATGTGTTACAACTGAAAAAAGGACACAATCTTATTTACGATCTCGATAAACATACTTCTGAAATCAAAAATTATTATTACATACCAAAGGATCAGAATGCTTTTATCTCTTTTGAAGACGCCAAAGAAAAATTCGTTGAACTATTTCGCGATGCTATTCAGTTGCGATTGCGGTCTGATGTGAAAGTGGGATCTGCTCTTTCAGGAGGATTGGATAGTTCTTCGGTAGTTGGAGTGGTCAATCAGGTTTTAAAATTTGAAAAAAACTTCACAGAACAGGAAACCGTATCGGCGTGTTTTCCGGGATTTGAAAAGGACGAAAGCTTTTGGATCAACGAAGTTGCTCAAAAAAATAAAATCAAAGCACATAAAGTATTTCCGACTTTCAAAAACTTTTTTGATGACCTAAGATCGCTGACCTGGTACCAGGACGAACCAGTTGCCGGAGCAAGTTTGATGGCGCAGCATCTTGTTTTTAAAACTGCCAAATCAAATAAAATTACCGTCATGCTAGATGGCCAGGGAGCTGATGAAATCCTGGCTGGTTATGATCGTTTTTATTATTCACATTTAAAAAATCTGTTTCAAAAGAATATTTTCAGAAGTGTTTCGGAACTGTTAGGATATTTTAAGTTGCACAGCGTCCATCCTTTTGAAGCCTTGAAAGCGGTAAGTGCATTTAATAGAAAAGCGAAATCAATAGCACCTAATTGGATTGGCAGCAAATTTAAAGTTTCAAACGAAAAATCATTTAAAAGGTCAGCAGATAAAACAGTTAGAGCCACATCAATAAATATGATTTACGAGATGGGTTTAGGAGCTTTGTTGCATTACGAGGATAGAAACTCTATGGCTGCATCTGTTGAAACCCGTTTGCCATTTTTGGACTATCGATTGGTAGAATTTTGCCTTTCGCTACCAGATGATTTTAAAATCAAATCAGCCAAAAGAAAATATATTCTTCGAGAATCTATGAAACCGGTTTTACCCGATGCAGTGTACAAAAGATTTGACAAAATCGGCTTTGCCGCTCCACAAAAAATATGGATGCGAGAACATAAAGCTCTGTTTGATCAGCACCTTGAAAATGCAATTGACCAAAGTGGTGGAATTATCAACCAAAATATTAAAGAATCCAAAAATTTGGATATAATTTGGCGGGCGATCACCTTTGGAATCTGGATGGAAGTCTTTGGGGTAAAGGTGTAGTCTTCGTTGGAAACTCAATAAATATGCTTTATGCAGGTTTTAATCGTAGCAGGATGGTATCCTTCCAAATTTAATTTGAAAAGCGGAGATTTTGTGATGTACCAGGCACAAGCTCTTCAAAAAGCAGGAATTGATGTTGCGGTTATTTTTGCCTATCTCAGTGCACATTTAATCACTCGGCCAAAAGATATTTTGCACAAATATTCATACAATGTTGAAAATGGAATTCCAACATTTCGATTAAGTGGATTTTTTTTACCAAAATCTAATGGCTTGTTTCTCAATTGGTGGGCGAGGCGTTTTGAGTCATTATTTTTAAAATACCTGGAAAAATTTGGTAAACCTGATGTGTTGCATGCTCAAACTTTTTTGGGAGGATTGGTGGCATATCGAATTTCAAAAAAATACAATATTCCTTATCTGGTCACCGAACATCAATCACCGATTTTAACTGATGACATTCCAAAGTGGAAGCTTCCTATGATGAGA
>JANQFJ010000270.1 GCA_028277915.1 Saprospiraceae bacterium
TGCATTTTTCTAGAAAATATATTTTAACATACTAAAGGCCTTTCAAATCAAATTTTCGGTTTGGGGCTTTTTTGTTTTTAATTGTTGGTGCTTTGCAAATACTGTAGATATTTTCTATCTTTGCAGCCGTTTTTAATTTTCTAACTAAAAAAATACTTCTCATTAAATGCGAAATTATGAAGTAACTTTCATCGTAGATCCAGTGCTGTCGGGCGATGAAATTAAAGCGACAGCTCAGACATATGTCAAACACCTTGAAAAAGAAGGGTGCAAAATTGTACATGTTGATGAGATGGGATTGCTCCAATTGGCATATCCCATAAACAAACGCACCTCCGGAGTTTATTACTGCATCGAATTTGAAGCAGAAACCGGAGCTTTGATTGACAAACTCGAATTAGCTTTTCGACGTGATGAACGCATCATGCGTTTCCTTACTGTAAGTTTGGACAAATATGGTGTAAAATACAACGACGACAAGCGAAACGGCAGAATTGGCAAAGCTAAAAAGACCAAGGAAGCTGAAGCTGAAAAAGCCGAAGCAAAACCAGCCAGATCAACTGCAAAAGCTGAAACTGCTGTAAAAGAAACTCCTGCAGCAAAAGCTGAACCAGTTGTAGCTGCTCCAATTGTTGAAGAAACGGTAGCACCAATTGCTGAAACAGTCGCTGAAGAACCTGCAACACCAGAGGTTTCGGACGAAGTGAAAAGTGAAGAAGAGTAATTATTTAATCAATCAAAAATTTAAAAAATCATGGCTTCAAGAGACGATATAAAATTTCTTAGCAATCCCAACATCGGCGCAAGCAATAAAAAATATTGCCGATTTCGCCGTTTTGGCATCAAACACATCGATTATAAAGATCCGGATTTCCTCACTCAGTTTGTAAACGAACAAGGGAAATTATTGCCTCGTCGTATTACCGGAAACTCACTGAAATACCAAAGAAAAGTAGCAACCGCTGTAAAACGTGCTCGTCACCTGGCAATGTTGCCTTATGTAACTGACTTGTTAAAATAATTTCATGTTATCGGAAAACCGATAGCTCAATAAATAAATTTCAGAAAATGGAAGTCATATTATTAAGAGATGTAGATAAAGTTGGAGGAAAACATGAAATTGTTTCCGTTAAAAATGGTTACGGTCGCAATTATTTGATTCCTCAAAAACTGGCAATCATTGCCAACACCACCAACCGTAAACGTTTGGCTGATTTGGTTAGACAGGAAGAAACCAAACAAGCAAAAATGGTTGGACATTACCAGGAAATCGCTGACAAATTGAAAGATCAGGTTTTGAAAATTGGTGCAAAAGCAGGTACCAGCGGAAAGATCTTCGGATCGGTTACCAACGTACAGATCATTGCTGCTTTGAAAGAGCAGTTTGACGTGGAGGTGGAGCGCCGAAAAGTAGAATTACCTGAAGAAGTCAAAAATATCGGCGATTACAAGGCTATTTTGAACTTACACAAAGATGTTGTTTGTGAATTGGATTTTGAAGTGGTAGCTGAATAAACTTCATCTTTTAAAAAATACTTTTAGGAGGCTGTATCAAAATTTTGATACAGCTTTTTTTATGCCTAACAATACATATTTTTTATATTTAGATTAAACAACTCAATCAAATGGGATAAATGAAAAGAGTGATCATCATTGACGATGAAATCAATTCCAGGGAACACATCAAAAATCTGATCCTGGATTACTGCCCCAATTTAAATGTGGTAGGAGAAGCGGATGGAATCGACTCAGGATTTTGGGCTTGCCCTAAATTAACGACTTCAAATAAAAGCAAAACGAATATTTTGGTGAATCGACTCATTTGAAATGCTTATGGATTGAAAACATTTTATGACGGAATAATTGAGATTTCCTCGTCTAATTTACCTTTAATTATAGTTTTCACAAAAAACCGATCTGCAAAGCCCTCGAAAGACTCTGTGTTCAATAGCTGTAATCAATTTCAAAATTCAAATCCAATGTGAAATCCAATACTGTCAAATGATGGGTTGCGATCTTCACCAAACAGGAAAGCATTCGATAGGTGCATATTTCGTACTCCTGTTTTCAAAAAGATGTCTGGCTGCATTTTAAAACTAAAACTCAAACCATAAAAGCTGGTAAAATTGAATGAAGTTCCTCCTTTGGGAAAGTTTTTGGTTGTTACAACTATCCCAAATCCATTATCGAAATATAGCCTGAAACGGCCTTTATTTATAAAATACCAATTGAAGTATATTGCTCCTCCAATGCCAGTTGTACTAATTGCTGCATTTTTGAATTTCACCAGCTGCCCTTCTCCACCAACTTGCAACCATTTGTGCAACTGCAAACCCAGACGGACTTTCCCCATAAAAAGATTCGTTGTGCTCGAATTTGGATCATATTCCTGGTGATATTCAGCATAGAATGCTGTTTCCCAATATCTTGTGTGATTCCCTTTTTTAACCAACCAATTACTTAAAACAAGCCCACCAACATTGAATAACAGAGTGTATTTGTTAATGATCTCTACAGATCCAAAATTTAAAGGGTCTTGCCATTCATACTGAGCATGCATTATTTGAACGAACATCATGGCAAGTATCCCGGTGACAATGCATTTTTTCATTTTGCTGATTTTATGTTTTGAAAATTTTCATCCTTTTCTTTTTCTCCAAGCAAACAAGCGAGGGCCAATGTTTTGACATCAATATTTTTATCTTTAAAATAATGATCCAGCCCTAGTTCAGAAACAACAATTCCATTTGGAGTTATAGCATCAGTGATGGTAGTTAAACCGTCGTTTGGGCCGAATCTTTTTTGTATATAGCAAAAACGTTTTTTTATCCTCTTATGTACTTGTGATGTCAAAGGCATACCTACAAAATGAATGGTCTTAATGTGAAGGGGAATTTTCAAAGAACTAAATAGTTTGCTTCTAAGTTTGTGGCTGATATCTCTGACGATATCTATATTTTTTCCTTTCATCCAAAGCATTAATTGAGTAATCCAGCGTTTTGGTGGAACCAAATATTTATCCGCAATTGGGCTTCCTTTGAGAATACCACCTACACTTACCCAAGCCGAGACATTTTTTAACTGCTCTTTGGAAAGCAGTTTACCCAAAGTTATTGCAGTTTCAAGACTCCCTTTGCTGGCGCTGACCAAAATAATATCAGTCTTAGATTTTGATGCATTAATAATTTCATTCGCTATAATTTGGGCGTTGATATCAGAAAGTCCATATTCCTTTGTTTCAATTAATTTGTTTTCGATTCCTAAAAGTCTAAAGAGCCTTCTTTGCCTGGCTAAATCCGCTCCGGTATTGGGAGCTGACTTATATCCGAACCCTGGAATGAACAGAAAATATTTTGATTTCAGATTATTAATTTGAGTTGGAACAGTGTTATTTTCAAATAAATCTATAAAAGCCAAATAATCGTTTTGAGCTTTTTTGTTCCGCGGTATTTCATACAATCTGTTTAAAGTGTAAATAGTTGCAGCATCCAGGGAATGCTGTTTTGAAATTTCCTGGACAAGCTGGTTGTCTAATTTTTGAGCATCAAAAACGGCAAAGTTTGGTGAAGCATTACCTTTTAATAGCTTTATTGTGATCGAATCGCTTACTACAAACGATTGCGATTGCCCAAGGAATTTTGTGGTAATCGAAATATAGTTTTTAGGCAAACAACTTCCGGTTATGATGAAAAAGACGATCATACCAATGACTAAATAACCCGTTTTCTTTATTCGTTTCACGATATGTTATTTAACTGTTTGAAAATTTAGTTGGAGAATTTATATTAATCGAAATCGAATCTTCAATTTAATTCTTGAATCAATTGACTCACCAGCAAAAGGAAGATTCCGGGCTAGCATATTCCTTACTAAGCGGACAGCTTCCTCGTCACAGCCAAAACCGATACCCTCCAACACTTTCACCGAATCCACTTTCTCGTTTTTAAGGATGGTCACAAGCAATACGACCTCACCTTCTACGCCATTTTCTATGGCCAATTGGGGGTAGTTCAGATTGGATTGCATATAATCCCGAATCCAATCATTGATTTTTAAAAACTTGCTTGTTTCGATAGTTGAGACAGAAAGAATAGAATCCTTATTCGACTCACATTCAAACTGCGCTTTTGAAATGGACAGAAAACATATTAGACAAATACCCATGATTAGCTTTTTCATATATTGAAGTTTTAGATCAAGAAATCCTGGATAAAATTGAAGACTTGAAGGTTGATAGTCTTCTCAATTTTGAAAAATGCTGATAGATTTTAAAATCGAGGAGGATG
>JANQFJ010000351.1 GCA_028277915.1 Saprospiraceae bacterium
ATTGAAAAGAACGAATACTGTTTCTAAGATTATAGACATATTTTTTAAGAAAACCCTTTCTACTTTGGTAGGAAGGGTTTTTTGTTAATTTTACCAGAACAAATGGAAAGGTATGGTGTTTTTAGCGAGGGGTACGAATTGGGAGCTTTAGCACACAGTCTTTAAAATATGGATTCACTTACACAAATTACGTTGGGAGCTGCTTGTGGTGAAGTAGTGCTTGGAAAAAAAATTGGAAATAGAGCCATGCTTTGGGGAGCTTTGGGAGGCTATTTGCCAGACTTTGATATCATGGCCAATTTTGTGACTGATGAGATCACTGCTCTCGCTTTTCATCGAAGTATTACGCATTCTTTTTTATTTGGTGTGGTTGCACCATTTGGTTTTGCCTGGTTAATTCATCAATTGTATCGTCGAGGGATTTATAAAAACAAAGCCTATCGGGCGGGTTCCACTTTGTTTTGGTTGCTTTTTGTGATCGGGGTCATCAACTTTGTTCCGTATATGGTCACTCAGATGGTTAATTATGGTGTCTTGACTTGGACTCTTCTAATCGGAGCAATTGTGTATCTGCTATTTTGGAGGTTTTATATAAGCAACAATGCTGGCCCTGTAAACGCTACCTACAAGGATTGGTATTGGTTGTTTTTCCTTTCAATATTTACACATCCTTTGTTGGATTCTTGTACTGCATATGGAACGCAATTATTCCAGCCTTTCAATGATTATCGAGTTGCTTTGAATAATATTTCGGTGGTTGATCCGATTTACACCTTGCCGTTTTTAATTTGTGTGATCATCACGAGTATGCTTTTAAGAAATAGTCCAAAACGACGATTTTTCAATTATTTGGGGATTGCTTTGAGTACCGCTTATTTGTTGTTTACTTTTTATAATAAATCAAAAATAAATACGGTTTTTGAAAACTCACTTGCTGAACAAGACTTTGAATATCAAAGATATATGACTTCTCCGACCATTTTTAACAATGTGCTTTGGCATTGCATTGCTGAGGGAGATTCGATGTATTATCAGGGCTTGTATTCTTTGATGGATCCAGAACCCAGGTTGAGGGTTTGGAATAAATTTCCTAAAAACCATCAGCTCGTCAAAGATTATAAAGGGGACCGTTCAATAGAAATATTAAAGTGGTTTTCGAATGATTATTACAACATTATTCACAGGAAAGATGGCAGGTTACAATTCAACGATCTGCGCTTTGGAATCTTTGGTGAAAAAGCGGTAAGTGAACGTGATTATATTTTCCATTTTATTCTGGAGGAAAAAAATGGAAAAATCGAAGCACATCAATCTAGAGAACAACCTGAAATGGAAGAAAGTTTTGGCCAATTGTGGAGGAGAATCAAAGGGTTGCCGATGAAGACAGATGACGGGATGTGATCAACTGACTTTTGATTTGTTTTTCGAAAGTACTTTTTCCAGTTCTTTTTTTAAACCTAAAAAATTGCGTTCCTGGATTGGAACCAATGGCAATCTCACCTCGCGACTACAAAGTTTGAGTATTTCCATTGCTGCTTTTATACCCACCGGATTTCCGTCCACATAAAGCCATGGATGGATGTCAAGCATCTTCAAATTCAAATCACGGGCTGTATCAATGTCATCATTTAAAACGGCGCTGATCATTTCAGAAAACTGTCCTGGAAGGGCATTTGCAATAACGGAAATAACTCCTTGTCCACCGGCGGTAACCAAAGAAAAAGCCGTTGGATCATCACCTGAAAGCACAGAAAAATGTGCAGGTTTTTCTTTTATAATTTTTAATCCCTGGACGATATCCCCAGAAGCTTCTTTTACGGCGACGAACTTTTCACTGGCGTTTGCTAAGCGGATAATTGTTGAAGGCAGGATATTCGAAGCCGTTCTACCAGGAACATTGTAAATGATGATTGGTACGGGGCAAACTTCCGCTATTTTCATATAATGCTGAAAAATGCCCTCCTGAGTAGGTTTGTTGTAAGCAGGGCTACTCGACAAAATTCCATCGATACCCGTGAAATCAAATTTTTTTATGCTTTCTGCTAAAGCTGCTGTATCATTACTGCCAAATAATCCAGCCACCAAAGGAACGCGTCCGGCATTTACTTTGATAGTAAAATCGAGCACCGCTCTGCACTCCTGGGCACTGAGTGTAACTGCTTCTCCAGTTGTGCCCAGCGAAACCAGATAATCGACTCCTACATTGATGGTATGCTCGATAATATTGCCTAAAGATGAATAGTCAATCTCATCATTCAAAAAAGGTGTGACCAAAGCGACCCCTGTACCTTTAAATTGTTGCTGTTTCATGTTTACTACTATTCATCCTATTTAAATAGAACTCTACCTGGTTGATATAATGATCCAGGTTTCGTTTTTCGGTATCGATCATAAGATCGTAACAATAAGTATTGTCAGTATAAGGGCCTACTCTAAGATGAGCTTTTGAAAGTGCAGCGATGTACTCAAGCGGTAAATTATTACCTTCATATATTCCAATCATCAAATCGAACGGGATATTTACAAAACTAATTGCGGATTCACTCTTTGGACGCATTAGCCAGTCCACTTCATTTTTATTAAAAGCTTTAAATGGAAAATTGCCAACTTCCTGCTTGTTATTGAAGAAGCCAAGGAGTTTAACTTTTTTGCCTTTTTGTTTCAAATCTTTTGAAAATTGAATAACTGTTTCACGATTTTTTAGCTCAGTGGCATCAAATAAAATACCGATGCTTTCAGCAGAATCGTATGTGACGGCTTTCCGCCTCAAATCAATATTTCTTAGCATTTTTTGAAGAAAATATTCTCTGACCTGAGTTTGCCAGCTTTTTATTGCCTTCATAGGGTTGTTAAATTGGTGGATTAATAAAAACTATTTTTTCCCCTCCGCTTCAACGGCAACAGGCTTTGTAGCAAAAACGCCCATTGAACTGTATTTATTGATTCTGGCATTTATTCTATCATCAGGATCCATTTCCATTAATTCACTAATCTCTTTTTTAATCTGACGCTTTAAAATCTTAGCCATTTCTTCAGGAGCGGAATGTGCGCCACCTAAAGGTTCTTTAATTATTCCATCGATCAATCCGAATTCGAACATATGGTCGGCGGTGAGTTTCAGGGCTTCTGCCGCTTGTTCTTTATAGTCCCAGGTTCTCCATAAAATTGCAGAACAATTTTCAGGAGAGATTACCGAATACCAGGAGTTTTCAAGCATGAATGTTCGGTCCCCCAAACCAATGCCTATTGCCCCTCCAGAAGCTCCTTCGCCAATTACAACACAAACAATAGGAACTTTTAATTGAGCCATTTCAAAGAGATTTCGGGCTATTGCTTCAGCTTGTCCTCTTTCTTCTGCTTCAAGACCAGGATAGGCACCAGGAGTATCAATCAAACTGAGGATAGGTAAGTTAAATCTTTCAGCGAGTTTCATCAACCGCAGGGCTTTCCGATATCCTT
>JANQFJ010000303.1 GCA_028277915.1 Saprospiraceae bacterium
TTTCTCCACTCATTATTGCAAAATTGTCGTCACAATTGAGCCATTGGTAACTGACTCCTGCCAAGTTAGCGGTTAAAGTTGTTTCATTCACGATTACAGAGGTATCAACGGTATTAATTGTTAAATTCAGTGTTACGATAGAGTCACAGCCGTGTGATGATCCTCCTGCAATTGTATGTGTCGCTGTATTATTACTTTCGGTATAGATATTTCCATCAATCCACTCGTACGAATAGCAAGCCTCTTGTTCGTCAACTCCTTCAACTGTGTTGTGCATGGTCAAATTTAAAGTCACGATTGAGTCAAAACCTGCTGTATTCATTAAGGTAAATATCGCTGTGTTATTCGATTCGATATACACATTTCCATCAATCCATAAGAAAGAATCACAGGCTATATGTGTGTCCAGATATGAATAATACTCGTCAGCACCGATATCGACAATATCATTGGCTCTGATTTCTCCATCAATATCTTTTTCTGAAAGAGAAGGGATATAGGAAGGGTTTCCGGAATTTATCGCAGGAGAAGAACTAAGCAAATGCAAATTTAAAGATGATGCATTAGTATCAATAAAAAGTGGTTGGACAAAAACAGATTGTAACTCTTGACTCGTGTTTGATTTATAAGCCGTGTATTCAATTGTATTCCATTGATAATTTACCATTGCTAAGGCACTGTCTCCTGTTGTTGTATAAAACAAGTTGTTATCTGAATAGAAATTCTGAGGCGATATATTATCTACATAAAAAAGCAAACTTCCATTACTGTAGAATATGTTATGAAAGAAACCGCAGTTGTTTGTCTTTGTGATCACCATCTGGCCATGCAGATTTTCTACATCGTTCTTATAACATGTATTATTATTTACTATTGAATTTTCAACAATACCTGTAGTAAGACTAGTGTAACCACCAACAGAAATTCCAGTATATGAGTTTTTAAATACTATATTATTTCTTACGGTTACACTATCAGTATTGCCATTCTCTTCACATCCAATAGAAATTCCTAATGGGTTATGATAGGAGATGTTTCGCTCAATGATAGTGTTATGGCAACCATCACAATAAATACCAGCAGAAATTGCAATTGGAGAAACATTATTAAATGTCGTATTCCTTGAGATAATACCGTTTCGCGCATGATCCAATGAAGGGTTGCCAGAAGCTCCAAAATTTCCGGCGATATCAATTCCGATATTCGTATTATCATGCACACTATTATTCAGAATTGAAAAGCCATCAACATTACCATTTATCGTTATGGCTTCACTATATCCGGTGATGAGGTCATAAACTTCACAATTTTCAATAATTATATTTTTAATAGCGTCAGAGTCATCAATTCCTTGCCCATATATTAAAATCCCATGAGCATTGTTTCCCATTACAGGCAAAGTATCAGGGTTGGTTGTAAAACCAATATTCCGGACTATTAGATTTTTAAAAGTAATGTTTTCACTCCCACTTCCAATATTCGATAAGACTAAAATTCCTCTTGCATCTTTAGCTGTCAGATTTTCGAGAATAAGGCCATCAATTACAATATTGCTTTTACTTGCTATTGCAATAAGATTACTGTAATCAGTTGAAAATCCAGCACCTGAAAGAATCACTGAATCATCCTGAAAATTTCGAAAAACTATTGGGTTTCCGGTGGTTCCACTCACATTTATTGTTACCAATTCATTATATGTTCCTTCGAGAATATTTACAATGCTATTTGGGATAGCAGAATTAGCAGCCTTTTGAATAGTTTTCCAGGCTGTAGCTATAGAAGTTCCGTTGTTCGCATCACTTCCATAAGTTGAAACAAAGTAGTTTGTTTGAGCTTGAAGATTGCAGTTAAAAAAGAAGTAAAAGATGAGCAGCAAACTATACGAATAATTCATCGAATGCAATTTCTAAACTATAAATTTAAGCTCTAAAATTAATCACTGAAACCTCGTTGTTTTTCAATTTGATCTTTAAAATGTAATTGCCTTTTCTCAGTTTTTTGAGTTTGATTTTCTTTCTCAATTTCGAAGACTCAGCAATCAATTGCTCCGTCGCATCATAAAGCTGCATGGATACAAAATCGCTTTTTTCAAATTTTGGCTTTAAACAAAGCTTGTTTTTTACAATTTCGTAATTCAATTGCTCCATTTCCACCAAACTACTTTTTCCAAAATTATTATCCATTTCCGTTAAAATCTCATCCGCTTTGCAGGCATCCGGAATGCCATAACCATAGCCTTCTTTTACATCTGGATTCTGATAACGATCACTGCTTTGCCGAACAGCTGTGATAATTTCCATGTTCGAACGATTCGGATGTGCTTGCTTAAGGCAGGCGACCATTCCGGCGATGCCCGGCGCAGCAAAAGAAGTTCCATTACCAGGACGAATCGTTCCATTTGGATCAACAACGATCGTTTTGAATCCAACTGCCATAACATCCGGTTTGATCTGACCATCAGATGACGGACCAAAGGAAGAAAAAACAGCTTTTTTGCCATCTACACCCGCCGCTCCAACAGTCAAAACAGAATCAGCATCTCCCGGAGTTGTCACGTATTTCCATTCGCTATTTCCAAAATTACCCTGAATCGCGACGACCAAAATTCCTTTAGAAGCTGCATAATCCGCAGCTTTTGCAATGATAGAAGTATTGCCATCCATATCTTTGTAAGTGTAATTTCCTTCTCCTTCGTCAAAATTGTTGTATTGCAATGAACTTGTGATGATATCAGCACCGTTTTCCAACGCCCAGTCAACCGCTCGTTTCCAGTTTTCTTCTTCTTTATGTGTTTCCGAAGGGGTGTATTCTGTATGCGCCAGCAGGATATTTGCATCGAAAGCGGTACCAACATATTCGCCGGGAATATAACCGTTGACAATTGAAAGCGTGTTGGTGCCGTGTGTTCCATTGCCTTCATATTTGATTGGCGTATCAAAACAAAAATCATAGTTCCCCTTCAACAGGCCATTTTTTAAAGCATACTTGAAAGCTTCCATTTTGTCAAAACCATCATAGCCGTCATCAAAGTGCGCAACCGTCACTCCTTTTCCTGTAAACCCACGTTCATGCAGGCATTGCAGGTTTAAAAATTCAACCTGTTCTTTCGACTGACCATAATCGATCTTCTGTGCAAAAGCAGTGGCTAAAAAGATATTTAATACAAAAAGACAAAGTAGATTTCGAGTTTTCACGACTATAATTTTAAAAGGTTAGGAGTTATAGGTTAAGTGGTTATAAGTTATGGGTTAATAGTTATTAAGTTGATTGGGGGTTAAGACAATCCGCACATCCGCACATCAATTCATCTGAACATCCACCATTCAAGTAGTGAGTCGAGCAATCAGATTGTAGCGTACCTCATTCCTCCGTTCTCCTTTCTTCCTTTCCCTCGTCTTCCTTCTTCGCCGTCCCCTTCTTCAACAATTCAAAGCCCCACAAACACTCAAAGTCTGCCCTGACACATAGCTCGATAGATCAGAGCCTAAAAACAAACAAGCGTTGGCCACATCTTCGCCTTCACCGAGACGTTTCATCGGGATACTTGCTAAAAATGTTTCTTTGGTTTTTTCATCAAGTTCATCCGTCATTTCCGTTCCAATAAAACCTGGTGCAATGGCATTACATCGAATATTTCGCGAACCAACTTCTTTGGCGATAGATTTTGTAAAACCAAAAATTCCGGCTTTTGAAGCAGCGTAGTTCGCCTGTCCTGCATTTCCAAAAACTCCAACAACAGAGCTCATATTGATGATTGACCCTCCACGATTTTTCAACATAGGTCGAAGAACATGTTTTGTGAGATTAAAAACTGATTTAAGATTTGTCTGGATCACTTCATCCCACTGTTCTTCAGACATGCGTAGCATCAGCGTATCGCGCGTGATCCCGGCATTGTTGATCAATATATCAATTTTTCCATAATCTTCCAGAACCGCCTTCACCAATTCCTCCGCCTGCTCATATGAACTGGCATCGGATCGATAAGCTTTTGCATTGCTGCCCAGACCTTTGAGATCAGCCTCCACTTTTTTCGCGCGATCCTCAGATGACAGATAGGTAAAAGCAACATCAGCGCCTTGTTCAGCAAATTTTCTTACGATGGCTTCGCCAATTCCGCGTGAACCTCCGGTAACTAAAGCCGTTTTTCCCACGAGTATTTTCATAGTAAATTAGTTTTTGTTTAAAGTCGATCGTTTAAAAACTATTATTGAAGCGAAAATAGCAGAATTCGGCAGCTTTTTAAAATGAGTGCATAAAAAAAGAGGAAACTGCCTTTGGACAATTTCCTCCTTTGATTCTAAATTTCTTTTTTCAATCGATTAAGGTGCTGCTGTTTCGCAATTTTCAACCTCTTCTTCCAACTTCAGATGACTACCTACCGGTTGCTCTTTGGCTGGTGTGTAACCAAGATTTCGATTATTATACCATCCTCCTCCATGGCATTTTTTAGTATTTCGACAAGATGTGAAACTTGCTGCCATGAGTAATGCTACAGCAAAAATAATGGTCTGTCTTTTCATATGAACTTAGGATTATAATTTAAATAAAAATTCTACACTCGGAAGGTAATCTTAGGGAAGTGATACCTCATCTGTGCTCAAATTTGGTTCCAAAATTCGTAAACGATCAAATTTGAAAGATTATTATAAAAATTCAACCAATTGCAGCGGTAGTCAATCTACATTTTACTTTGAGGATTTGCTGAACTTCTTCTGGTTCGATGGTATAGGGCTGATAGACTGAGCTGTTGTCTGAGATGAGCCTCAATTGTTTCAATTCGTTTCCTTTTCTCAATTGCTGAATTCGTTTGGCCACTACTACATCCGTCACAATGACATACACCTGGTTGTCACGCAGCGGTTCTCCTCTTTCCATTTTTTCACATATGACCAGATCTCCATTTGTGATCGTTGGGATCATGCTGTCGCCACCAATTTCAAAAGCAACCAACTCTCCGTCAAAGCCCGGAATAGAAAACCGAA
The DNA here is from genome assembly GCA_028277915.1 of Saprospiraceae bacterium. Classification (GTDB taxonomy): domain Bacteria; phylum Bacteroidota; class Bacteroidia; order Chitinophagales; family Saprospiraceae; genus JAHDHW01. The sequence goes on from JANQFJ010000303.1 coordinate 4,986, forward strand.
GCAGGTTTTCCAGAAATGCCGGATCCTGATGCTGCGTAGCATAACCTGCCAGTGCTTTTTCAGGGACTAAAACGATGTTTCGCCTACCACCATTTTTAAGTTTTTTAATTGAATGGACTGGAAAGCCAATTTCGTGTTCAAAACCGCTTTCAAAAAGTTCTTCACTCCTTCCAAAAAGATAATTGGCATTGATACGATAAATTTCAAACAATTTGTTCAGCTGATCGACAGTAATATTGCGTTCGCCTTTCAAAATACTGTTTATCACATGGTTGTAAGTACCCAGTTTTTTGGCAATATCAGACTTACCCTTGATCAAGTTGCGGCGTTCAAGTATTTCATAAACTTTCCTAAAACGCTGGTTTACAATGTGGTCTGAAAAATTTGACATTTAAATAAATAAAATGTTTTAAAATTGTTTGACAATTAAAACTTTTTGTTTTATGTTTGCATTACACTTTGAAACATTGAAACAATATATTTCAAAATCAGGCCGATAAAGGTACAAAATTTATTAAAATCATGGATAATACGAGAAAACACAAGTATGACCATATCCCATTAACGATCGTTGACACACGCACTCAAAAGCCAGAGATCGTCAACAAACCACAACGTATCCAGAAGGGAGAATTAACCACTGAAGATTTTTTACCGACTCTGGAAATGCTCCTGAACCGGTTGATTGAAATTTTGCAAAAATTGTTCGTCGCTTTGAAATACCGCTTTTTCAAAATGCTGGACAAACTTTTCGAAGATGTTGAAGTGCCATGGCTAAAAATTATTGCTGTTTTGTTGATTGGCTATATCGTGATGAAAAAGGATTTTCAGTTTAACATGAGTTTTAATGCTCCATTTTCAATGTTCACTGATGATAAAAGTTCCGACAACGAGTACGCTAAAGCGACTACTTTCAGTGCCGTTGAAAGCAATCCTTATGCTCCTATTTCACCAAAAACACTTCAAGAAAAAAAGGCAGTCACTTTTATAAACAAATATAAAGACGTCGCAATTGCAGAAATGGAAAAATTTGGGATTCCTGCGAGCATAAAAATGGCTCAGGCATTGATCGAAAGCCGTGCCGGTGAAAGCATGTTGGCAGTCAATAACAACAATTATTTTGGCATGAAGTGCTTCAGCAGAAAATGTAAAAAAGGACATTGCACCAATGCTACTGACGATCACCACAAGGATTTTTTCCGAAAATATAAAACTGTTCAAGAAAGCTGGCGCGCGCATAGTTCACTGATCAGCCAGGGCCGTTATGCCAATCTTTCACAACACGGAACTGATTACAAAAAATGGGCAACCGGGCTCAAAAAAGCAGGTTATGCCACTGACAAAAACTATGATAAAAAATTAATTAACACCATTGAAAAATATCGACTCTATCAATTAGATATATAACCATTTGGCCTGTGGCCGCCTGGTCGGCCGCAATATTTTTTACCTCCTAAACCTTGAAATGCTATGCTCAAATTTGTACTCACGGCCGTTTTTCTCGTCATATTGATTTGTTTGTTGTATCACCCAATCCCACTCCCGGAAGACGATTCAATGTTTGACAAATACCGTCCTTCGTTCGAGATCAAACCTACACCTGATGATACTCCTGATCATTTTCCAAAAAACAATTTTAAGATTGCACCGGATTTCCAACGAGATTCTGTTTTTATAAAAGGTAGTCAAACCCTTGTGGACTTGACACCATAATCCCATGAATTTTTCCTCTCATAGCGGTTCTCTCATAGTCTGTTTTTCAAGATCGTCCAATGGACGATCTTTTTTTATTTTGGAAAAGAAAAACAAAATACTTTTTGGCACTTATTTTGATTAATGCTAATATGTTGAAAGCAAATATCAAATTGCTTAAAACAAACAAAAACTAGGAACGTGAAGAGCACCCACTTTTTTTGTTCTTAGTTCAAAAAATCACAACCTCCCGCATACATAGCCCACAACAATAACCTTCAAAATTTAACTGAACAAATAACACAACCAAGTTAATTGTGTAAAATCATTTTTGCAGAAAACTTTAACATGGTTATTTTTTCGACAGCCAAAGTTATTTTACTTTAGGTTTGTCAAACGTACTTGAGAAAACAAACAAACATTCACTTCCCAAAGCCTATCCATTTTAGGTTTTGGGATTTTTTGTTTAGGTAATTTCAAAAAATCGTTTATTTAACTCACTCTAAAACAAACTCAAGAGTATAGTTTTTTCCTTTTGCACCTATTTGTAAGAAATAATTTCCGCTTTGTAAACGATCACCCAAATTTGAAATATCAAAAGAAAAACGGTTTGCAAATCGACTTTCAGGATTTAGTATAGCCAATTCTTTTCCGGAGACATCAAAAAGTTTAAAAGAAATCGAATCTCCAATTTCAAAAAGCATTTCAACGGTGAATTGATCTTTGACGGGATTTGGAAATAAAAGGATTTTAGCTTCAGTTTTCGAAAAGTCCTCAACAGACTCGATGATATCATGGAGTAGTAAAACATCTTTTAGATTATTGCCAGTATTTCGGTCACAGACATACAGATCTTTCAAATTATCACCATTCAAATCTTCCGCAATAACACCAAGAGCATTTAAATAAAAGGTTTCAGGAAGGATAGTAGCTGTCCCATCTGTAAAATTCCCAAAACCATCGTTGAGGTAAACTTTTTGACTGGAAATTGTCTGTAGCATCACATTGGCTATATAAATATCTAAATCTCCGTCCATGTCCACATCTACAAAAATTCCATCCAAAGTATCATCATTATCTGTCGGAAGCTTAATGGAAGTACTATCTGAAAAATTGCCATTGCCATCATTAATGTACAGACGATTTTGGCGATCTTTTCCTGGAATGAACATTACATTCGAAAGAAAAATATCCAGATCATCATCGTCATCCACATCACCAAATGCAGCTTTCCTGGTCTCCAGGTTAAGGCCTTGAGGGAGTCGAGAAGCGGACTCGTCTGTAAATACTCCGGTGCCATCATTTATCAAAAGACGATTGCCATCTTCATTCCCCACAAAAATGTCCAAATCATCATCGCCATCCACATCAGCTAGTTGTAAGTCCTGCGTAGTGTTGTTATTGGAAGGCAAACGTAAATTGGTTTCATTTGTGAACGAACCATCTCCGTCATTTATCAATATCACATTTTGTCCCGCATTTCCAAAAAGTAAATCCGGAAGGCTGTCGCTATTAAAATCTGCTGTGACTACAGCATTGCTCACTGAATTGGGTAGTTGAAAAGTAGCTTCTGTGAAATTGCCATTGCCGCCGCCCCAATAATACTCATGCACAAAATCATCTTCACTACAGAACACCAAATCGAGCTCACCATCATCATTAAAATCCGCAATTGCTATATCTTCGCTGTCGTGAATGGGTTGCGGCAAATTTCCGGAAGTTGTGTTGGTAAAATTACCATTTCCATCATTTGTCAAAATGGTATTCCCTTGAAATTCATTGGCTAAAATGATGTCCAAATCATCATCACCATCAATGTCAGCCGCTTTAACATCCATACTTTGGCCTTTAGCACCATTGTCAGGAAGATTAATAGACGCATCTAAATATTGCTGGGCAGAAATAATCTGAAAATGAACAAAAAATGAAATTATGAAAAATAAAAGTGCTTTCATGGCTTGATTTTTATATAAAAGGAATCAAAATAAACCTGCATTTCAAAATGTGTAATTAATATTTGACGCCCAAACAGCCAAAATTTTCAGATTTAGTTCTAGAAATCAAAGACTGAACACAAAAAAGAATTCCAAAATGATTAAAAACCACTTTGGAATTCCTTCTGCAAATATTAATAACTCGTAATTCTAGACTTTGCCTAGCTCACTTTTCAAATAATCGATCACTTTTATTTCAACAGCATCAACTCCTTTTAAAGCAGCGAGATAAACTGAAATCCAGTCTCCTAGATGAACAAAGTAAAGCATGCGTTCAGCCAATGATTGACCTTTTGAGTACACCTCAATGATAGAAGTAGTATAATTGCTAATGATCTCTTTATTAATATCCATTCTGACCTGGTTGCGAGGAAAATCATCTTTGTTCCTGAAATATAAAACAACCAATTGATTGTAATCTTCACGCCAGCCAACCAACTCGTTATGGTTCATCTCAGGGATAACATGGTGCCAGCACAGGCTTTTACCATTTTCGTTGATTTGCTGCCGAAAACGAACAGCTACTGCTTCCATTCGATCAGTTGTGTAAATCACAGGAATTTTATTTTGCAGCATCGGAGCAATTCTTTCAGCCCGGAACTGGATGTCTTCCTGATCTTTTTTTAACAATTCAGAAGCTATTTCCACGTCGTTGATAATTTTATCCGAAATCAATCCTAGTTTATTTAAAACAAACAACTGCTGAACCATTGAGTATCCCAAACAAGCTCTTGGAGAGGGCGAACCACCCGGCACCTGTATATAATCTAAGCTATTTTCTTTGGCAAGCTCGATCAACTTTCCACCTGAAGATACCACTACTATTTTAGCCCCCGAATTCATGATTTGTTTAAAAGCCTGAAGCGTTTCTTCAGTATTGCCAGAATACGATGATGCTATGACAAGTGAATTTTTTCCAACAAAGTTCGGAGCGGAATAACTTTTTCCAATCAAAAACGGAACTTTACATTCTTCACGAATAAGCTCCGCAACAAAATTGGCGCCGATGCCACTACCGCCCATTCCAGCCACAAAAACATTGTGAATCGGGTGTTCAGGTTGTGTCAAAACTGCATTTTTTCCAATTTCCAATGCCTTTTCCAGTTGCCGAGGAAATTCTTTTACAAGTTGATCCATCATAGTTTTTAAGTGGTTAAAAGTTATTGAGTTCAATCCGCATATACTATACAAGTAGAGATTAGTCATCCGCACATCAATTTATCCGCAAATCCGCCATTCGTCCATCCTCCCGTTAATCCTTCTTCCATTTATCCCCTCATCCTTTTATACGCATTAATAAGACCATTAGTTGAAGAATCGTGGGAATTTATTTCATTTTTATGATCTAATTCTGGAAGAATCTGATTTGCAAGGAGTTTTCCAAGCTGTACCCCCCATTGATCAAAGCTGAAAATATTCCAAATAATTCCTTGTACAAAAATTTTATGCTCATACATCGCAATCAGCATCCCTAAATTATATGGCGTCATTTTTTTTATTAAAACAGAATTCGTTGGGCGGTTGCCTTCAAAAACTTTAAACGGAGCAAGTCTTTCTATTTCCTCCGGACTCTTTCCAGCATCTCGCAATTCGTTTTCCACTTCTTCCCTGCTTTTGCCTCTCAGTAAAGCCTCAGTCTGTGCAAAGAAATTTGAGAGCAGGATCTTATGATGCTCTCCTATTGGATTTTGACTGATCGCCGGGGCAATGAAATCACAAGGGATAAGCTTTGTCCCCTGATGTATCAGTTGATAAAACGCATGCTGCCCATTCGTTCCTGGCTCACCCCAAATGACCGGGCCTGTTTGATAATTTATCTGCTCACCATTTCGATCAACGTACTTTCCGTTGCTTTCCATATTGGCTTGTTGGAAATAAGCAGCAAACCGATGAAGGTATTGATCATAAGGCAAAATCGCTTCAGTTTCGGCATTGAAAAAATTGTTGTACCAAATCCCTATCAAAGCAAGGATTACAGGGATATTTTTTTCAAAATCTTCATTTCTGAAATGTCGATCCATAGAATGCATACCAGCTAATAGCTGCTCAAAATTATCAAACCCAATGGCACAGGCAATCGATAAACCAATAGATGAAGACAAGGAATATCGCCCTCCAACCCAATCCCAAAAAACGAACATATTTTCTGGAGCTATTCCAAATTTTTGAACGCCATCTTTATTCGTCGAAATTGCAACAAAATGGTTTTTTATTGCTTCTTCAGTGCCACCATTTTCCAAAAACCACCGACGTGCAGAGTGCGCATTCGTCATGGTTTCCTGGGTGGTAAATGATTTTGAAGCGATAATAAAAAGCGTTGTTTCAGGGTCAAGGATTCGAAGCGTTTCAGCAATGTGCGTCCCATCCACATTTGAAACGAAAAAAGTTTTCAATCCGGATTGTTGATACGGTTTCAGTGCCTCTGTGACCATCACAGGCCCGAGGTCCGAGCCGCCAATCCCAATATTTAAGATTGTGTTTATTGGTTTTCCTGAATATCCTTTCCATTCTCCATTTGAAAGCGTTTTTGAAAATTTTTCTATCTGGTTAAGGACAACATTTACATCAGGCATCACATCTCTCCCGTTGACAGAAATCGGCAAATTTGAACGATTACGCAATGCAACATGGAGGACAGAACGTCCTTCAGTTTCGTTGATTGCTTTTCCAGTAAACATCTGCTCAATTGCATCTTTAAGATCACATTCTTCTGCCAAAGAGAACAATAAATCCAATGTTTCTTTAGTGATAATATTTTTTGAAAAATCGATAAGAACCTCTTCAAATTGAATAGAAAAATGATCAAACCGGCTGGAATCTGAATTGAACAAATCGGTCATTTTTTGAGATTTCATCTTTTCAAAATGATCCTGAAGCTCCTGCCAAGCCTTGGTTTTCGTTGGATTCTGTCTTTTGAGCATTGAAAAATTCGTATTCGTATAATTTTTATTCTGGCTGCGAAAATAATCATTAAAGGCAACAAATGATAGTAATTTTTTTATCTTACCATATTCAAAAAAGATTTAATTTTAAAATGTCCACACATCTTGAGTTAGGAAATCGTGGTGAATCGTTGGCTGAAAACCTCCTTTTGGATAAAGGGTATAAAATTCTTGAACGAAACTGGCGTTTTAGCAGGGCCGAAGTCGATATTATCGCCAAAGATGGTGATGTTCTTGTTTTTGTGGAAGTAAAGACGCGCAGCTCTGAAATTTTCGGAAAGCCGGAAGAGTCTGTTTCCACCCAGAAAGAAATACTTTTAAAAGATGCCGCTTCAGTTTACATGGAGCAAATTGGTCATGAATGGGAGATCCGTTTTGACATAATTTCGATTTTGATCAAAGGAGAAGGATACTCCATTGAGCATTTTAAAGATGCATTTTTCTCAGAATGGTAATTAATCTGCTTTTACCAGCTTTTCAAGCAATCTATTTATTCCTTTTTCATTTTGCCAGTTGATAAAATAATTTCCAGAAGGTAAATCTCCAGTTTCAAATTTTACGGTGTGCATCCCTTTCTCTAAAAGTCTTGATTTTATTTTTCTACCATTTATATCCGTCAATTCCAATTGGCCTTTGCTCAAAAGTGTGATTTCAACTGAAATAGATTCCTGAAAAGGAT
>JANQFJ010000312.1 GCA_028277915.1 Saprospiraceae bacterium
GTCTTAGCGAATTGATTCTTGTAAATGACATGCACGAAAGAAAAAAGAAATTATTGGAAAAAACGGATGCTGTCATTGCACTACCTGGTGGGTCAGGAACACTGGAAGAATTACTTGAAGCCATTACTTTAAAAAAGCTAGGTGTGATCACTTGTCCGATCATCATTTTCAATCAGAACAATTATTTTCAACCATTGATCGATATGCTTGAAAAATGTATTGATGAAAATTTTATGAGAGCTAAACATCGGGAGATTTGGACTGTTATAACTGAACCAAACGAATTGTTGGATGCTATCATAAATGCTCCACATTGGGACGAATCGGCTATCACTTTTGCAGCAGTTTAATTTTTTTTTAAAACCTACACACCTAAAGAGAACAAATGGAAAACATTAAAAACGGAATACCTTACATAAACAGAGATATAAGCTGGCTGTCTTTTAATTATCGCGTACTTCAGGAAGCAAAAGATCCCAGCGTTCCACTTATGGAACGCATCAAATTTATGGCAATTTATTCGTCAAACCTCGATGAGTTTTTTCGTGTGAGAGTTGCCAATATTCGAAATTTGGTGAGAGTAGGTAAAAAAACCAAAAGGAGACTCGATTATGATCCGAAGGAAGTACTCAACGAAATTCATCGGATAATAAATAGCCAACAGGAGGAATACAGCAAAATTTTCGAAAAGCAGATAGTCCCGCAATTGGCGGATAACAATATTTTTTTACTTAAAAATCTGGATGACCTCAATGAAGAACAAAAGCAATTTATCGAGGATTATTTCCAGGACAATCTTCTTCCATTCGTTCAGCCCGTTTTATTGGTAAAAAAGAAAATCAGACCATTTTTAAATAATGGAGCCCTCTATTTAAGCGTAATTCTCGGACCTTTGGAAGAAGAAATAAATGGTAATGAATATGCCATTATAAAAATTCCATCTGATCATATTCGTCGTTTTATCAAACTTCCATCGCCAGAATCTGATCGACATGATATCATTGTGCTGGATGATCTTATCCGTTACAGTGCAAGATGGCTTTTTCCGGGCTATAATATTCTTGGGATGTATTCATTGAAGCTGACCCGTGACGCAGAATTGTACATCGATGATGAATTTTCAGGTAATCTTTTATCAAAAATCCGGAAAAGCCTTAATAAAAGAAATGTTGGACCAGCAGCTCGATTTGTTTATGACAGAGAAACTCCACAACACCTCATGGATTTTCTGAAAGAAACTTTTGAACTGGAGGATTATGACCTTTTGCCAGAAGGAAAGTATCACAACAATTTTGATTTTTTCCAATTTCCTGATTTCGGATTACATTATTTAAAAAATACGCCACTTCCTCCCCTGCCCTATGAAGATCTTGAAAAAACCAAAGACCTATTTACAGCAATAAAAGAAAAAGATCATCTCATCCACGTTCCATATCATTCTTATGAGTCAGTCATCCGATTATTCGAAATCGCAGCTACTGATCCGCTTGTTACCCACATTAAAGTAGTTCAGTACAGAGTAGCCAAAAAATCAAGGATCATGACTGCCCTGATGAGTGCTGTTAAAGCGGGAAAACAGGTTTCTGTTTTTGTGGAAGTCAAAGCAAGATTTGATGAAGCTGCAAATTTGGAGTGGGGGGAGAAACTGGAAAAAGCAGGAGTTTCTGTTCAATATAGTTTTCCTGGGGTAAAAGTACACAGCAAACTGGCCTTAATAAGTAGAATAGAAGACAAAAAAACCAAACTTTACGCTTACATGAGTACAGGTAACTTTCATGAAGGTACCGCAAAAATCTATAGCGATTTTGGCCTTTTCACTGCTGATGAACGTTTAACAAGAGAAGCAGCCCGTGTGTTTTCATTTTTGGAAACGGTAAAACTACCTTCTCAAGATTTTGAAAATCTTTTAGTTGGCCAATTCAATTTGAGAAATACTTTGATGGAATTTATTGATCAAGAAATCGAAAACGCTAAAAAAGGCCTTCCTGCAAGCATTATGCTCAAAATGAACAGCTTGCAGGACCAGAGAATGATCAGAAAATTGTATGAAGCAAATAATGCCGGTGTAAAAGTCAAGCTAATGGTAAGAGGGATTTGCTCCTTGATCGCCGGAGTTGAAGGATTTAGTGAAAATATTGAAGCTTACAGCATCGTTGATAGGTATTTGGAACACTCAAGGATTTTCATTTTCCACAATAATGGCGATGAAAGAATCTACCTTTCTTCAGCGGATTGGATGGTAAGAAATTTAAGCTATCGGATCGAAACTGCTTTTCCAATTTATGACCCTGATCACCGCCAGGAATTAAAAGATTTTATGGACCTGCAATTTCGCGATAATGTAAAAGCAAGGATTTTGGATGCCGACCAATCAAATTATTATAAAGAAAACATTGACGACATTGCAGTCAGAGCTCAGTCAGAGACCTATTTTTATCTGAAAAGAAAAGCCGAAGGTAGGTTTGTTAAAATTTAAAGAATTTGATTGATTAATGATTTTTTTTGAAAAGCCAACCAACATTGAAATCTACTATTTTGAAGTGAAGTCTATCGATTTATCCAATTGATTCATCCGATTATACTACGCCGCAATTCAATTTTCGTTACTATTGTATATCCAATAATTTTATAACAAAACTAAAGTTGACAATGAACCTTTTAAAGAATTATGGCACCCTCCTCTTGGCCTGCTTTTTTTTATTTTCTGCCTGTGACAAAGGAAGTGTTTTGAAAGACCAGGCATTAAGCAGTATTCCAAACTCAGTTTCTATGGTCTCCTCAGTTGATCTGCCTGCTTTGATGAAAAAAGCAGATTTTGACCATGTTAAAACCTTGGAATTTTACCAGGAGGTCATCAAAAGAGCCAACGAATACAATCCTGTTTTGGGAGATGTCGCATCTGATCCTGCAAAATCCGGAATTGATCTTTCCAAAAGTTTTTATATCGCCAATGAAGTGAATCCTGATAATCCTGAAGAAATATTTGTTGGAGTTGTATTTTCTTTAAAAGATGCCCAAGCCTTCAGTAATTTACTAAAGACTCAGGAGAATGTAAAAATCACAAAAGCGGACAACTTTTACCTGTTAGTTACTCGAAACCAGTCAGTTGCCTGGAATGATAACCTTGCAGTGTTTGGCTCTACCAATTCCTACAATGACATTACTCCAATGGTTTCAAAATATTTCAATCCTGACGCAACACCATCGATTGCTAATAGCAAAGACCTTCAAAAATGCCTTTCCGGAAACCATGACATCATGAGTTGGGTGAGTTCAAACGCGCTTGCAGAAAACGAAAATGTCAGAATGATGGCACCGATGGCAAACATCGATCCTGATGCTTTAAAAGATAATTTTATTCACAGTTATTTGGATTTTAAAAATGGTGAGATTGTAGGACATAGCTCTACTTTTCTGAACAAAGGGTTGACCAAGGATCTCAAGTTGATTTTTAAAGATGAAGTCAAAACTGATTTTTCAAATTATGTTTCACCTGAGGGATTAAGCACACTTATTACGGCGGCGATTGATTTAAAAGGAATCAAACAAATAATCGCTGAAAGGCCCATGGGAATGAACTACATTAATTTCGGACTCAAGGAATTTGGAATCACAGCCGATGATATTTCAAATACTTTTGGTGGCGATATGCTGTTTACTTCAAATGCCAGTTCAGGCGAACATTTGGGGCTTTTTGCCACAGATATCAACGATAGAGAAAATCTCCAAAAATTTATCGATTTGGCTATTGAGCATGGATTGATCGAGAAAACCGGAGACGATCATTATAAGCTGACAAACAATAGATACAGCAGTTTTTCACCAACATCTTATACTTATCGCGGAGCTCAATTTATCGTCAAAGATGACTTTATTTTCTTTTCAAACAGCGATGAACATTTGAATGCTATCAAAAATGGTGGTTTTGATAAAGAGGTTGATAAAAAATTGATGAACAAAGTATCAGGAAATATTTTTGGATTGTTCATGGACTACGAGGCCATTGCTGATATGATGGAAGAGGATATCAATGTTGACATCTCAACGCTCGAAATTGCAGCTCAACGAAAAAACAGTGATTTGATATTATCTTTTAAAGATGAAAAAAACAATAGTCTGAAACAGCTTTTTGAAATGATGAACAATCAATATTTAAAAGAAATGGAGAAAAAGTCCACCGTTGAAAAGACGGAAATTTAATCGAAAAAAATATTTAAACAAGTGAGATGCGTTTTTAAAAATTCCATCTCACTTTTTTTATTTTTGAATTTTAAAACAGATCATATCGGCCCTACATGATTCAACTGAGAAATGTAAAACCAGAACCATTGTTTGAAGAAGGCATTACTGTCCAATCGGAAATTTGGAATACAAAAATTACTTTTAAAAAAGGTAAAAACTATCTGATCACTGCTCCTTCAGGAAAGGGCAAATCCACCCTACTCCATGTAATTTATGGCTTGCGAAATGATTTCAACGGAGAAGTTTTGGTTTATGAAAAGGATTCTTCTGCTTTCATTCCCGATCAATGGTCTGCCATCAGGCAGAATAAATTTTCGATTGTTTTTCAGGATTTGCGATTATTCCCGGATCTGACAGCCCAAGCGAATATTCAACTAAATGCTGAATTGGCTAGCCCGGATAAAACAAATCAAATCGAAGAAATGGCAGAAATGCTAGGTGTCGCTGAGTTGTTGAACAAAACCTGTGGTTCACTTTCCTATGGACAAAGACAACGGATAGCAATCATCCGCGCATTATGCCAACCTTTTGATTATTTGCTGCTTGATGAGCCATTCAGCCATCTCGATGATGATAATATTGAAAAAGCCAGTGCTTTGATCAATACTGAGATTCAACGTCAAAAGGCAGGTTTGATCCTTGTAAGTCTTGGAGAACGATATCTCTTTGATTATGATCAAGAGTTGATCCTATAGTTGGATTTAAAGAGCTGATTGTTGAATTATTCTACTCGTGACAACTTTTTTTGCCAGTAACGCATTAATCCGTACACATTAAACGATGAAGGATTAGCTATTTCGTAAGTTTCAGCTTCATCATCATTTAATCCTTTTTCAGTTAAATATTTTTTTGAAAACACCTTAAAATCCTCAACTGCTTCCTCTATATTAATATTCTTTTCAAAATAAGGTCTTATAAAACTCGAAAAATCTTTCAGTGATTTTTCTAATGCTAACAAGTGGCTTTCTATGTTTTTCACCATTCCAAAATGGGTTAAATAAAAGACCTCAATACCTTTTAGTTTTCGTAATCTTTCAATTGAAAACAACCATTCTTCAATATTTATATCCGGTGGTGGACATGGCGGAACAACAGGTCCTCCTTTTATCGAAATTCCCGTGACATCCCCTGTAAACACAACATTCCCCAACCCCCAGGCAATATGATGTTTTGCATGTCCTGGTGTATAATAAGCTGTAAATTTCAAACCATTGATCTCAATTTCTTGCATGTCCTCCATAACGATCAATTGCTCTGAGGAAATCGGTTTTAGCGTACCCCAAAGCTCACCTGTCCGTTCTTTATAAATCATTTTAACCGAAGCCAAAAGTTTTTCAGGATTATGCATATGCCTAAAACCAAATGGATGCAAATAAATATTTGCGCCGTTTTCAGCAAATGCCCATGCCGCTCCCGCATGATCCAAATGAATATGGGTCAACAGTACATGTTTGATACTTTTTGGATCTAATCCCAATTTTGTTACCTCATTGCAAAGTTGTTCAAAGGTCGAATGAGGTCCGGTTTCAACTAGAACCAGGCCTTGAGTCGATTCAACCAGAAAGGCGGCAATGCCATGTGGTTGACCTTTAAAAAATAAATCGATTATATGCACTTTAAAATTTTGATCCATGATTTGTTCTTTTTTAGCCCTTTGTGAAATCGCTGAACATTTAAATTCGCCAGGTCTCTTTCTTTTCAATGAAAGGTATCAAATGTTTATAATGATTTTTAAAATTCTGGATTATAAAATCCATCGGAAAATCATCAAAAGTACCATAGTCTTCCAAATACTCCATGAATTTGTTACCCGAATTGTTGTTTGGTTGAAAAACAGCATCATTTTCACCATCAAAATTCAGCAATTCGACATTGAGTTTTTTACAAAGTTCTTTGTTGAAAGCAGGTGTAGCAGCTACCCACTTTTCATTTAAATAAATCTCAACATATCCATGAGGAGTCAAAACCTCTGATGAAAACTTTTCAACAATCGTTTCTACCCCGATATGGTTTTTCACTTTTGCTAAACCCAAACGCGCAGGAATATTCAAGGCGCGAAGACAGGTTATTAGCAGGATAGATTTGTCAAGGCAATGCCCGGTTTCTCGTTGAATTATTTGGCTGGCCAAATATTTTTCTTCCATGAAATGAATAACATAAGGATTATATTTCCATCCATCACGAATTTCTTCAAAAAGCTTGATGGCAGCAGATTTTGGCGAAAAATCTTTTAGCTGTAAAGAATTTACAAAATGTTGGACGGCAGAATGATCCGCATCAAAATAAAAAGTCGATTCCAAATAGTTTACCACGATTGCTGTTTTAATTCTTTATACGAAAACCTTCAAACAAATTGATTCATTACAGTGTTCAAAATTTTATTGATGATGATAAAAAAATATTTAATGCTAATTTGACATATTAAATTCAAATCACGTATATTTGCATCGCTTTTAAAGAAAAGTAATTTACGCGAAAGTAGCTCAGCTGGTAGAGCACGACCTTGCCAAGGTCGGGGTCGCGGGTTCGAATCCCGTCTTTCGCTCTAGAGGCCTTCAAAAAAGAAGGCTTTTTTTGTATTCTGCTTGTCCAAATTCACTAAATTTGGAATTCTTCTCTGCCCGGGTGGTGGAACTGGTAGACACGCAGGACTTAAAATCCTGTTCCTGTTAAAGGAGTGCGGGTTCGATTCCCGCCCCGGGTACACAACAAAACACAATCCTTTGTAATTCAAAATATTACAAAGGATTTTTTTATTCTTGGCAGTATAGAAGTAACAAAAATTATTTAAAATCGCTTTTATTTTTTTAAAAATTTCGAAGGTAACTATTTTGTCGAGTTGCAATTTATAACCAAAGCTGAATTTATTGCCACCGATCGCTTTTGGCGATAATTTGTTTAAGAATGTCAATATCAACATGTTCTAAACTTTTTATATACAAGCATCCTTTTCCTGTTTTACAATTCCCGAGTTTTTTCAAAAGCTCTTTTTCTTCATTGATGTTGTACATGACATACAAGGTGAGATGATTTTTAGCAGGTGAAAAACCAACATTGAACCATTCGAATTCATCGCCGTTTTTCCTTTTGTAAGCATATTTGCCATAGCCAACGATACTTACTCCCCAGATTTTAGGTTCTTTTCCGGTAATATTCCGGATTATCTTCATTAATTCAATACTATCTGCTTTTCGTTTTTGATTAGGTATTGCATCAATAAATTCACT
>JANQFJ010000350.1 GCA_028277915.1 Saprospiraceae bacterium
AAATTCTTTCCTTTGTAAATGCGATCCAGAAAATTGACCCAGCAGATGGAATATTGACAGAATAACCTTTTTCATCACAATATTGCTGAATTTTGCTCACAAAGTTTTTGGTTTTGTGTTCAAGTTTTAAATAAAAACCCTCTTCAAGTAATTGCTGTAAAGCAGCATAGCCGGCAGCCATTGCGACAGGATTGGCAGATAACGTACCGGCCTGATATACAGGCCCTTCAGGAGCAATTTGAGTCATTAATTCTTTGCTGGCACCATAGGCTCCAACTGGCATTCCGCCTCCAATTATTTTACCATAAGTGATGATATCGGGTTGAATACCATAATATCCAGCTGCACCTTCAAAATCAACTCTGAACCCTGAAATAACTTCATCAAAGATTAGCAAAACACTGAATTTGTCACAAATTGATCGAAGGAATTCCAAATAAGATTTTTCTTGCAGTAAAAGACCATTATTTGCAGGTATCGGCTCAATGATAATGCAGGCGATGTCATCTCCGTGATTTTGAATAGTTTGTTGTAGAGCTTGTTGATCATTCAACGGCAACACAATGGTTTCCTTTGCAAAAGAAGCAGGAATCCCAGCGGAAGTGCTTTCTCCAAAAGTGGCCAAACCACTTCCGGCTTTCACCAAAAGTGAATCTACATGACCATGATAACAGCCTTCAAATTTGATGATTTTGTTTCTGCCAGTAGCTCCGCGAGCCAGTCGAATTGCTGACATCACCGCTTCAGTTCCCGAACTGACAAAGCGGATTTTTTCAACATATAGATTATTGTCAAGAATGAGTTTTCCTAGTTTATTGCCTAACTCGGTTGGTGTTCCGAACGAGGTTCCTTTTTGAACTGTTTTGATGACAAAATCGCGGATTTTTGAGTTATTGTGCCCAAGGATCAGAGGTCCCCATGAGCAGCAGAAATCGATATAAGTGTTGTCATCTTCATCAGTGAATCTGCAACCATGTCCTTCTTTTATGAATAAGGGTGGCCCGGAGACGGACTTAAATGCTCTTACTGGCGAATTCACTCCTCCGGGGAAATAATTTTTAGCTTCTTCAAAAAGGGCTGCTGATTTTTTGCGATTTAAAGTATTAACTGATTCCATGTCGCTAAGGTAATAAAAGGAACAATTTTTATCGTTTTTCTCAGCTGAGCGAAGTTATCTTTTTACAAATCTTAGACAATAAGCTCTTTTTGATTCGTGTTTTAGTTTTCATGTCAACAAAAGTTAGCGTTTGTCGTATTGGTAAAAGGAGGAGGAAGAAAGAATGGGAGAATGGAGAGAAGGAGTAAGACCACTTAACTGTTTAACCACTTTACCCATTAACCAAAAACTACAAACTACTGAAACACTATAAAATGGCAAAGCTTTCTGAAAAAACCGTTCAGGATACTGCACAGATTTTTCTTTACCAAAAATACAGCAAAAGAGCCCGAAGTGGGCGACTGTTTTCTAGGACTGAGGTTCGTACCCGTCAAAAATTTGGAGGGAAAAGAGCTGATGGTCTTTTGGCTTTTCAACATTACTTTTGGGGAACTTACGTGGTATCGATGGAAGCCAAATCTTTTAAAACGCTTTCATCGATTAAACCCAGGAGAGATGCCAACCTGTTGATCTGGAACAGCTTTAAAGCTGGGTTGAAATTTTGCATAATTACAGGAATGTTTTTCGCATTGTATCGGTTAGATGATGGGTTTTTGCAATATATTTTGCCGCTGAACATGTTGGTTTGCGGAGCATTGATCTATGGTTTTTTTACAGTTCACAGTTATCGCCACCAGACCGTTAAAGTGATCAACCAATTGGCGCAATACCCTGCCAATGAACGCTGGCTGGCATTTTCAAAGGATAGTTTAGATAAATTGGAAAAAGATAAATTGCGGGCTTTGGATAAAATTTGCAAAAACAAAGGTATAGGGATAGTTGTCGTTTCACAAAAAGGTAGGGCAAAGATTCGACGTTCCGCCTCAATGAAATGGAAGTGGTTTGGAGATTTCCTGACTTATTATAGCCATGAAAAGAAAATCAGAGAGGCGATTCAATGAGTTTGAGAAGTTTAATTCCTTTTTTTAATCTTAAAACAACAACCCAATCTTCAATGCTAGCCTTTTATAGATGATCTTGTCAACGGTATTGTTTCGATCATCGGTCCGTCTGTCATATTGAAATTTATATCCAGCTTCTGCTACAAGTTTGATTTGTCTAAACGATGCAAACCTAAGTCCAATGGTGGGGTGGAACATTGCGCCACCACGATGGGAAATATTGTCGGAATAAGTATTGAAAATATCCGTTGAAATGCCATATCCAACCTGAAGAGCATAGTACGGACTCACTTTACTATCTAAAATATACCCCCGAAAATCTGCATATACGGGGAAATACTCTTTGTCATAAACATCCATCCCTATACCGCCTCCAAATGAGGCAAATTGGTTAAATTGATAACCTGTGGCAAATTGGAAGAGGCTGGCTCCCCAAACGATAAATTCTTTTTCGTCGTCCTCCCAGGCCGTCAAGGTACCCAGGCTAATGTGCTTGTAAGGTCCCTGGGTTTGTACGTATTTTCCGTTTTTTAAAAGCTTTACGTTTTCCTTTATTTTTACAATAGATTTCACTGTTTTAAGCGGAATAGTTAATTCGGTGTCGTCGATGATTTTGACTTTTACAACATCGAGGACATGATCCTGAACAACCTGTCCTTTGATCATGCTCCCATCGTGAAGATAAACGACGCTTATCGTGTTATTTTGCTGAGCGAAAATAGTTGTACTCAGAAATGACAAAAAGAGAATTAATTTAAGTTGTTTCATTTTATAAAAATTAAAACCAAGTTTCGATTATAGGCTCTGGGCATTTTGTACAATTTCTTTTAACTCTTCCTTGAAGCCATGCTCGTCTGGGAAATTTAGACCATTCAACCATGAAATCACTTCGTTAAAACTGCTTGTTCCTTTAAACTCAGAATCAGTGATCAGCATTGAAAAAGAAGCGACGCTTGAAGTGAATTTCATGAAATCTGATGATTGCTCAAAGTTGTTCCCTTCATCGAATATTTCGAGTTGGAGTGGAATACTGGTGTCTGCATCTGGTTCCTTGTACCTGAAGTCGACCGTAAAAGTAGGTACATCTCTAAAATCCGGGTTAACTACTGGGACGATCTCATAAAGAGCAGTGATGTTCTGGTTTGAACCAATTTCTCCTGCATCTTTTTCGTCATCTTCGAATTCCTCTGCGTTTAAAATTCTATTTTCATAGCCTATAAGTCTGTATGCTTTTACATTTTCCGGATTAAATTCCACTTGTACTTTCACATCTTTTGCAACGGAATAAAATTTACTGAAATCATAAATAAACACCTTTTTCAGCTGCTCCAATTTATCAATATACTCGTAGGTGCCATTTCCATTATTTGCAATCTGCTCCAATGCTGCATCATTCAGATTCCCTCGTCCTACACCCAGAACCGTAAGGAAAATGCCCGTTTCTCTTTTTTCTTCGATAAGCTCGACGAGTTCATCTTTATCAGAAATTCCTACGTTGAAATCGCCGTCAGTACCCATGATTATCCGATTGTTTCCATTAGGGATAAAGTGTTCTTCAGCAATTTCATAAGCAGTGATGATGCCTGCAGCACCTGCTGTGCTTCCTCCTGAGCCTAATGCGTTAATTGCATTTTTAATAGCTTGTTTATTTGTACCTGAAGTGGACTCAAGAGCCACACCAGCCATGCCTGCATAAGTTACAATAGCTACTCTATCATCAGCTTCCATTTCATCTACAAAGAGATTGAAACCAGTTTTGAGTAATTCCAATTTATCCGGACTTGACATCGATCCGGAGACATCAATCAGAAAAACGAAATTAGATGGTTGCAATTCTTCTTCAGGGATTGGTTTCCCTTTGATTCCAATTCTAATTAATTTATTTGTAGCATTCCAGGGGCATCGGCTCACTTCTCCATTTAAAGCTATTGGATGAGAATAATCGCTGTAATCGTAATCTAAATTGAAGTAGTTGATCAATTCTTCCGTTCTTACGGCGGCCTTTGGAGGCAATTGATTATCCTGAACTATGAATCTCCTGATGTTTGCATAAGAAGCACCATCGGCATCTACCGAAAAGGTAGAAACAGGTTCATCCGCCACATCGATAAATTGATTTTCCTCATATTCTTCGTAAACATCTCCTGTGATCACAGGTGGATTTCCAGTATTGCCGTTTCCTGGAAAACTCGAATCATTTAGAAAAAATGATTCAGAATTATTCCTGTTCAAATCAGAAGAATCTTCCTTTGTACAGGACAAAACAAAAAGAAATAAAGCTACAAAAAGGAGGTTACTAGTTTTCATTGTTTTTATTTTTTAAAATTTGCGACAATTTTTTAATAGACGACTTTGTGGTACTAAGTGATCTTAGTGTCTTAGTGGTTTTAAATTTTTTCACTATCAGGCAAATAGTCCACTAAGTTTCACAAAGTATGATTTCAATTTTTAAACAATAAAACAAGCCCTTCGAAAACCATTGTTCCGAAAGGCTTTGCTAAAATTATTTATTGATTGCAATGTGACTAAGCAGTATAAGATTTTTTGGGTCATCATAATTGTACTGATAAAAGCCGTCTTCTCCAATTACCAAAAGGATATTCCGGTTTCCGGGCAATGGAATGACATCGTAAGCGAAAAAGCCCCTTTCATAATCGATCATACGCTGGTCGAGCTCTGTAGGGATTTCAATGTCAAAGACTTTTAAGCCTGATTTCCCTTCACAAAGGAAAAGTGTGTTTTCTTTGATGCCCAAGCCGTATGAGTTTTCCATTGGAAACGTTTTTTCAACATATGGATTGGTAATGTCGGTGATATTCACCAAATCCAGTTGATCGCCGTTTTGTTGACAATTACTTCCCGAACGCAACGTAACATAGGCATAATCACCTTTTACAACGACGGGATCACATCCCCAAAAATGAGAGTAACTTGAAAGATAAGTCGGCAATGATGGATCGGAAGCATCCATTATGATCATCCCGGTAGTTGATCCAATGAACAATTTGTCGGTATATGAAAACAAAGTTTCAATTTGCCAACCCACAGAAACGTTGTTTACTTCATTTGGAGAAGTCAGGTCTGAAATGTCAAAAACGTGCAAATTGGACTCATCAATGGTGTACAAATAATTGTCATAAAGTGCAAACCGGGCCAGCGATCCTCCAACGCCTCCAAAATCTCCAGAACTATTGTCTAAAGTAACAAAGTCAATTTCAGGTGCTCCCAGGAAAATATCATCCCGGAATCTGTCATTCTGAGTATTGCAATCTACAATTTCGGTGACCTCTTCATGGTGAAAATAAACCAGCAATCCATCTGATGTTTCACCGTAGTGTGGAAATACATCTTCGTTGCGGAAAATCAACTGGGGATTAGTAACGTCAGTTATATTTATTGTAAGTAAATCGATATAATTGTCCGCATAGAGGATGTTTTGACGTATGGCTATATCAACATTTCCCGGAATTTCAATAAATCCAATATTTACAGGAACATTGGGGTTTGTATTGTCAATAATATGGACTCCTTCTCGTTGTTCGTTGATGAAAATGAAGTCGTTATAAAAATACATTTTACCTGGTTTTTGCAGCTCCCGGGGAGCGTGCATGTCAATTCCTGAGCGGATTTCCGAAAGTGTTTTGTAGATCGGAGTAGTTTTGATGTAAGTGATCTCACGTTCGCAGCTGTCTTTTAAACATCCTTGAAACAAAAAAGGAACTACTACCAAAACTAGGAATGATAAAATTTTAGATTTCATGTTTTTATTTAGTTTATTTTTTTAGGCTTTTGAATGAATCTTTTTAAGATGAGTTTCAATAAAAACTTCAATTAGGGAGACTGTAATTCTTTGAAAGATGGTTGGGTGATTTTAAAAAAAAAGGTTTATTATTTAATTCAATTGGACTATCGGCAACTTGGGGTTTTTATTCCACTTTGATAAGTTCTATTGGAATGCCATTATATCGATTGCAAGTGATTTCGCAAGAAGCCTCGCATTGCATTGTCAGTTTGTATTCTATGGATAAAGTGTCTCCAAATTGAGAATATTGGGGAATATCAAAAGCTTCAATATTTATAGCTCTCAGCAATGAATCTTTATACAATTCACATGGACTGGGGGCTAAATAATTGTCCGTAGTCATCATATTCCCACAGCAAATTTGATCGATGTATCTGACTTCGACTTTATAGGTTTCGGAAAGATTTTTTTTGCTTTTACAGCCAAAAAAGAAAACAAAAGCTGCTATCACAAATAATATTTTTGCAAAATTCAATGGAGTAATTTTTATTAAAAGCTTATAAAAGGAGGTTCTTGATTAACAAGACTGAGCTATTTTAAAATTGGTTGGGTTAATTTAATTATTCAACCAAATTTATCAGCGTTCGATAATCGTCAAATGGAGCATCTTTGTCTTTCATTTCGAGTAAATCCATCAATTGGTGGGCGTAGGTATCTTCGAGGTCAGGAAGCGTTTGTTCCGTTCGGATTTCAATTTGCCCCTTGGCCAATTGTTTCAATCGCCATCGGTAAGTTTGCTGCATTTTCTGCCAAATGACTTTATTGATTTGTAAATGATCACTGTCCGGGGCTACGGCGATGACTTCCTTAAAGGCCAGATTATTTCTGGCGATTATTTTACCGTTTTCAATGATAAAATAAGCCGTATGTGCCCAATTTTTATCACCAAGGAGTTTGGAATAAGTGACCAATTGCAAGTCTTCTTCATTTTTAATGATTCTTTGACGGAAAGAAGCTCCCCGCCATTTTAGATCAACTATCACCAATTCTTCACCTCGTTGAAGTACAAGATCTGCCTTTCCTTTGATGGTTTGGTTTTCAAGCGCTCCCTCCAACTCCATTTCGGTGTCTTTGATCTCCCAACCGTTGTTTTGGATCATGGAAATCAAACTCCAGGCTGCAAATTTTATTTTTTTAAGAAAAGCAATGCGCTCCGGTTCTCGACCATACAAAAGTAAAACGGAACCCTCCTTTGCCAAAAGTTCGTAGCTGTTTGAGTCGATCCATTTTTCAACTTCCGGCTTTGTCCAGGCTTTGATATTTTCCTTTAAAAGCAATTCAAAAAAGCGGTGAGCGAGATTCCCCATCAAAGTGACGTCGCTGACAATGCTTAAGATAGATGATTTTTTGAGTTTGATTTTATGCCTGAAAACCCATTGGTAAGGATAATAAAACAAAGCATCGAGACTGCTGAATGTTTCATATTCCTTTTGTTCGAGGTTTTCATTTTTCGAAATTTTTATAAATGGCTTTGGTTTTCCTAATTGTTTGTAATCCAGGGGAATAAGCTCAGGAACGTTAAAATGCTTAGCGAAAATCGAATGAGTTTTTGGATCATCGAATTTCAAAGTGATCTTTATTAAATCATCAAAAGCAGCTTCCAGTTCATCAAACAATGGGTGGTTAAAAACCTGTGAGCCTTTTATTTTTTTCGGGATCACTAAAACGACCCTCTTTTGTGTTTGAAAAATGGCTCTTGGCCTTTGCCAAAGTAGCAGGGCATTTTCATCCTGAGGACTTTGAAGAATTACTTCCTGGCTTTCCAAATACTTTGTTTCCGAACGATACCATCGCGAAAAGAAATGCTCCTGCTCGGATCTGGTAAAATTCCACCAAACGAGTTCGTCAACAGGGTCGATGATCGCACTGGAGTGATACACAAATGGTAAGTGACCGACTTCTGTTTCTCTAAAATTAACAGGGGAAGGTTCGTAGATCGTCCGAACGATTCGTTCAAGGTTGAGGAATGTCAAATGCGTTTCGTTTTTCGGTTGTGCTTCCAGCATTTCAACAATACGGCGAGCTTGCCCACTCAACACATGGAGAGAGATGCTTTTTTCGTTGCCATCTTCAAAAACACTAAACGCCCACTTTGCGAGATAATCAAAAATTTCGATGACATCTTTTATCGGAACAGCTTTGTTTGCTCTATAACGTTTTCGTTCGAACCAAAATTTGTATTGCTTTTCAACAGTTTTTGCATCGATTGAAGGATCACTTCTGGCTTGTTTTTTAAGTACCCCAAAATAATTTTTAATCATCATTCGCCAGCTATCACTATTCAGTCCAGGTTTTTGTGCCATTTGAATTGCGATCAGGTCAGCCAAGTCACCAGCGAGTGGTTTTACTGCAAGAGAAACAAATTCCATTATTTTGTACGGATCTACTGGCCGCCATAAAAAGGCAGGAACCAATTTTAAAATTTGTAGGCTGGGTCTCGCAAGCGATGCAGATAAAATCCCCAAACTTGGCAAGCCTTCTTGGGTAAGCACATTGTCTAATGCTCGGTTCTTTTCCGGAATCAGGCATAAAGGACAGAAGGAGGTATTTCGTTGAAGAAGCTTTGTTAAAAAAGTTGCTGCTTCCGTCTCGTTGGATGAACGGAAAATTAATAATGATCCGTCGTTTTGAAGTTTGGCTTTTTGTTTGTTGGATTGTCGGGAAAGGTAACGTTGGAAGTTGGTTAAATCGCTTTCAATGTCTTTAATTTTGACTTGGTTCTCAAAAAAAAGTACTCCCAATTGTTGAAGTTTTTGGAACAGTGTTTTGAGATGGCGGGGTAACATCTGAATAGGCTCATTCACGATGAATTCTTTAATCGGTTGTTTTCTCGAATCCAAATATTTCATTACCTCAACAAATCGATCTGCATAGCCGAAAGCAAGGGGCTGATTTTTTTCATTCATCAGATTTTCGAGATCACTGAAAGTTTTAAGTCGATCTGGCAAATTTATATTCTTTTTGAAATCCCAATGTGCGAGCACCAGTTCGTCCCTCATTTGAAGCAATCGTGAAGCGGTGGCCAACTGATCTGCCTGAAATGATTTTTCATAAAAAGCTTTAGGAGAGTTCTCCAAATATTCTTTAAGCAATTGGCGATATTGCTCAATCCTGATATGTTCATTGTTATTGGCATGACCAATCAATCCAAGATGTGATTCCAGCATAAATAACAACCCTGTCGGACCAAAATAATGCGTTCCTCCTTCGCTTGGTATTTTCGTTTTGAAAACCGGTTCATCAAATTCTAGCCCAAAGAATATTTTCATAAAGTCTGGTTGGTTAGTTATTGGTTGATTAAGTCATCCGCACATCCGCACATCCGCACATCCCTTCCTCCATTTCCAATTCTTTACTTCTCCCGTTCCTCTCTTTTGATTTCAATTTCCCCTAATTTATAAGGTCTGATGTCAAATACAAATATAGAATTTTCAAAATTTCCGATTGGGTAATCCAAAAAGGGTTTTAAGTCTTCTAACTCTAAATAAGCAGCATCATTAATTATCAGGTAATTTGCACCGCTGGCTAGAAAAAAATGCATTACAAGAGCATTCAATGGACCTCCCATAAAATATTCTGTCCAACCTCTCAGATTAAGGTAATAAAGCGTATTATTTGGGCTTAGGTCAGGGGCACTGATCACTTTATCAGTTGGTTCAATCCCAAGATTTTGAATAAAAAGTTGTAAATCGTCTTTTTTGTAAAATGAAGGGTTGAAGTGGGACATAAAGATGCTGCTTGGGTCATATCTCAGGTAGAGGTGGGATTTTGTGTTGTAAAAGTTGGAAAAAACGAATGATACGAAAAATGCCTGAAACCACCATTTTTTTAAAATAAACGGAAAGTTTTTCTTTAAATAAATGACAAAAATACTCAGGATTATAAAAGGTAAAAGCATCAATTCGATGGCGTAATAATCATGGAGTTCAAACTGTTTAAACATTATCAAAAAGAACCCAATGCTTCCCAGCATAAAAAATAAAAGCGACCAATAAAGGATAGGGGAGTGTTTTCGTGGAGTTAGCAAAATCAGGACTCCTGCACCCATAATTATCCAAAATGAAATAGGGTGATAAAAGTAAGGTAATTGTTTAGCCATTATTTTCCCCCAGATCAATTCTCTTACAGTGTTTTCGACGCTCCAAATTGGTCGAATTTTGGAAAGAAAATATTTTGTCTGATGTAATTCATTGTATTGATCTGCATAGATTTTCCAGCAAAAAATTATCGCAATTACTGATAGAAAAGCAAAACCAATTTTGAGATTTTTTTTGAATAGTTTTTCACCTTTTTTCAGTTTTTTAATATTAAATAACTCAATAATCCAAAGCCCCATGATTACCAGAAAACTCATCAGTGCTGATATTTTTATCAATCCGGCTATTGCACAAAAAAACATACTCAAGTAAAAAAAAGACAGACGGTTTTCTTTATAAAAAAGGTAGAAAAACCAAATACCGGTCATCGCGATTCCCTGTGCCGGAATATTTGGGGTAAAGTTGCAGCTGTAAAAAGCGATTAATGGAGAACCCAACAAGATGGAAGGAATGACGAGTGATATAAATAAATTATTGGTTTCCTCTAAAACTATTTTACTCAGACAATATAATCCCACTAATAAAATCAAAAAACTACTCAGTCTGAAAATACCGTCATAGGGGCCAAATAATTTATACAGCAAAGCGACCAGGTAAAAGAATATTGGCGATTCTCCCGGTCCGGTCACAAACCCTTCACCCCCCATTACATAATGCATCCTTGGTTTGAAAAAGTTTAGACCATCCTGATAATAATTAAGCGCAGTAGAGGCGCTGTCGGTTTGTCGCCATTGATGAATGGATCTTGGGGAGAATTGAATCACCTCATCAAAGTTGTAATAAATTGAAATTCCAAAAAATAAAGCTGTAAACCATAAAATGTGCTTATATTTTTTCAGGAAATAATTCATTGAGGTGTTTGAAGTACTTATTGATTTGGTTAATAATTTAAAAAATGTAAAAGTACTTTTATTTTCTGCAACAAATAGAGTCCTTAATTTAAAACCCGAAAAACACAAAACCCCTTTGAACTAATGACAAAGAGGTTTTGTGCTGTGGATTTTAGTGCAAAATTGTCTATCCACCAGTCTCTTGGCGAAGCATTTTGATTTGGCTTTCCCAAAGCTGTTTTTGATCATCTACTTCGTCATCATCACAAAAGTCGGTGATTTCAAAGATCGTCTCACCAGTAACCGGGGAGCGGCTAAACCGGAATTCCAGATATTCTTCCTCTTCAGCATCTTCCCAGTGAAATCGAACTCTTTCATCTTCTATATCGTCGATCATTTCGGCAACCTCTTCAGCGCCATTCCATACAAATGTATAAGTTTCTCCTTGGATATCTACTTCGTCGCAAAACCAACGAATTAGACAAGAAGGAGTTGTAATAAATTTATATAATATTGTGGGAGAAGCCCGAAAAATAAACTCCAGGTCAAATTTGACTCTATTCATATGGGAAAGTGATTAAAATTAAATTATGAGAAAAATGAAACGAAAAGTGTCATATTAATACAGTCAGTATAAGTTTTTTTTACAAACATTACAAGTACAAATAAATTTACTCTTTATAAAAATGAAAAGCTATTAATTTTTTACATTAAAATCTTCGAAAAGAATGATAATAGGGTATTGAAAAGAGCATAAAAACGGTCTATTTGAAACCTTATATTTAGTAAGAAAGCCTTTAAAACCTTAGCAGTTTTAAAAAGCAATGCTTACTTTCCCGCAATAAAAAATAAAAAAATGATTTATCCAAATTATTGAACTTATTTCATGGAAATGGTATTATTACTTAAGTGTTCAGGGAGGAAAGGATGTCTATACAGTTCGATTGATAGTAATTCGAATCCGTAAATTTAGGGTGCTATTGACTCTGTATGATAATTCCTTTATTTTTGTACCTGGATTGAGAGAGGATATGTCTCCTACAATGAGAAGCCTTAAAAGAAAACAACAATACAAAATTCC
>JANQFJ010000014.1 GCA_028277915.1 Saprospiraceae bacterium
AACGCTGGATGTAAACGGTATCTGGGGTGGCTATATCGGAGAAGGAGCCAAAACGGTTTTACCATCAAAAGCTTATGCAAAAATTAGCATGCGCCTGGTCCCAAACCAGGACCATCAAAAAATAACCAAACTTTTTTCCAATCATTTCAAGAGTATTGCTCCTGCCGGTGTAAAAGTAAAAGTCACCCCTCATCACGGTGGACAAGCTTATGTCACACCAACCGATTCACTTGAATACAAAGCTGCTCATCTCGCTTTGAAAAAAACTTTTAAAAAAGAACCAATCCCGCAACGATCAGGAGGAAGTATTCCAATAGTCGCCTTGTTTGAAAAAGTTTTGGGAGTAAAGACCGTTTTGATGGGCTTTGGTCTGGATTCGGATGCTATTCATTCACCAAACGAACACTTTGGTTTGTTCAATTTTTACAAAGGCATTGAAACGATACCGTATTTTTATCAAAATTATGCGGAGTTGAAAAAGGGTTAGGTGCTATTGGTCAGGAGTTATGAGATATAAAAAGCTGAGAGAAATTGGTGGTTGTCCATCTATCCTCCGATTTTTCTTCAATCCATCTATCCATCGACGTCAATTCCTCCTTTTTTGGACTATAGTATGAAGTTTCCGATTTGTGGTTTCTTGCAACTCGCCTTTGACTGCCGACATTTGTTTAACATTTGATTTTTGCTACCTTTGCAGCTTTTAAAATATTAAAACCTATTTATGGATCAATTTAGTTATAGCCTGGGCGTGATTTTAGCTCAGAACCTGACCAATCAAGGCATTAGTGAATTCAACGCTACCGACCTTGCTGCAGGATTGGAAGATGTAGTAAAAAATAATTCTTTGAAAGTTTCTGCTGAAGAAGCAAATCAAATTATACAAAGTTATTTGCGTAAAAATGCTGAAGCTCAACACGGAGCTAATATTGAAGCTGGAATACAATTTCTTTCCAAAAATGCAGACCGTCCTGAGGTTATTGTTTTGGATAGCGGATTGCAATACGAAGTCTTAAAAGAGGGCATTGGCGATCATCCTGCTCCAACCGACAAAGTCACCACTCACTATCACGGAACTTTGATCGACGGGACAGTTTTTGACAGCTCAGTTGAACGCGGTGAACCTGCAACATTTCCAGTAAATGGCGTAATTGCCGGATGGGTAGAAGCACTTCAATTGATGAAACCTGGTTCCAAGTTTCGTCTTTTTGTTCCTCACAACCTGGCTTATGGTGAACAAGGGGCGGGACAAATGATAAAACCATTTTCTACTTTGATATTTGATGTCGAATTGCTTCGAATCAATTAAAAGAAAAGATTTTTTAAAAACAGGCGCCATTTTGAATCATCAAAGTGGCGTTTTTTTATTCTAACCTATCAATGCGAACCATTTTAGTTGGTGAATTATATTTTCATAAAATCCATCTATCTTTAACGAAAATTGATAAAGGAACCATCAACAACAAATCATAAACTATAAACCACAAAACTCCAACCTCAAACTAAAAAAACATGCGAATCGATATCATAAGCGTATTGCCTGAATTATTGAAAAGCCCGCTGGAACATTCAATTATGAAACGTGCTCAGCAGAAAGGATTGTTGGAAATCGTTGTTCATGATCTCAGGGATTTTGGATTTGGAAAACATCGACAAGTTGATGATTATCAGTATGGTGGAGGTGCCGGTATGGTCATGATGGTCGAACCGGTAGCAAATTGTATGGACCAACTTATGGCTCAGCGGAAATACGATGAAATAATTTTCATGACTCCCGACGCTCCAACACTTACCCAGGCAATGTCCAACCAACTTTCGTTGAAAGAAAACCTGATTATCCTTTGCGGGCATTACAAAGGTGTGGATGAACGCATCAGAGAGCATTACATCACGATGGAAATAAGTATCGGCGATTTTGTCTTGTCGGGCGGTGAGCTACCCGCAGCAGTTTTGGTCGATTCCGTCGGAAGGCTGATTCCAGGTGTATTAAATGATGAAACTTCTGCCCTATTTGACTCTTTTCAGGATAATTTGCTTGCTCCCCCAGTGTATTCCCGCCCTGCCGAATTCAAAGGCTGGAAAGTACCGGATGTTTTACTCAGCGGTCATGACAAGATGATCGAAGATTGGCGTTATCAGCAATCACTCAAACGAACCCAAGAACGAAGACCTGATTTGTTGGATTGAATTCTTTTCGATTGATTTTTATCTTCTAAATGCTTTCTAAGCATAGGTAAAGGCTTATTATTTTTTAATCTTAAAATGGAAAGAAAATTCTAACTGAGGAAAATAATATTTTAATATTGCCAACTATCAAAACCAATTCCGCAAACTGGGTAAAATTTTACAAAATTTAAGTTTAATGAATCAGTACCTGGTCAGCAGCAATCGTTTGGCCGTTTGGATTGAAAAGTTTCAAATAGTAGACTCCGGAAGGTAATTTTCCTTTCTGAATTATCAGTGAATTTTGGTTTTCAACAAGATAATATTTTACTACTCTTCCTTGTAAATCAATGAGTTGTAAAGAATGGACATTTTTAAAATCACTTAAATCCACTTCTGTTTTATCAGAAAAAGGATTTGGGTTAATTTTTAAATGTTTAATATTTTTTGAATCTATCAAATTCACATTTACCAAAGAATCAGCAACTAATTCAACGATCACTTCCAAACTATCTCCTCCGTTTAATTCAATTGCTACTGTTTTAGGTTGATATCCATCCAAAGTAGCCGCTAAACTATAATCCCCGGGCAAAGCTCCCCATTTAAACGCAGCATCAAAATCCAGCATCAAAGTATCCTGAGGCTCTAAAACAATCAGTTCAGCATCCGCAAGTAGTTCTCCCGTAATACTGTCCTTTACAACGCCATAAATTCTCCCGGCCTGGGTATTGTTAAAATTCCAGACATATAGGCCATCTTCTCGATTTCCACCGATGATTTTTCCGGAAGGATAAAATGGGCAAGCTGACCAGAGTCCTGAGAACCCTCCGCTCGGGCCATCATAAGTATCATAAAATCCTACTTCAACAGGTAATTCCGGATCAGCAATATCCAGAACGCGCAATCCTTCCGTATTGTGCGATAAAAAACAAAATTCACCACGAATGTATGGATTGTGCACCAAGCTCAAGGGATTTGCAGTGTATCGGGCAACTTCAAAGATATTTCCCAAATCTTCTACATTGTAAATCCTGGATGGCAATCCGTCCAATTCACTACATACCACTAAATATCTGTCATCTTCAGTCAGCCAACAACTATGAGTATTTCCGGTTGGATCATCAATCTGACCAATTTTTACAGGATTACTTTTATCAGAAATATCAACAATATCAATTATACTTTCATAAAATGCACAAGCGAAAAGGAGATCGTGTTTTACATGACAATCATGGATGTAATATCCCGGCTCATACAAGCCAATTTCAATCGGATCGGCAGGATTGGAAACGTCTAAAATATGAACGCCATCTGTTGCTGAAGTTCCATTGACATAAACATAAGCTGAATCTGAGTACACATCCCGCTGTATAATATGCCCTCTGGTAAATGTTGTAGAATAGGTTGTCAAAAGATCCAAACTATCCGGAAGATATTGCAAATCAATAACCTGCATTCCCGTTGTATCGCTTGCCCCTTCCGTAGTCACGAAGGCGTGAGTTCCAATTACTGTGATTTCCCGCCAATTAGATTCTGGCCCTGAAATAAAGCCTACTTCTTCGATCATCATTTGTTCGTCAATTGTGTAAGCCGCTACACCTGTTCGGGTGCCTAGCAATGCATATTCATTGCCTTCAGTATCAATGTATGCCCAACTACCAGAATATCTGGCATCACCCCTATGGAATTGTCCAAACAACTCTACATTTAAGGCATTCTGAGCAATACAAATCACAAAACAATTCAAAAAAATAAGCAAGAAAAAAAGTCGGGAAATCATAATTTAAATTTTGGAAAAGCGGAAGATACGTAATTATACATTCCAATTCCATAAGTCAATTTAAAATACAGATTTTTTGTTGTGGAATTTACATTAGGGAGTAAGAGGTTATGAGTTAAGTGGTTAAGGGTTATTAAGGTTTTTAAGTACTAACGATACATTCCTCTACCCTAAAGTTACGAATGGTTAGTTGTTAGTAGCGAGAAAATTATCGGCACATCAGTTCATTCGCATATCCTCCATCTTTCCTTCCTCCGTTTCCTTTTCCTCTTCTTCTTTCATCAAACAAGATCCGTGGTTTCAAAATTTGTAGCATCGATCAGCGTATAATACCATTGTAACTGTCCAACTTCAGCAGCTCTTTTTAACAATTTGTACCAAAAAGTATAAAACACTTCAGTATCATAAAAAACCTGGCAACCTGCAGACCATGAACCCACTTTAATCGCCTGTTCAATGACTTGGATATCCTTAGTTTCGTTATGGCGTGTGTTATCCAGGACACTGTTTCTGTTATTAAAAGTCTTAATTTGCATCCAGTTTTTAAATTTGCTGACTAATTCATCTTTATGCTTTAAGGGTAGCTCTAATAACTGTTTAAACAATTCATCAATCCGCTTTTTATCCTCACCAGCTTCTTTTTTGGTATGTCGTACTCCGATCACCATTTCGTAGAAATCATTACCGGCAATGCCATCAACTCCCTGATTGATATTTGATAGGTATTCCATTTGGAGATTGACAATATTATTAATATGCTTAGGTTCGATAATATCGACCACTTGCTGTTCAGTAAATTCTCGCCAGCCTTGAATCTGATTGGGAGTATAATCGCTGATCCTTTCAATTATTTTATAAATCTTCTTTTTGGTGCCCTCTTTCCTTCTGCCATCAAACCAAATCCTTACAGAGCGGTGACGCGCATGATCCACATCAATAATCCGCTTACCAAATCCATGTTGTTGAACTGTAATTTTACCATCTTGCAATCCAAGGTTTTCAATCTTCGGTGATTTTAGGAAGTTTTCCAGATTTCTGTAAGGAGCCTTGGAACCATCTTCTCCATATTTACTCAGGATTAGAAAAATTTCCGAAAGGAT
>JANQFJ010000015.1 GCA_028277915.1 Saprospiraceae bacterium
TGCATTGTGATTTATATTTTCTCTCGTTTTCAAAGGATGCAAATAATACCGCAATGCAATCGGTACATTGTTCTTTTGTTCATAAACTTTTGCTAATAAATGCTGGCAAACAGCAGCCATTTTCTGCTCGTTTCCCTTCTCCGCTTATTCCAAGGCTTCCTCTAAATACGGATTAGCTGAATCCGGCTTCAATTGCCCGATCGCCAGTTCAGATTTTTTTATCAGAGACTCATAATAATCGGTATCAAAATCATTTTGGGCATTTAGGCAAAGAGGCCCAAAAGCCAATCCCAACAGAAAAAAATACTTGTACAATCCAGTTATGTTTTTAACAATTTTCATTTCAGTTTTTCATTCCCTTTCTAAAATTCCGTCTTCACCCCAGCCATCCATTCTAAAGGGCGCTGCGGGACCTGAGAAAATCCTTCCGCTCCTCCAATGAACACGTTGTAATATCGATTATCAAAAAGATTGTTGATCTTTAAAAAAACCGAAAGATTCCATTTTGGATTCACTACAATATTGTACCTGGCAAACAAATTGACTATGCTGTAAGGTTTATTTCCCTTATGATTGCCAAATTCATCTACCTGAGAGCCAAACGAAGTACTTCGGTAGATCATCCTCGGGGATAATGAAAATCGCTTGTGCGTCAACTCAGCTCCGGCTTTGAAGTTATGCCTTGCATTAAATAACAAAGGGCTGTTATTCGCCTGTCCATCGGAGTAAGAATAGCTGCTGTAAAAGTTTAGCCCTATACCGTTTTGCAGATTAAAAACAGCATCCAACCTCAAAGTACCACCATAAATTTCGGCTTCTCCTTCATTTTTTGAAGTTTCGATAAAACCAATTTCAACGCCTTTGAAAGTTTTAAGGTCTTCATTTTGTGCAAATTTATTGATCAAATTTTCAATGCGAGTATAATAACCGTTTAACGTAAAAATCAAATTATTGGAAGCTAGAAAACGCAGGCTGCCTTCTAAACTTCTAAGTTTTTCGGGTTCAAGATCCGGATTGGAAAGATGAAAAAAGTTAGAACCCAGCCCTGTAATTTCACCATCCTGATTAGTCACAGGAAAAAATGACCCATAATGCAAATTCGATTTACGAGGCGAAGGTGACAATAGTGCTTCTCCGTACAACATTTTCAATGTCAGATTATCCGTAGCTTTCCAAACCAACCCCAATCGTGGATTGAGGCTCTGACCGTATCTGGTGTTGATGTCGTAACGCAATCCTGCAGTAATTGTCAACGAGTTTATTGGTTTCCCCAGGACTTGAAGGTAAGTTCCATAATTTAAATAATGCAAATAGAAAAAATCCTGGCCGATAGAAAGATCGTTGCCATCTTTGTCAATCACATTACTTCCCAAATAATATTGATTTTGCAAGTCAGCCGGTTGATCGAAACTAAAAGGCTTTGGAAGATCACCAGTCAGTGGCAAATCATCCAAAATTTCATAACTAATTCCTGCTATCAGATTCAGTTTCTTTGAATGATTGTAGTGCGCCTGTAATTTTATTTTTTTGCTTTTCCCAAATTCCATTTTGAATCCGGGTTCATACCCAGTATAAGTATTAATAAAAGCAGTTTGATTGTCCAATTGATAGGTATGAAAAGACAAAGTGCTTTCCAGCTTCCATTTCAGGTTCGGGCTTCGGTAATAGTATCTTCCAAAAAGAGTTTCGATAAAATAGGCGAATTTTGACTCCGGAGTATAAACACAATACTCAGATCTAGTCGAACCACAAGTGGTGTAGGAGTCAAAATGGCGATTATAATTAAGCTCGAAATTTCCGAGTCCCAAATGAACATTGGTGTAGTAAGACTCAGTTGGCATTTCAAATTTGCGATTTTCTCCCTCAAATGAAACTTGTACCGGTTCCTGAAAAAAAGGTGAAACCAGCAACTGGCCATTTGGCAAATAGTTTTCACGGTACCAGTTATATTCGTTAGGATAAAATGTGGTCATGTCTGGTTCATTGGAAGCATAATATGCACCCACCACACTGACAGAGAAATCTTTGATTTCTTTGAAAAAGGACAATGCAAATTGCCT
This sequence comes from Saprospiraceae bacterium, assembly GCA_028277915.1. Classification (GTDB taxonomy): domain Bacteria; phylum Bacteroidota; class Bacteroidia; order Chitinophagales; family Saprospiraceae; genus JAHDHW01. Next base: position 2,061 of record JANQFJ010000015.1, read on the forward strand.
TGCTCCAAAACGCCCCAAGCCTCCTTTTACGCTATTTTTATTTTGCTCTCCTTTTTTTGTGATGATTTGAATCACTCCAGAAAAAGCATCAGCTCCATACAGTGCCGATGCCGGCCCAATGATGACTTCGACCTGCTCTGCATTTTCTAATGAAAAATTATACCCAATCGAGTGCGTATCATCTGTGGGAGCTGAAATCCGTACACCATCCTGCAGGATAATAAATTTTTCATTTCCGGCAACTCCGCGAAGCGTAATGTGTTGATTAAACTCAGGAGAGCCAAAACGCTGGATTTCTACTTCAGGAATATCGTCCAAAAGATCCAGCAAACTTTCATAACCACGATTTTTGATTTGATCTTTACTTACCACATAAACTGTTGCCGGAGCATCGGAAGCGAATTGTTCGGTTTGAGCAGCAGTGGTTGTTTTTCTGTTCAGGATTGACTCCACCAGATTTCTGTCTTGTGTGATGTCTTCAGCCGAAAGTGCAAAAAGTTCTGGGTTTTCGGAAATAGAATCCTGCTGGCCGAAGGCTGAGATAGCAACAAAAAATAGAAGTATGAAAAATATGTTAATCCTAAAATTCATGAAAGCATTATTTTTTTAATTTCAAACCTGATGATTCCTGTCTTTTTAATGATTCAACCACATTTTAAATCCACGGGTGTTGGCGGAACTGACAATAATATCACGGCTTGATGGTGGATTCAAATGGACTTTTACACGGCTTTTTGAAACTGCAATAATTCTATCGATTGATTCGAAATGAGAAATAAAACTCCGATTCAAGCGATAAAACAAATCAGGGTCAAGCATTTTTTCCAAATCACTCAATTTATAATCAATGATAAATTTATTGCCGTCCTTTTTAACCAAATAAACATAGCGGTCTTCTCCTTCAAAATAGGCTACATCTTCAATTTTGACACTCATAATTTTGTCCCTTCGCTGTACCAAAAAACGACTCTGATAGGAATGATGTAAACTTTGATCAAGCACAGATTTCAGTTGCTCAAAATCAATTTCTTTGGTCTTTTGCAAGGATTGGTATTTGGTTAATGATTCGCCGAGTTCAGCTTTATCGATGGGCTTGAGCAAGTAATCTATGCTATTGACTTTGAAGGCTTTAATGGCATATTGATCATAAGCGGTTGTGAAAATGATCGGCGTTTCGACTTTCACCTGATTGAATATCTCAAAACTAAGATCGTCCGCCAGATGGATATCCAAAAAAATCAAATCAGCTTTATTATTTTTCAGCCAGTCAACGGTTTTGCTGACCGAATCAATTCTCGCGAGAATTTCAATATCGGGATTCAGCTCCAAAAGCAGTTTTTCGAGGTTTTCTCTCGCATGTTTTTCGTCTTCAACGATAAGGGTTTTCATATCAGGCCTGAGCGATTAATGGAATTTTGGCAATAAAAGTATCGTCCGTTTTTTTCAATACTATTTCTTCGGGAGTGATCAAGGCATAACGATCCTGCAAGTTGGTAATCCCTATACCTGAAGAGTCCCGAATGTTCTTTCTCAATTGTAGATTATTAATGACTAAAAGGAAATCACCTTCATTTAAAATATTTATTTTCAAGGGATTATCTTCCGAAACTATGTTGTGTTTTACAGCATTTTCAACCAAAATCTGTAGTGCGAATGGTGGTAGAGTATTTTCGAGTTTTTCAACGGGGATATCGATATCCACTTGCAAACTTTCATCAAACCTCATTTTTTGCAAATAAATGTAGGATTTTACAAACTCAAGTTCCTCTTCCAGACTGATGATCATTTGTGGTCGTAGCTGGAGTACTGATCGGTACAACTTTGAAAAGCGGTTGGTAAATTCAATGGCTTTTTCCGGATTTTCGGGTATTAAAGCCGCAAGGATATTCATACTGTTGAAGAGGAAATGCGGATTGATCTGGTTTTTTAAAATTTCAAATTGTGCAAGAATATTGTCTTTTTCCTGCTGCGCAGCTTTGATTTGAAATTCTTGTCTTTCCTTTTCCAGCTGTCGGTTTTTCAATCTTAAAGAATAAGCCTCCAAAGCATTGTCCATCAACACTTTAAATTCATCTACATTCCAGGGTTTAGTGATATAATGATAAACTTTTCCTTTGTTGATTGCATCAACAATGGCTTGCATATCGCTGTAACCCGTGAGCACCATCCGAACGATGTCAGGATATTCATCTTTAATCTTTTCAAAAAGCTCTACGCCAGTCATTTTGGGCATACGTTGATCAGAAACGACGAGGTGGATAGGAATCTCTTTAAGAATATTTAAAGCCTCCATACCGCTTTCGGCAAGATGGACATTATAATGCCTCCTAAAGACCGCTTTGAAAGCTGTTAAGTTGTCTTTTTCATCATCAACATAAAGTATATTGTACTTCATTTATGTGTAATTGGGTGATTAGTTCTTTTATTTATTCCTTGTGATTTATGGGCAATGTGATAATGAACTCCGTTCCTTTCCCTTTTTCACTGATCACATCAATATTTCCATTGTGTTTTTTAATAATACTGTAGCTGATGGCAAGCCCAAGCCCTGTACCTTTTCCAACTTCTTTTGTCGTGTAAAAAGGTTCGAAAATCTTTTTTTGGACAGTTGCTTCCATCCCATCACCAGAATCCCTTATACTGATCAATAATTTATCCTCTTCCTTTTTTGTAGTAATATATATATGTCCTTCTCCTTCGATGGCATCAATAGCATTGCTGATTAAATTCATAAAAACCTGGTTGAGTTTTTCAAACTGACAATTGATCAAAGGAATATCACCATAGTTTTTGTGAATTTCTATCCTGTGTTTGAATTTGCTGTTCAAAATGGTCAAAGTTGCTTCAATCCCTTCATGAATATCTGCTTCAGCAAATTTTTCGCCTACGCTTCGCGAGAATGTTCGAAGGCCAGTGATAATATTTTGCGTTCGTCGGGCTCCCCGCTCTATACCACTTATAAGCTGGTCAATTTCAGTCTGAAGGAATTCCAAATCCATGTCTGACTTAAGCGATTTAAAATCCCGCAACCATTGGTCATTATTTTGTCCGTTTAGTTCCGACAATTTTTGAAAAAATGGCTTCATATCTTCAAAATCCATTCGAAGCGCTTGCACATTGGAGGCTACAAAATTGATAGGATTGTTGATCTCGTGGGCAATTCCGGCAGTCAACTGTCCTAGCGATGCCATCTTTTCCGATTGTACCAATTGGATTTGGGCATCTTCCAATTCCCTGAACAATGCTTCTTTTTCGCGGAGCAATCTTTCTGCCCTGTTCTTTTCTTCCAGGAGTTCCTGAAAAGCTTTTTTTCGTTGTCGGTTTTCCCGATAGATAAAAAAGACCAAAATGGCAGCAACACCTAGCCCAACCAACAAAAAATTGCGTTCTCTTAATCGTTGCTTTTCGCGGAGCCGGAGTCCCTGGTTTTCCTTTTCCATATTCTCCGTTTCAAATTCAGTTTTGAGTCGGGCAATTTGTTCTGAAGATTCTTCATTGAATAGGCTGTCTTTTAAACGACTGTATTTTTTCAGATTTCCGAAGGCAGCTTCATAATTGTTTTGGTTTTCATAAGATGCTGCAAGTGGTTCATAAACACTTTCAGTTAAAAATTTCCGATCCCCTGATAATTCAGCAATTTCTGCAGCTTTTGACAACCAATAAATAGCTTTTTCCGTGTTTTCTTCTTTTGATTTGAGTTTTCCCAGTTCACTATAAACTCTTGCTTTTACACCATCTGCTCCAATATCTTCTGCTACCTTCAATGCATTTTTAAAAGCAGTTTCTGCATTTTCGAGTTTTCCTTTAGCCATATATACTTGCCCTATATGTCGATGAGCCACTCCGACAAATTGTTTATTTCCATATAGTTCAAAAGTATCCAAAGCTTCGTTCAGCATTTCGATAGCTTTATCGTATTCACCTTTCAGATTATGGATAATTCCAATATTTTTAAGACAAAATCCAATACCGACAGGATGTGGAACCGGACTATTTTTGCGGAGCTCCATTGCTTTTAGATGATAATCCATAGCCTTATCCAATTCTCCGATATACTGGTAAATAAAACCGATAGCTCCTTGTGAAGCAGCAATGACCAAAGGATCATCGCTGTATTTTTCCCGCAAGCGAAGTGCATAAAGCTGGCTCTCGAGGTTTTTGTGATATTCCCGCATCGCTTGAAACGAATAGCCCATATGATTGAAGGCATTCGCTACTGCCAAAGAATCATCTGTATTTCGAAAAGAAAAAACAGCTTTTTTAAAATGATTGTTCGCCTCTATCCAGTTCCCCTTTGTCATATTGGCAAGGGCTAGCCGCATTTGAGCACGCCCCCGGTGATGATAATCATTTTGTTCGATAGCCATGTTAAGGGCTAGCTCCGAAAGGTAAATCGAACTGTCTGGCATTCGATCATAAAGAGATTCAGCTTCTTGTATTAAATCCTCAAATGAAGCTCCCTGCGACTTTTGAGCCAACAATGTTGACCAAAAGATCATGAATTGAAACGACAGAAGAAAGATTAATTTGAGCTTCATTGTAGTTTTCGAAAAGTTTATAACGGTTCTAATTTAACAAAAAAAAGACAGCTTCCGTACTGAACCTGATTCTTTAAAATGATGACAACTTTTGGATTCTGGTCAAATTAGTTTTCAAATAACTCCTAGACAGATAAAACAGAAATGCCGGCAATAGTTGTAAAAACTATTTCCGGCAATTGAAGACTACCAAAAACTACTTTTTATACCCGAAATAGTTGATCTCAAATTGATCGATTTTGAATGAGATTTTTTCTTCGTCTCTTACGTTAGTAAAAAGATACTCAAACCCTGTGGTATTTTGGTAGTTATGTACGATCCAGTCTTCATATTCATAGTCTTGCAGGACGGTCTCCAAGGGTTGAATGAGATCAGTTTCAATGTTTTCATAAGGTTTTTTAAGATAAAAATGGAACAAGTGATTGGCGGTTGAAATCATATTTTTCAATTCACCAATCACTTGTTTTTATTTAGAAAGTATAACTAACTCCTGCGTTGAGCAAGCCCAATCCGAATCCTAGCTCTGCCCAGGCTCCAAAGTTTTCAGTGAAGTTGTACCGTGCACCAACATGTGCTGCAAGGGCTACTCCGCTTCCTCCAAAATCGTAGTCATATGAATACCACTTTGAATCATAATCTGAACTTACACGGTAATACCCAATGGAAAGTCCGGTGTATGTATCCAGTTTTTCAACTTTTATAAAATATGGATGCCAACTTGCACGTGCAGTGACCGCCAGGTAGTTGTATCTCCAGGTATAATTTGACCCGGAATATTTCCCGCCTTTGTAAGTAATGGCAGCTCCGACTGAAAGGTTTCCATTCAAAAGGTTATCCATGATGCCTCTTTCAAAAGCAACTGCTATGATAGGTGTTTCAGAAGTGGTATATCCGCTGGTCCAGCCTCCAAAGCCAATACCGGCCTGAATTACATTCGTTCCTTTTGTCATATGGCCTTCCTGTGCTAAAGCTGAATTAGAAAAGCTAAAAAGTGTTAAGAGTAAAAAAGTGATATTTTTGATAGTCTTTTTCATGATTTGAGGTTTTTTGGTTGTTTAAAATTTGTTTGAGTTTTTGTGTTTAAAAAATTCAAGTTGCGAACAACCTTCAGTTGGATTATCCGCAACTTGGGGGAATTATTTTTTTGTACCTATAAAATTATGCTCTTGTGCTGTATCCCAGTCCATGATCCAGGTCAACTCTTTTTCATTTCGCTTGTAGGACAAAGTCAGTCTTGAGTTGTTGACTACGTCATTTGTAAACCAGTTGAGCGATGCGTCCGGATGATGCAGTAAGATCGTTTCAAAAGAGGTAAAATCAGGTCCACTTAGTCGGATGTGTTGGTTGTCAATCCGCTCTACAGTTATTTCGTAGGTTTGAAAGACATCAACTCCATTTCCAGTAAATGATCCGATATAAGTACCGACCATTTCGTTTGCCATTTCTTCATTGGTAGTTTCGGGTTCAAGAATAACTTCTTTGTCTTTTTTACAAGAAGCCAGGCTAATGATTGTGAATAAGAATACAGTTAGAAATTTGAAAGTTTTCATTTGATTTGGTTTTTTGATTGTGAAAAATTGTTTGTGTTTTTAATTGATTTGGTTTTTTGAAGTTTGGTTTTCGGGGTATTGTTTTATTGAATCAAGACTTTGAGTCTTGTTAATTTTAGTTGCCAGCATTTCAAAGAACTTTTGTTTGGGGTTTGTAATTTTTTGATAACTGTTTATCAATGATTACGATGCAAATATGGGGGAAAGAACTCCGTCAGGAGAAATGGATTGTTGTCGGAGTGGCTATTTTTGGAGTGAAATGGGAAATCGGTGAAGTGAACTTTTCTGAAGGTTTTAGTTTACAGTGGTTTTATCTCTTGATGGATTGGAATTGTAAATTTCTTTTGTGGATTTTATTTTAAAACAAGCCAAATAATAGTATAAATAGCAGGCAAAACAAATAAGCCTTGAACCACATTTGGTTTCAAGGCTTAGATCAAAAACTGGATTTTATAAAACTATTTTTTCACAATTCTTTCCACCACTTTACCATTATTGGATTCAAGACTTAAAAAATAAACCGCTGCGGGAAGATGATCCAACTCCAGCGTTTTTTGATAAGTATTTGAAATTGAAATATTTTGTTCAAGGATCATTTTTCCATCCAGGTCATGAACCTTCAAAGTAAGGTCTGTGGGTTCTTGAACAGTGATGCTGATTTCCAAATTGCCTTCAAAAGGGTTCGGAGTCAATCGAAAATCTTCCAATGCTGCAATATTGTAAAAACCAACCGCGGTGTGACCATATTGTTCAGACACAAAAGTACAACCATCATTGGTACTTACTTCAACGATGTATATGCCGGTTTCCGTTGCTTCATACGTTTCACCTGTAGCGCCCGGAATTAGTTGGTCATCAAGGTACCACTGATAAGTTGCGTAACCTGACGGAGCCATTAGATTATTTACATCAGCAGTGATTTCAACTGTAACAGCAGTGGTAGAACTCACTTTGTAAATTCTGCCCTGAGTGAGTCGAGCAACATACAATTCTCCGTTTACATCCTCACCAAAAGTGCTGATATCATATTGAGGAAAGCTTCCAATCTGAGTGTTTATCCATCCACCCGAACCATTTGGAACAATAGACCAAAAGACCCCAGAACAATAATCTGCATATAGGTAATGTCCCACAAAATCAGGATTATTGCAACCCCGATACACAAATCCGCCAGTTACCGAGCAATGATCATTGTTGACCCGATAGAAGTCATGAGCAGGTGCTACATAATCTCCAACCGGGCCGCAACCTGATGTATTGAAGGTTGAATTTCCTTCATAACATCTCCAGCCATAATTTTCCCCGCCCGGACTATTAGCCGGTTGAAAATTAATTTCCTCCCAGACATTTTGCCCGACATCACCTATCCACAAATCTCCTGTTTCGCTATCAAAACTAAATCGCCATGGATTTCGAAGTCCGATCGCCCATATTTCATCCAAAACGTCATCATTTCCTACAAACGGGTTCGATGCTGGAACGCTGTACGGAGAACCATTGTCCACATCTATCCTCAACATTTTGCCCAATAAAGTTTGTGTATTTTGAGCATAATTACCCGTATCGTTTGCGCCACCTCCATCACCAAAGCCGATATATAAATATCCATCGGGCCCAAATTTTAGGCAGCCTCCGTTGTGGTTCCATTGGTGTTGGTCCACTTCCAATATGACTAATTCACTACCCGGATCGGCAGTATTTGGATCACTTGCTACAGAAAAACGGGAAATTCGGGAATCCCCGTTAGATTTGGTATAATGCACATAAAAATAACCATTGTTTATATAGTCCGGATGAAAAGCCAAACCCAGCAACCCTCTTTCGTTTGGATTATTGTTGACCTGCGAGCTGATATCCAGAAAATTATTCGTATGAATATTTCCATCGATTATAATTTTTATTCTGCCAGCGCGCTCAACGACAAAAATCCGATCATCACCAGCATGGGTAATATCCACCGGTTGGCTCAGTCCTGACACAAATGATTCCAGAATTAGTTGACCATTAGTGTTTAAAAATGTTAGTAAAAAAAATGATAAAAAAAGGAGTTTCATTGTTTTCATGATTATCGCAGATTGTGTTAAGTTTAATTTGCAAATTAATAAAAGAATTGCGTATCTGGATAAGAAATAAAAAACAATAGCACAGGGACGACATATAATCTGGTTTGAATATTTTAATTTGAAAAAAACATTGAAAAAAGTAACATAAACTCAAAAAACATGTATAAAACATCAGCTTTTTGAAAAATAATCATTTTTCATATATCATAATTACCTAAAAGGCATTATCTTTACAATCCCATATCGTTTTCATAGTCTTTGAAAATTGTTAAACGCATTTTTCATTTTCATCTCTGATTGCACTTAAAATATTATTTGGAACCCGTCAAGTACCGGACAAATACATAACAGTGGATATATTTTCTTCCGTTTTTGGTTATGTATTTGTAATATTTTAATGTGATTCCAAGCCGAATGTTGAAACCCTTTATCTGAATTTAGCGAAAGTCTAATTTGGCAAGAATGTTATTAAAAAAATCGAATATTTATTTATACCTGATTCCTTTGCTCATGGTCGCCTTTCATTTCCAGGATGACCAAAACTTTGGCAAAGATTCAACACAACAATTTTCAACATCGGAATATCTAAACTGCCCAAACACTTGCCAAACCACTGATTCTCTGGCACTTGTGGCAATCTACAATGCAACTTCCGGAGCCAATTGGAACACAAGCTGGAATCTAAACCAACCAGTTTGCACACCATGGACAGGAGTCGAATTGGATAACTCAGGATTTGTAATATCCATCCAATTGAGCGGTAACAACCTCACAGGAACCCTCCCTCCAGAGATAGGAGATTTTGAAAGGCTTTCTTCTCTCCAGATTGATAATAATAACATTTCAGGAAATATTCCTCCTGAAGTTGGAGACCTGAATGATTTGACAATATTGTTCCTCGATAATAATGATTTTACAGGCACAGTCCCCAGCTCATTTGGAAATTTAGGTAAGCTGGAAATCCTATATTTGGACAACAATGACCTGTCGGGTGCAATCCCCCAAAGTTTCACAAATCTTACATTTATACAAAAACTGGATATTTTCAACAATGCATTTGACAGTTTGCCAGACATGTCTAACATCAATATTCAACCTAATAAATTTAGGATTTTTAATAACAACTTTACTTTTGATGATATTTTGCCCAATTCTCCTGCAGCATTAGGAGATAATTATTTTCCACAGGATTCGGTTTTTGAAGCGACCACCGTTTTTTTGAATACCGGAACAACTTATGAAATCGATCTGGATTTTGACGATGGAGTCACCAACAACAATTACCAATGGTATAGAAACGGCCTAATTTATGGCGCTCCTCTTAACACAAACAAACTGATTTTTTCTCCTGTGAATTGGAGCACTGATGGGTATTACAACTGCACCATCACCAATCCGGATGCTCCGGAATTATCACTATACTCGAGAACTGTAAACATCGTGGTCAGTTGTGGTACAAGTGTTTACAACTATACCGCTGATTTTTGTGATGACGAAAGTATCGAATTCAACGGGACACTATACAACCAGGATAATCCTATCGGAACGGAAGTATTATCCGGAATGGATCAATACGGCTGTGATTCGATCATCGAAGTCAATTTGACTTATTTCCAAACTTCCGAAAGCTTCATTATTGAGTCTTTTTGCGATGATGAAAGTATAACCGTAAATGGAACAATCTATGACCAATCTAATCCAAGCGGAACGGAAATATTCTCAAATGGCAGTATAAATGGCTGCGATTCAACGGTTTACATTGACCTTAGCTATGATCCCGTTCTTTCTGAAACCATTGACCTGACACTTTGTAGCGGTGAAAGCATTGTATCAAATGGAACAATTTATAACGAAGCCAATCCTGCCGGATCAGAGTTTTTGCCTGGTGGAAGCGTAAATGGCTGTGATTCAACGGTGATCATTGATCTTGATTTTTATACTGCTATCGAATACAATTTATCTTCGACGCTTTGCTTCGGAGAAAGCATCGAAGTCAATGGAACTACTTACGATCAAAACAATCCAAGTGGAACAGAGGTATTTCCTACCGTCAGTATAAATGGCTGTGATTCTACCGTATTTGTTGATTTAAGCTTTCATCCCGAAATTACAGCAACAATGGATCAAACGCTTTGCAATGGAGCAAGTATGACCATCAACGGGACAATTTACGACCAAAATAATCCAAACGGAACGGAAATTTTAGCAGGTGCCAGTATTGATGGTTGTGATTCAACGGTTTTTGTTGACTTGCAATTTTCAAATGAGATAATTTATAATTTCGATCCTACGCTTTGTTTTGGAGAGGAGGTGATTATAAATGGTAACATTTATAACCAGACAAATCCTACAGGATCAGAATTTTTTCCAAATGGCAGTGTTGCCGGATGTGACTCAACCGTTTTGGTTGATTTGAGTTTTTATAATGAAATTATCGATAACTTTGACGGCACAATTTGCAATAACGAAAGCATCATTGTCAATGGAATAACCTATGACCAATCCAATCCAGCCGGTGTAGAATTTATGCCAAACAGTAGTGTTCACGGTTGTGATTCTACGGTAAACATTGACCTGAGTTTTCTACCAGTCCCAGAATTTGATTATGCTTCTACTCTTTGCTCTGACGAAGAAATTTTTATTAATGGAACAACTTATAATATTTTAAATCCAACCGGAATAGAAGTCATTGAAAACGCAGCAGCTAATGGATGTGACTCAGTAGTCAACATTGCTTTGGATTTTTATACGCCATCGTTATACAATTTCAATCCTATTCTTTGTGCGGAAGAAAGCGTCACGATTAACAATACGGTTTATAATATTACAAATCCAACCGGAATAGAAGTCATTGAAAATGGCAATTCGAACAACTGTGATTCTACAATTTTCGTGAATCTTAGCTTTTATCAGCCTGTAGAAAATAGCATCGAGCTAACCTTATGTGAAGGAGAAGAAATTGAAGTTAACAATACGATGTATAATCTTTCCAACCCAACAGGTGTTGAGATAATCAGTGGAGGAAGTCAATTAGGCTGCGACTCTACAATTTTCGTCAATTTGGAGTATTATGATCCGGCAATTGGTTTTATGACCAATTCGATCTGTGAAAATGATCAACTGGTGATCAATGGTACTATTTATGACATAAACAATCCTTCTGGGATCGAAATATTTAGCGGAATGAGTGCCAACGGATGTGATTCTTCACTTTTCATAAATTTAAGTTTTTATAGCCCCGCGGAATACGATCTTTCAACAAATCTTTGTGACGGAGAAAGTATTATTATTAATGGTACGACTTACGACCAGTCAAATCCAAATGGCGTTGAAATTCTCGAAAATGCGGCTGCTAACGGATGCGATTCAACGATTACCGTTCAACTCGATTTTTATGAAAATGCTTTTTATGATTTAAATACTACACTGTGCTTTGGTGAGTCTATGCAAATCAATGGCACAACTTACAATTCATCCAATCCATCAGGGCTTGAAACCCTCGAAAATGCAAGCCAAAATGGATGTGACTCAACTATCCAAATCAGTCTGGATTTTCACTCAGCATCGATCAACAATATCTCAGCATCCATTTGCGAAGGTTCTACTTTTGAAATTGGTAACCAAGTCTTTGCCAATACCGGAAATTATACAGTCATACTGGAAAATGAGTCCACAACAGGATGCGACAGTACTGTAAATCTCGACTTAACACTAATCACCGATGAATCGCTTGGCTTTGCCGATGCAGGGGAAGATTTCGATTTATGTGATGGAACCCAGACATCAATTGAAGCAAACCAACCAGCCGGAACTACAGGTCAATGGACTACTTTATCGAACGCAAGCATTGCAACTCCCAACAATTTTACTACGAATTTAAATGACCTATCTCCAGGATATAATACTTTTGTATGGACGCTTTCCAGTGCAGATTGTCCAGACTACCATTCTGATGAAATTTCTATCTACGTTGAAGAAGTCCCCCAGGCTTTTGATGATAATTTTGTGCTGTCGTTCAACAGTATTTCAAACGAACTAGACCTCACTATCAATGACCAATTCAGCTTGAACGGAACCTGGTTTGCTGAGCTGATCTCTTTGCCGGATCATGGAAGCCTCGACGCAATCAGCCAGGGCTTGTATGAATATTCGCCTAATCACAACTTTGAAGGAGTTGATTACTTTGAATATCAGCTTTGCAGCGAAGATTGCCCAGACCTTTGCACTTCCGCGAAAGTTCGCGTGCAAGTTGATCCACCGGATTTCACCAATGTTGAATTGCCAAACGGAATTACGCCAAACGGCGATGGAGTTAATGAAACTTTTATCGTCCCACATTTGGAGTATAAACCAGAACAATATCCTGACCGTGAATTGATCATTTTCAATCGCTGGGGAGACATTGTTTTCCAGGCAAAACCCTACCTCAACGATTGGAACGGACAGAACAAAAACGGTCAACCGTTACCGTCGAGCACTTATTATTATGTACTTCGCTTGGATATTGGTGAGGGAAAGATTTTCAAGGGTGATATTACAATTTTAAAATAGTTTGTTCTTCCTCTAAAATTGTTGCATTCAGGACATTTAAATACCTTTGATGCGAAAGTCATCAAACATCTGTCAATTGATCCGTTTAATTTGAGTTATAAAAGAATTAACGCAGATGGTCAGACAAGTTTTACAGTTTAAATTATTGGTTATTATGTTGCTCATTTTGGTTTCCACACCATTGTTTGGGCAAAATGACTTTTTCAAAAAAGTTGATATATTTTTAAATCATTATGTACAGTCAGGGAGGGTAGATTATGAAAAAATTCAAGAAAACGAAGCTGCACTTCATCATCTCATTGAAGAAATACAATCGTTTCCAGTTTCCGAACAAGATGCCACCACTCAAAAAGCATTCTGGATCAATGCTTATATTTTGATAACGATCAAGACTGTCGTAGATCATTACCCCATTGAATCTCCATTAGATTTTCCTGGTTTTTTCAAACAAAAAAATATCGCGGGAACATTGTCATTATCGCTAGATGAAATTGAAAAGATTAAACTTCTGGAAAGTTTTCAAGATCCTCGCATTCATTTTGCCATAGTCTGTGCTGCATCGGATTGCTCCCCCATTGCGAATCACGCGTATTTTCCGAATATGTTGGACGATCAACTTGACATACAAGTTTCGAAAGCAATGGATAATCCAAACTTCATCCGTGTTGACACTTTGCAAAAGGAAATCAATATTTCAGAAATATTTCGGTGGTACAAACCAGATTTTGATGCTTCTGGGGGTGTTCGTCCTTTTATCAATAAATACAGATCAATTCCATTGCCTGATAATTTTAAAATTAAATATTACACTTTCAACTGGACCTTAAACGATGTTGACTCCAACGATAATCCGGAAAGGTATCGCGCTTCTGCCCTGCTCAAAACAAAAACTATTGAACTAAAGGTTTTCAACTCGATGTACACGGAACGTCGCTTCGATGGTTTTGAAAAATTTAACAGCCGCAGCACCTATTTTTCTTCATTTATCCAGTTCTTATATGGCTGGAATGATAAAATAAACCTAGGAGCAGATGTCGTCATCAAATCTAACGTAGTCAATGACTTTGCATCATCTTTTCCGCTGGAAGTCTTGAATTTCAGAAACTTCAGCACTTATAAATCTATCGACTGCAAAGATGCTGACAACAACATAAGTCCATTTTCAAACTGTAAAGAAAACGGTGCTTCTAGGTTTGACACTCTTCGGCAAGCGGATGGCCAGGTTATTCAAACAAGCAGTGCTGCCGGATTGGCTCATATCGGTCCAAAGATCAAATTTAATCCAATCAAAAAATGGTCAAGCCTGTCCTTACAACAAACTTTATATATTCCCATCCAGAAAAAAGTAGATGGACAATTCATTTCTTTTACACAACTGTTTTATGACAAAACGATCAAAGATCACTCGCAGTTTTTTGTAGAGGCAAGCCTTTGGACGCCAATTACACCGGATTTCAGGGTCAATCCTTTTTTCAAAGTTTTCTACAATTATTTTCCGACAAATAAATGGACGATTTATGCAATGACTTCAGTGCCTCTTGAGATAGGAGCCGGCACAAAATATTTTCTTACCCCAAATCTGGAAATAGAATTTTTATATACTTATTACCTTCCTATTGATCATTTTTTAGGGGATAAGCGGCCAGTGACTTTTAATATTGGCTTCCGATACAGCAACAGCAATTAATTTATCACAATCGAAGGTCGTAAAAAAAGAACCCCCACTACCGTTGTAGTGAGGGCAACATTCCTGAATAATCTATGAGAATCTCTAAACTTAATAACCTGGTGATTGGGAAGAGTTGCTCTTCAAATCTGCAACCGCATCAATCCTGCTTTTACTCCTCCGATATTTTTTAAAATGATTTTTTTCAAAAAAAGCAACAGTGGTGGTGTCGTGGGAATGTACACCAAAGGCAATGTCAATCACCATTATTGGGAAAGAATCCGTAATTAAGTCCATATCAAAATGATAGGAGTTACTTGCTGTCACGGGATTGGATTGAGAGAGAGAATACTTGATGTTGACAGTACGCTCCACTGTTGCATCGAAAAAGACTAAGGCTGCTACAAAATGAGAATCATAAATAAGCTCGTCCGCCTTACACTTCAAGGGCGTCCATAATTTCACATAACCACTTGAGGGTTTTGTAGTGAATTGTTGAGTGCTATGGAGGATTCCGCTCATTCTAAAAAAATTGATTTACGTTTATATCAAGGATAATTAAATCCGAATTAATATCTTTTAATACACCAAATGTCATAACAGCCAACGGCCGCTAAAAATGGCAAATCAACAATGGATAATTATCTTAACCAATAATTTGAAAAAAGGAATTTATAGCAGTGTTTAGAAAAGTGTTGGAGGGTAAAATTTTTCATGGGATAATAATTTCGGTTATCGGGAAATAAATATGTTCAACGCAAATATACAGTCAAAATTATTTAATCAAATACCCTTTTTAGGGTATTTTTTAAATTGTTAAAAAACTAAAATATCCGCTTTCAATTGCCTCTAATATAGTTACAAATTTTTAAAAACCAAGGCTTTACAATATTTTTTAACTTATTGTAATACCAAAATTCATGAAATTTTAAAAAAGGAAATTGAATTTATTTTCAAAGTCGAGCACCTTCCTAAATTTAAGTTTTGAAAACATTTTTTTACCTCAGAAAGAATAGGAAA
>JANQFJ010000057.1 GCA_028277915.1 Saprospiraceae bacterium
ATTTGCTATTGTCACTCATCAATGATATTCTCGATTTCAGTAAAATTGAAGCAGGTAAGATTAATTTTGAAAACCACGACTTCAATCTTCACCTTTTGATAGACAATATTCGTAATTCGATGAAGTCAAAAGCAGAAGAGAAAAACCTGAAATTTGAAACGTCAATTGATCCTGCAATTCCCACGATGGTAAATGGTGATCAGGTTCGATTGAGCCAAATCCTGACTAACCTGACAGCCAATGCGATCAAGTTTACAAACCAAGGAGAAGTTTTGATAAAGCTTGGTTTAGTATCAAAAAACGAAAAAAATACCACCATTCGATTTGCAGTGGAAGATACCGGAATCGGAATTCCAGAGCATAAGTTTGAAAAAATATTCCAAAGTTTTTCTCAAGCCGACACAGACACTACACGAAAATTTGGTGGAACGGGGCTTGGGTTGTCCATCACAAAAAAGCTTCTGGATCTTCAAGGAAGCAGCATCAAATTAAAAAGCGAAGTTGGGAAAGGATCAAAATTTTACTTTGACCTGACTTTCGGATCCGCAATTGTTGAAGAGACCGTTAAAAAACAGGAAACTGTAAAATATACTTTTCAAAGTTTTGATGGCACAAAAATTCTTTTGGTGGAAGACAACAAAATTAACGTAATGGTTGCCAAGAAGTTTTTGAAAAAGTGGAACTTAAATATCGATACTGCTGAAAACGGACAAATAGCCCTCGAAATGGTACAAAATACAGATTACGAATTAGTGCTTATGGATCTGGAAATGCCAGTGATGGATGGTTATACTGCCACTCAAAGAATAAGACAACTAAAAGCTTCAAAATTTAAAAGTCTTCCAATCATAGCTCTTTCAGCCTCTGCCATTGCTGATTTCAGGACCAAAGCAATCAAGGTGGGCATGAATGAATTTGTAACGAAACCTTTTAATCCCGGCGAATTGCACAATGTCATTTCCAGGTTTATAGAAGTTAGAGCTTAATACCATTTTATTAAATTCATTGTCCTAAATGGCTCACTTGTGGAAGGTGGGCTTTATTTTTGCAAACCTTTTTCAATTACCATTCATATCGCAATTGTTAAACATTGCTTTATATGATCTGTAAGGTAATTCAACTTTCTATTTTTGCAAAAAAATAATACACATGTTCAAATATCGATTTCTACTCTTAGGAATAACGCTTGTCACCATTGCCTGTACCTCACAAAATGGCAAGATTCAATACGGAGAACATTCTAACCATCTTGCTAATGAAAGCAGCCCTTACCTTTTGCAACATGCCAACAATCCAGTAGACTGGTATCCCTGGGGAGAGGAAGCGCTCCAAAAAGCTAAAGCCGAAAACAAAATGATTCTCGTCAGCATTGGCTACGCAGCATGCCATTGGTGCCATGTGATGGAGCACGAATCATTTGAGGACACTTTAGTGAGCAAGATTATGAATGAACACTTTGTCAATATAAAAGTGGATCGAGAAGAACGGCCTGATATCGATGACATTTATATGACGGCTTGTCATTTAGCAACAGGTAAAAGTTGTGGATGGCCTTTAAACGCCTTTGCTTTGCCAGATGGTCGGCCGGTTTGGGCAGGTACTTATTTTCCTAAAAATCAGTGGCTGGATGTAATGAATACCTTTATTAAGATTAGAGATGAAGAACCTGAAAAACTGGAAAAATATGCAGCTCAACTCACTGGCAGTATAACTGCCGGGGAACAAATCGCCATAAATATCACCGATCAGTCTTTTAGCAAAGATACTTTGCAAAAAATCGGGACTACATTCTTAAAAAATATAGATTTAAAACTCGGAGGTCGTAAAGGTAGCCCAAAATTTCCTATGCCAAACAATTATGAGTTTCTACTTAGTTTTGCCCATCAATATGATGACGACGAAGCTATGGAAGCTGTAACAATAACTCTTGACAACATTGCCAACGGTGGAATCTATGACCACCTCGGAGGAGGATTTGCACGCTATTCCACTGATGCGAAGTGGAAAGTACCCCACTTTGAAAAAATGTTGTATGATAATGGGCAATTGGTCAGTTTATATTCGAATGCCTATCAACTAAATAAAAATCCGCTTTACAAATCAAGAGTTGAGGAAACCCTGGCCTTTATTCAACGTGAAATGACGCATAAATCCGGTGGCTTTTATTCTTCCCTCGATGCTGACAGCGAGGGGGAAGAAGGCAAGTTTTATGTTTGGACCAAAGAAGAAATCGATGCTATTTTGACAGATGAGCAAGAAAACAAGGTCTTTTGCGATTATTATGAAGTGACGAAACGCGGCAACTGGGAAGAGCATAAAAATATCCTTCATCGCAAAAAAAGTGACGAAGACATCGCTAAAAAACATGATTTGAGCGTCAATGATTTGAATGAGTTAATTAATGCCGCTAAGGGAAAACTTTTCAATGAAAGATCAAAACGCATCCGTCCTGGTCTTGATGACAAAATCCTCACAAGTTGGAATGCGTTGATGCTCAAAGGATATGTTGATGCCTACAAAGCATTTGGAAATCCAGAATACCTCAAAACCGCTGAAAAAAATGCTTCCTTTTTGGTAAAAGAAATGATACAAAATGACAATCGTCTCAACAGAAATTATAAGGATGGCAAATCTGTCATCAATGCATTCCTTGATGATTACGCATTAACCATTCAGGCATTCACAGCTCTGTATGAAGTCACTTTTGATGAAAAGTGGCTGTACAAAGCCAATGACCTGGCGGAGTACGCCATCGATCATTTTTTCGATGAAAAAACAGCAATGTTCAATTATACTTCAGACATTGATCCACCTTTGATTGCACGTAAAAAAGAACTCTCAGACAATGTAATCCCTGGTTCAAATTCTGCAATAGCCCGTGGTCTATTCATATTAGGCACTTATCTTTACAAAAATGATTTCATCGACATGTCCAGCCAAATGATGAAAAACATGGCCGGTACAATCAGTACAACACCTCAACCGAATTTTTACTCCAACTGGTGTAGTTTGTACAGCAATCTTGTGAATCCACCTTACGAAGTAGCTATTGTAGGAAATGATGTTGAAAAACTTCGTAACGATCTTATGCGCAATTATTTACCAAATGCTATCCTGCTCGGTGGTAAAAATGAAGGAACATTAGAATTGTTGAAAGACAAATTGCAGGAAGGAATGACGATGATCTATGTTTGTCAAAACAAAGTCTGTAAATTACCGGTAACGGAGGTGGAAAAGGCACTGCCATTGATGCAATAGTTGCTAAAAAGGTGAAGTTGTTAAGAAGTTAAACTTCGGGATTTATTATCCACCTAACCACTTCACTTCTTTTCCCTCCCCTTTTCCTTCATCCTCCGTCCTCTAATTTCCTTTCTCAAACAACAAAATTCTCCTCTTCGATAATCTTGCCTTTTGTACATCGAATGACTCTCCCTGGAAAATCCTGAATAATTCGATAGTCATGCGTAGCAAATAATACTGCGGTATTGTGTTCTTTTGCCAAAGTTTTAAGCAATTTCATAATTCCATTGGAAGTTTCTGGATCGAGGTTTCCGGTTGGTTCATCAGCGATAATCAACTGAGGTTTATTAATAAGTGCCCGTGCTATCACCAACCTTTGTTGCTCTCCACCAGAAAGTTCGTGAGGCATGTTTGAGCGCTTGACGGACAATCCCACCTGTGCCAAAATGTTGGCGATGCGAATTTCCATATTTTTTCGTTTTTTCTCCCCTGTGGCTTTAAGAACAAAGAGGAGGTTGTCAAAAACAGAACGATCATGTAGCAAATTAAAATCCTGAAATATGATTCCCAGCTTTCGGCGTAAAAGGGGTATCGTCCTTCTATTTACTTTATCCAAATCATAACCTGCAACAAATCCTGTCCCCTTCTTTAAAGGTAAGGCAGCATAAATCGTTTTTAATAAACTGCTTTTGCCGCTCCCCGTTTTTCCAATCAGATAAACAAATTCTCCTTTATAAATTGAAAGGTCTATATCTTTTAGTATCACATGCTCCCTCTGATATACGGAGACTTTTTTTAAGCCAACAACTTTTATATTTGACATAGAGTTTCATTTTTTAAGCCCTCCAAATTAATAAATAATCTGCTTCTTTGAACTTTTGTAGCATCTTTTAATTTAGTTTTAAAACACTTCGCTAGTTCAACATATTTGTAAGAAATTTGTAAAAGCAATTTTCGTTTTAGAAATGACCATTAAAAAATCGTAATTTTGCAGAAATCAGCGAACCACAATAAGCCTAAGCTTAAAATTTGAAATAATGAAAAAAATACATCTCATAGGAATTTTTGTCATTGCAATTGCAATTGCAGTCCTTATGTCCATTAGCGGTGATGTAAGCACATATGCAACTTTTGATCAGGCCATCCAGAGTGGTGATCGGGTTAAAGTAGTTTGTCAACTTTCTAAAGACAAGGAAATGGTGTACAACCCAGTGGAAGATCCCAATCGATTTACATTTTTTGCAAAAGATGACAACGGCCTGGAGAAGCAGGTAATTTTACTGAGATCTAAACCTCAGGATATTGAAATGTCTGAATCTATCGTCATTACTGGAAAAATGCAGGAAGAAGCATTCGTTGCCAACGATATTCTTTTAAAATGCCCTTCAAAATACAAAGACGAGGAAATTCAATTGAAAAGAGAACAAAAAGGATCATAAAACTTCCCTCCAAAACAAACTATGGAATATATCGGCGAACACCTTTTACCCGGACAGATAGGACACTTTTTTTTACTGCTTAGTTTTGTTGCCAGTCTTTTGGCAGCTATTGCTTATTTCTTTGCTACTCAGCGTAGAAACACTCCTGAAGAAGGATCTTGGAAGAAGATCGGAAGAGCCTCATTTACGATTCATGGATTAGGGGTTTTCATTGTCGTCGGTACGATTTTTTACATAATGGTCAATCAATATTTTGAATACCACTATGTTTGGGAACATGTAAGTGAGGACTTGCCAATGAAATATATTCTGTCAGCTTTTTGGGAAGGCCAACAAGGTAGCCTTTTGCTGTGGATGTTTTGGCATGTCGTGTTGGGATTTGTGTTGATGTTTACAGCAAAATCATGGGAATCGCCAGTACTTAGCACACTGGCGCTAGTGCAGCTAATAATTACTTCGATGATCCTTGGAGTTTATGTTGGATTTGGAGCAGAGGAACTAAAAATTGGCAGTAATCCATTTGTGCTACTGAGAAATGAAGTTCAAGCCCCGATCTTTGCATCCGGTGACTATCTCCGGCAAATAAAAGGTAATGGTTTGAACCCTCTTTTACAAAATTACTGGAATACTATTCACCCTCCTACCCTTTTCCTGGGTTTTGCCTCAACAATTGTCCCTTATTGTTTTGCCGTTGCAGGTCTATGGACCGGACGCCACAAAGAATGGCTCAAACCTGTTATGCCATGGGCATCATTTTCAGCCGCTATTCTTGGAGTTGGGATTTTGATGGGAAGTGCCTGGGCATACGAAGCATTGAGCTTTGGTGGTTATTGGGCATGGGATCCTGTGGAAAATACTTCGCTGGTTCCCTGGTTAATTTTGATCGCCGGAATCCACACTAACCTTATCGCAAAAAACACCGGTTACTCTATAAAGAGCACCTACATTTTTTATTTGCTGTCTTTCGTAATGGTCGTGTATTCCACCCTGTTGACCAGAAGTGGAATTCTCGGTGATACCTCTGTGCATGCTTTTACGGAGATGGGACTTGAGAACCAATTGGTTTTGTTTATTTTGGTTTTCACTTTTATAGCTGCCTTTTTGTATTTAAAAAATCGTAAGGACATCCCCGCACCTCAAAAAGAAGAAGCCAGTTCGTCAAAAGAATTTTGGATGTTCATTGGAGCATTAGTCCTGACTTTTTCAGCAATACTGATCACTGTTTCAACATCGTTGCCCGTTTACAATAAAATAGCTGAGCTTTTCAATCCTGCCCACGAAGCTATTACCATAAAAGACCAGGAACCACACCACAACAAATACCAGCTATGGATCGCAGTGCTTATCAGCTTGCTGAGTGGATTTGCCCAATTTTTACGATTTAAAGAATTTAACTGGAAAAAGCATATTTCAAAATTTTCAAAACATGCAGCAATTTCAATTTTAATTGCGGGAGGATTGACTTTTTTAACCACACTGTGGATCAAGGTTATAGCCTGGCAGTATCTCTTGTTGCTTTTTGCAGGCATTTTCACTGTAGTGGCAAACACGGATTATATCTTCACTTTTTTGAAAGGCAATTTAAAAATGGCAAGTTCGGCTTTTGGCCATATCGGATTTGGATTGATGGTTGTCGGAATAATTGCTTCAGGCTTAAATAAAAAACATATTTCAACAAACCCGTTTGCTCAGCGTGGTTTGTTGAGTCAAGACATGCTCAACACCAATGTTTTACTGCTCAAAGGAGTGCCAATGTTCATGAGCGGGTACCATGTGACGTACGTAAGTGATACGCTTGAAGGAAATTTGCGGAAATTTAAAGTGAATTTTAAAAAAGAAGATAATGGCGAAACCTTTGATGTTTATCCGTCTGCGACTTACGACAATCAGGTTACAAAAGTAGCTGCGTACAATCCCAGCACCAAACGATATTTGGACAAAGATATTTTCACACTTTTTATTCTTCCAAGAACTGAAGCAGATATTCAAGAAAAAAGAAACTATGAAGATACTTTGAGCTACGAGCTTTACCAGGCTTATGAAAATGATACCATATTTACAAAAAACCATTATGCGATCATTCATGGAATCAACTTTAAGCCCACTCACGAAGATTACAAAAAGGAAGATGGAGATATTGCTCTTGGCGTTAAAATGTCGATCCACAAAATAGATGCAGACACTTCCTGGCAGGTTGAACCTGTAACAGTAGTACGAAAAAACCTGCTGATCAACTATCCTGCAATAGTCCCTGAGCTTTCTATGCGAATTAAAATTCCAGAGCTCATTTTTGACCGATTTTTTGGGCAACCATCGTTGGATTACAGCGATTTTGTGTTGAAAGATGGAGAACATTTTTCTTATAATGGAATGAAAATAAGTTTCAATGGATTTAATACCAACCCAAGTCATCCGGCCTATACTCCTGAAGAAGGGGATATTGCTGTCAGTGCAATTCTGAAGGTCACATCTCCCGGAAAAGACAAATCTTTTGAAGCGGAACCCATTTATCTGATCAGGAAAAGCCAGCCTTTTAATATGAAAGACCAGATAGGTGAACTCGGATTGCATTTTCGATTTACTGAAATTGACCCTGCGAACAAGACCGTTAAAATCGGAGTCGCTACAGCTGATCAGCAGGAATCAAAAATCCCTGTTGAAATTGCCGAAAATGCACTTCGATCTGATTATATTGTTTTAGAAGCCATTGTTTTTCCAGGTATTAATTTTTTCTGGCTTGGAACAATTTTGATGATGGTCGCCTTTTTTCTAAGTATGTGGAATCGAAGGAAAGGTTTTAAGAATGGTTAAAGGGATTTACGGATTGTAGTTTGTGGTTTAACTAACTATTTTGGTAGGGAAGAAAAAGGAATAATGGAGGACGCGGTAGATGAAGGATGGAGAGATAGAATAATGTGTAAACACTAATTAACTAAATCATCTAAATCAACCTAATCAACTCAAAACTTTTAACCACCTAACCCATAACCACTTAACCACTAACCATAAGCCATAAACTAATAGAAACTACATGCCTCCAATACACAAGATATCAATCATAGGTGCAGGAAATGTTGGTTTCCATTTGGGAAAACGGTTTTACAAAAAAGGATTTGAAATAGTCCAGGTATTCAGCAGGAATGAAAAAAAAGCAAAATCGCTCGCAAAGAAAATAAATGCTGAAGCTATAACTGATTTTTCAACTTTAAATCCAGAAGCTGATCTTTTCGTCATTGCCGTAAGTGATAATGCTATATCCATCGTTGCAGAATCCATGGTCGCCAATGGCATTGAACATCAGCTGGTTGTACACACCTCCGGTGCTACTCCTTCAACCATTTTAAAACCATATTTTAATCATTATGGCGTTTTTTATCCATTGCAGACTTTTCGAATTAATAGTAAACCTGATTTCAAAAGCTTGCCACTTTGCGTTGATGCAGGTGTTAAATCCAATTTAAAAAGACTAAAGAAGCTTGCAAAAAAAATCTGTTCTAACGTACATTATATCAATGATCGGGAAAGAGCAATCCTGCACGTAGCTGCTGTTTTTGCGAATAATTTTAGCAACCACCTATACCAGATTGCCGAGGATATCCTTGAGCAGGAAAACCTTTCTTTGAATCTTCTTTTACCACTCATCAAGGAAACAACCCATAAAATTGAATACAACTCTCCGAAAAAAGTCCAAACCGGTCCTGCTATTCGAGGAGATGAAATCACGATAAAAAGGCATCTTGAATTTTTGGAAAAGCACCCGCATTATCGCTCATTATATTTAGCTTTTTCAAAAAGTATCAACTCAAAGTTTGGCAATTTGAAATAATTTTATTTACTTAGTTGTTTCAATTCGAATTCTTCAGTCGCACAATTTTTTCCAAATAATTTATTGAGATGGCCAAATTATTGACCTGAGTCGATAGTTTGAATTTTTGGCTTTATTTTATGCCCTAGCCGTAAAATATTGTTAAACCTGTTTTGTTCATTGTTAATCATAACTATTTTTTCACTACACACTATTTGAACTTCTTTTTTAGAAGGAGAGAAGTCAGAAAGTATAAAAAGCAGTTTGATTACAAAGCGACTCTTTTTGTACTATTTTAATTTCGGCAAATTATGGGGTGGCCAACAGCTTTACAATAGTTATCCTGGTTTAGACGAGGAAAGTCTTTGACGTACTTATGGGAAAATGGAGGCTGATTTTTTTTCATGATGTAAGTAAATGCAATTTATGTAAATCCTATACTGCCACTGCTCTACATCACAACAATCTCAAAGACTTGAAATGATGTGAATGTAATATGAAAACCACAGCTTAGATGAAATCCGAAATCGCCATTTGGTGGGAAATATTGGTGAACGGATCTTGTTTTTATTATGGTTTTCCATCCCAAAAACAAATGGATAGCTGACGGCAAGCCAAACTGAAATGCGAAAAAAGCATCGATGGAAAACACCTAATAAGGGGTTATGGTGTAGTGATGTTAATTCGACATTTTTTGGTGGGTGTCGTTTATTTTTAAATAAAAGCAATTAAGACAAGATCCTAACCCAGGGCATGCCCTTCTGATTTAGTTATTGGAGGGGCAATGCTTTTTTTAGTAAAGAGTCAAGACGGTCTAATGGATGAATACGCTTTCCTTTAAAAGAATCTTTTCGTTTTGATTTTCTATTATTACTAAAAAATAAATCCCCGGCATTAAATTACTTGTTGACAAAGTCGTCCTGGCCTCAGTGATTTGCTGATGACCAATTTTTTGTCCGACACTATTAAAAAGAGTGAAAGCAAGCCCTTGCTCTGGAAAAGCATCAAATTCAATATTTAAAAAATCTGTAGCAGGATTCGGATAAATATTTATTTGGTGTACTTTGCCATTTATCTCAACTACGGGACTTGGTCCCTCGTTATTGGCATTGAAAGTAGGATTCTGAATAATAAAATCCCCAGTCCCATTAGGCACTCTAGAAGCAGTTAGATTAGTGATTTGGACGCCAAAAGTAATAGAATCGAATACCGTGCTATTGTCTGACAACATAATAAATTCACCCAGTTTTGAAAGTTTGAAATTTGCATGCAAGCCAGCTTGTGAACCATCTTCATCAGCCCAAATGATCAAGTAGCCGTCCGGACTTATTGTCGTTCCGGAGGGGAATGCCCATTTTTGAGGCAGATTTTTATTATCAGTTAGATAAGCGTTGGAAAGATCTACGGTAGCAGTCGTAGTGTTATAGAGTTCAATCCAGTCATCAAATTGACCTGCGCTGTCAAAAATTCCGGAAAGAGAATCATTAGACGCCATAAATTCATTGATTACGACATCTCCAGCGCTTAAAGTTTGTGCAAAAACGGTGTTCAAACAACCGAAACTTAAAAGCAGAATTATTGAGTAGATAATTTTTTTCATAATAATTTGATTTTAAAACAATCTTAAAAGATACCAGAGATTAATTTTCATCCATCAACTACGAATTCAAAATTAATGCTTGAAGATACATTGCAATTTGAATTATTTACAAGCTTATCCCTTGAAAAAATGTAAACCTTTATCCATTTCATTATTCTAAGTGAATATTATATCGAATTTACATGAGGGTTTTATTAATTTACATCGTTTTAACATTGACTTAATAATTAATTAACCTGTCATATCTTAAACTACCAAAGCTGAATGTTTGACATATCATCTTTACAATACAATTCGGAAAACCCAACATTAATAGCTATTGCGTTCACAGTATTATGCGCATTATTACTGGGAGTTTTGATTGCATTTACTTATGAAAAAACCAGTAGAACAGTTGACCGGTCAAACCATTTTTTGCAAGGAATGGTTTTGATTACAATAGTGGCAGCAACGATCATGCAGGCCATTGGTGACAGTGTAGCGAGAGGCCTGGGCATGTTGGGAGCATTGTCAATCATTCGCTTTCGAACCACTGTCAGGAATCCCAGAAACATTGTTTTCATGTTTGGTGCTATTGCTGCCGGTATTGCTTGTGGTGTGTTTGGATTTGTCATCGCCATAGTCGGAACACTCGGATTTTGTGCCACGGCTTTTTTGCTCCGTTTTTCTGCTTTTAGTGAGAAAAAATCGCTGATCGGAACTTTAAAAATGGAAGTCCACAAGGATTTTGATGCCTTTAAAGAATTGGAAAAGCTGCTCAATCAAAGCAGCGAATATTTTACTTTGGAAAGTATAAGAGAATTCAGATTGGAAAGAAACGAAGATGTGTTATTGTATGAATATCGACTCAAACCGCGCAAAAATTATAAAAATGGCAAATTGGTGCAATCACTCAGAGAATTGCCGAATATCAAGGTCCTCAGCTTAAGTTTTCAAAATAATCCCGGGACAAATATTTAACTTTACAATATGAAAAAAATAAACTTGCTATACCTTGCTGTTATTCCATTGTGTTACGTTTTGATCCAGATGAACACCAAGCTAAGGATTGCTTCTGCTTTTTTCTATGGATTTGCAGAAAATAAAGAAACTGAACTAAGCCACGATCATCCGGTTTTGATTCACAAAATATTAGTTACACCTGGACAGGCAGTCGAAAAGGGACAGTTGCTCATGGAAGTTAAACAGTCTTCCTTCGATTTAAAAATAACTAGTGCCAGCCACGACCTTGAACAAATAGAAGTTATTGCTCAACAACAAAAACAAAGCCTTCGGGATCGTATTGCCCAACTAAAAGCACGGAGATTGACCAAAGTGAATGAACTACAGGCCGAAATCGATCATTTGGAAGCCACCATCAATTACAATCAAGGTCTTTTAAAAGATTTGAAAAGTATTGATGACAAAAACATCAACAAAGAAAATACACCTAACAAACTTAAGCTCGCAGCACTTAAAGAACAACTTCGTTTGGCTGTTGAAACCATTGACATTGAAATTGAGCAACTTGAAAAAGAACTTGCTGTCATAACTGCTCCGTCTAAAGTTCAACAGGAAAAATTGAAATCTGAAATCGATTTTTATAAAAAAGAACAACAAAAACTGGCCATCTATGCTCCTTCCGATGGTATAATTGGAAATATCCTTTGCAAAGAAGGAGAAAATATATCAGCCTTTTCAACACTCATTAATTTTTATGAACCTAATCCTACTTTTGTCAAGGGATTTGTACACGAAAGTTTGATCCTTCATGTGAAAGTAGGAGACAGTTTAAAAGTATCATCAAGCCTTCAGCCGGAGCATAATGTAGAAGGTGTCGTAATTGGCTTGGGGTCCCGAATCGTAGAAATCCCCGAGCGTCTTCGGAAAATCCCCGATGTAAAAACTTACGGACGAGAGGTGTTGATTCGAATTCCTACTGAAAATCCCTTTTTGCAAAAAGAAAAAGTAATGCTCAACTCATTAGAAGAAGAATCTTCAAGTTCAATGGCATTTATGTTTTACCTTTTCCAAAACAAGCACAAATAAAAGCTTATCCGAAACTTCACCAATCTTTTTCAAATAATGCATGTCTCCTTTTATATTTTTCATATTTGCGATTTGAATCGGCGAAAAATACTTCCTTTGGCAAGTATCATGGCCTTTGCTTTTTTTCTCTTTCAAACTTCGCCAGGCTTTTCTCAAAAAACTTTTACAAGCACACAACTTCTTGCCAATCAGCCTAATGCAGCACTTAATACACTTCTAAATGAAAATACGCAATATTTAAAAGAAAGCAAACAAAGCATGCCATTGGTTAATCAAATGGAATTCAGAACAGAAACCGATGAGCTTGATATTAATCGGCAGGAGTTCCTTTTCCGAATGAGCTTTAATAATAACAAAGCCAGAAAAGTTCAAAATGAATTGACACAAAATAATATTCTGCACTACGAACTAAAAAATCAATTGCTCGACGAATCAAAACTAGCCAAACGTTATGATCAACTCATTGAGTGGCATTATGCCCATGAGGAATTGAAATTTCTTGATGAGAAAAGATTAATCCTCGAAGACAAAAAGACCATTTATCAAAAATCTCTGGACAATTCCTTGAAAGTTGACATTGAAGATCTGTTGAAAATAGAGGAAAGTTTGCAGGAAATTCGCCGAAGTGTATTGCATTTTGAACATCAAAAATCTTTTTCTATTCAACAATTAATCCATGAACAGGATACCAGTGATTGTCAATTGGAAGCAGATAATTGGATTTCAATCGAAACCATGCAAACCGTTTTAAATGAAATCAAAGAATTACCCAGCCATAATCTCACCCAGGCTTTTCAGCATGCCAAGTTGGATCAGGTGGAATTGGGATATGACATGGAAAAAGCCAAGTCCAGGCAAGTATTGGATTTTGTTCAAATCAAATATGGCAATAGAATGGATTTAGAATTTCATCGAGAATGGGCGCTTGGAGTAGGCTTGAAAATCCCCCACAAAGCTGGTTCACGGGTTAAACTAAACAAAGAAAAGCTCAATATTTTTGATGAAAAATACAAACAACAACTATTGGACTCTGATATTGAAGAAAGATTGGTAACTTACTTCCTCGATTTCAACGCTTTGGTCAAGGAATACCAGCTTGTCGAGCAATTTATCTCAGATAACAGACTGGAGGAAACTTACAAAAAATACAGCGCTGCGGGAGGAGTTCATCCACTTACCCTGCTTCGCATAAAAGAAAGTATTCTGAACAACCGACAAGAACTAAAAAAAATTGAAAAAGAGGCTTGTCTTATATTTTTGGAAATACTGAAATACAAAGGCAAGCTTTTTCAAGCTCCTTTCACCAATTATTTGACGGATGATTTACAATCTTTTTAGTTTTTAGAGAAATGTGATTTTTATTATTTTAACTTGATCGGTAAATGTCACAGAACCTCAAACTCGATCTTAAGATGATTATTAAAATGCAAAAAATTCCTTTTATAATGAAAAAATTCTACTTCATCTTTTTGACTTTCTCATTCATGGGCTTTGCGGCATCGGCACAGATAAATATCAACGAATATTCGGCTTCCAATCTGAATAGTTTCACAGATAGTTTTCAAAAAGCAGAAGACTGGATAGAGTTATATAATTCCAGTAGTACTGATGTTGATATCAGCGGATGGCATCTTTCAGACAAACAAAATAAACCTGCAAAATGGGAAATACCCGCAGGAACAATAATACCGGCCAATGGTTTTTTGGTTTTTTGGTGTTCCGGAAGAAATACCTATGTAAATGGTGAGTATCATACAAACTTCAAATTGACGCAAACCAAAACAAATGAATTTGTGCTTTTGTCCGATCTTAATGAAAATATCATTGATGTGTTTCCGCTCGAAATAACTTTAGTCGAGCACTCCCGTTGCAGAGCTGTTGATGGTGGCAATACCTGGGTTGTATGTACAGAACCTACTTTGGGCAGCTCCAACAACAATGCTCCACAATTTACGGGATACACCAAAACACCAACGATGAGCCTTTCGGCAGGCTATTATAATGGTCCGCAAACCGTAGTCATTCTTAATAATGAATCCAATTCTGTATTGCGCTATACTACAGATGGAACCAATCCAACGGAAAACTCCCCGGAATACAACGGGCCAATTGATTTTTTGGTAACTCGAGTTATTAAAGCCCGTGCATTCAGCAACGATCCAATGATCTTGCCAGGCAAAATGGAATTCAACACCTATTTCATCAATGAAGATTTTACACTTGCTGTATTTTCAGTAGCAGCTGATCAAGTCATTCAACTGGCCAATGGAAACGGAAATCTGATTCCAATTGGTTCTATAGAATATTTTAATCTCAATAAAGAAAGAGAAGCTACTTCTTTTGGAAGTCTCAACCGGCATGGGCAGGATTCATGGGTTTTGCCACACAGAAGCCTTGACTGGGTATCAAGAGATGAAATGGGTTATTCAAAAGCAGTAATTGCTCCAATATTTTCTTACTCAAACAGAAATGAATACCAGAAATTCATGTTCAGAAATTCAGGTGATGATAACTATCCTGCCATAAATGACGCAGCTCATGAAGGGAGCACGCATATTCGGGACGAATATGTTCAGACCTTGGCTAAGGAAGGTGGGATGGAATTGGATACCAGAGCAGTAGAACGCGTAATAGTTTTTCTGAACGGACAATATTGGGGGGTGTACGGTATGAGAGAACGTCCAGTGGATCATGATTATACTAAAGAATACTACAACCAGGATAAATATGAAATTCAATACCTCACAACATGGGGCAATACAGACATTGAATACGGTGGACAACAGGCAAAGTGGGACTGGGAAGACACCAGAGATTTTGTACTGGATAATGACATGAGCGATCCAACAAATTATCAGGTTGCAGATGATAGTATCAATCTATTGAGCTTGATCGATTACATGATTGTCAATCTTACTGTTGTTGCATCAGACTGGTTAAATTACAATACAGGATGGTGGCGAGGACTCAACCCTCAAGGAGGGCATAAAAAATGGGGTTATATTCTTTGGGATTTGGATGCCACTTTTGATTATTACATCAATTACAGCGGTGTTCCGAATACTGATCCGGATGCTGACCCTTGTGATCTTGAAGAAATTTCCGATTATATGGACGAGTTTTTTAGTTGGGGACCAGGAGATGTTGGAAAACATGAAAAGATATTTCTCAAATTATTGGAAGAAAATGAAACGTTTAAACAATTATACTATTCCCGTTATGCAGACATGATGAATACCGTTTATACTTGTGAAAACATGATGACTACATTGAATAGGATGTTAGACGTAATCGAACCTGAGATGCCACGACAGATCCAACGTTGGGGTGGCACTATGGATGAATGGAAGACCAATGTCAACTTACTCAAAGCTTTCATCGAACAAAGATGTGAGCTTTTGGATGATGGTATGCTGGAATGTTATGATGAACTTAACGGGCCTTACAATGTAACAATATTAACGCAACCTGAAAACGTTGGAAAAATCCAATTCAATACGCTTAACCATATAGAATTTCCGTGGAGCGGTGACTATTTTGGTGGAATGGAAAACATCATCACAGCTAATGTTTTGAGTGATTTAGTGGATGTTTATGAATTCAGTCATTGGATCAGTACCTCCGGAAATGTTATTTTCCCGGATTCTACCAATCAAAATGCAACCCTTACTTTGATGGAAGCCGATACATTAATCGCTGTTTTTGATTTTCTTTCTTCTTCGAAGGAGCCGGATTCCGGATTTTCTTTTAATGTTTATCCAAATCCTGCAAAAAATTATCTGACCCTGGAATATGAATTGAAACGAACAGCTGATATTGAAATCTCGATGTATTCCGTTTTGGGACAAAAAGTTGCTGATTATTCCATAGCAAGTGGTCAAAAACCTGCCGGTGAATATGTTGTGACGTTATCTTTCGATCAAATGGACATCAAGTCTGGGCTATATTTCCTTGTTATGAAAACAGATAACGAACAACAGAGTATCAAGGTCAATATTATGCGATAAATTGGTAAACCTCAATTCATGCGGATAATCGGCTACATTGAACATTCCTTTTTAAAAATAACCGTTTTTAAAATGGACAATAAGCTGTCAGTCAAATTCGAACACGGGTTATTCGAGCAAACTTATAAATTTAGGGAAACAGCTCATTTAAGTACATTGGAGGACATAAAAAAACTGGTGGAGAAAAGCTTTATAGATGGTGTATTGGAGACTTTTAAAACAATGAACTATACTAAAAACAAAGCGTTTTCCCGAGTGATTATGGAGAATGATGAAGACGATTTTGAAGAAATTATTTAATCATTGTCATGCCTGCTGTTTCCTTTTTCTTTTTTAACCGATTTTAATTTCGATTTGATAAATCCCTCAAATACAGCGAGGCCATTTTCAAAATGTTCGTTATTATTAATGACGATATCTGCCAATTCACCGTAAGGTTTGATATATTTTTCAAAGGTTGGCAGCACATGATGTTCGTAACGATACAAAACATCTTCAATCGGATAGTTCCGTTCAATTTGATCCCGTTTGATTCTCCGAATGACTTTAAGGTTTTCTTTGGCATGTAAAAACACACTCAAGTCAAGCAATTTTCGAATTTTATTAAAATGAAACACAAAAATACCTTCGACAATGATTACAGGAGCAGATTTGAAAATCAGTGTTTTTGGAGTTGCCAGGTTATTGTTGAAAGTGTATTCTTCACGAGTGACTGTTTTTCCTTGCACTAATTTTAAAACGTCTTTTTGAAAAGCCTTTTTGTCTATGGATTTCGGTAAATCAAAATTGATGATCCCTTTTTCATCAACCTCCTGAACCTCCCGAGGCAAATAATAATCATCCTGAGAAAGGATACACAATTCATCTTCCGTAAATGCCTCACGCAATCTTCGGATAAAAGTTGTTTTACCGGAACCACTACCTCCAGTTATCCCAATAATAAAGGGTTTTTGCTCCATAACTAAAAAATAAGCTCGGCAAATTTAGTTAATCTATATGTAAAATATAGTATGTGCTTTTCAATTTGAAAAATGAATGTTCAAACAACAGATCAGATTGACAGCATTCCAAAATGCACCAATCACTCACTTTGGTTTTGAAATTAAATTCCCTACTTTTAAAGATCAAAACAAAATAAAAACTAATGGAAAGATTTACCGGCATCTTAGGCATAATAGTATTGTTAACAATAGCATTGCTGCTCAGTAATAATCGCAGTAAAATTGATTATAAGCTGGTTGGTTGGGGGCTTGCCTTGCAACTTGGATTTGCATTGTTCATACTTAAAACGCCTATCGGTTTACCTTTCTTTGAGTTTTTTGATACACTGATTAAAAAACTACTGTCCTTTTCAGACATGGGTGGAGACTTCCTGTTTGCTTCTTTCATCTCCGGAAAAGTAGAGCCGCCCATCATAAATTTTGCTGTCAGGGTTTTACCGACTATCATCTTCTTTTCATCCTTAATAGCTGTTTTGTACCATTTGGGTGCTATGCAATTTGTAGTAAAAGGAATTGCTAAAATCGTTCAAAAAACTATGGGAACCAGTGGTTCTGAAACATTAAGCGTTGTGGGAAGTATCTTCGTTGGACAAACTGAAGCACCATTACTCGTCCGCCCCTATGTCAAAGGAATGACCAAATCTGAGATTATGACGATCATGGTCGGAGGCTTCGCAACAGTTGCTGGAGGTGTGATGGCGATTTATGTGGCTATGCTAAGGGACATTCCCGGTATCGCCGGTCACCTAATGGCAGCCTCGATCATGAGTGCTCCGGCAGCAATTGTCATTGCAAAAATTATGTTCCCGGAAACAGAAGAATCCGAAACTAAAGGCACCTTAAAAGTTAACGTGGAAAAGACAGCTGACAATGCCATGGAAGCTTTGGGTGATGGCGCCACTGACGGTTTGAAGCTTGCAGCAAATATTGGTGCAATGCTGATCGCTTTTGTAGCTATGATCGCTATGATTGATGCTGTTTTAGGCTTTGCTGACACCTCCTTAGCAGAAGTATTTGGGTTTATTTTCCGCCCGTTAGCATGGTGCATGGGCGCTCCATGGAGCGAAGCAGGAACTCTTGGAACACTCCTCGGGGAAAAGATCGTTTTGACTGAATTGATCGCTTACAAAGATCTAGCAGATATACGTGCCACTGGTGAATTGTCAGACCGAACATCCATAATTGCGAGTTATGCGTTATGCGGGTTTGCTAATTTTGCTTCCATTGGCATTCAGATGGGAGGCATCGGAGGTATTGCACCAAGCCGTAAAAAAGACATCGCCAAATTAGCGCTAAAAGCTATGGTCGGAGGTGCTATAGCTTCGTGGATTACAGCAAGTATTGCAGGGATTTTGATTTAATAAATCACTTCAATATTAGTTTTTTGAAGACTTTTTGATCATTAAAGTCAATTTCAAGATAGTAAACACCACTTGAAAGTGAAGTGATATCGATGGATTTATTCACAGGACTCAATTGCAAAATATTCTGACCTAATTGATTGTAAATCAACACATATTCAATACTTTTATTTATTGGTATTTCAAAATTGACAATATTTTTTGCTGGATTTGGAAAAATAGAAATTTCCTCATTTTTTAATTCAACATCTATCGAAACGACAGAACACGATTCCATTACTTCTGTTTTATTTTTGCAACCGGGAGCATTATTTTTAATGGTATTTTTGCCTCCGTTTTCGAGAAAATCGCAAATGCTAGGTTCTCCACATATTGATAGTTGAGCATTATCGATAATCGTTAATTCTGATATGGTAGTATAATCTATATTGCCTATGCCAGAAATATTTGTCAGTCCTTCATTGTCTTCAATCAATAGATAACCTCCAATTGAAGTTAATGACTCCAATCCTGTCAAACTGTTTAAAAGAGAGTTATTTTCAAGATGAAAATTTTCACCAATTGAAGTTAAAGACATTAATCCTTCAATGTTCGTCAATACAGGGTTGCCTTCGTTTGTGGTGAAAGTGCCTCCTATTGAAATTAATGTTTCTAATCCATCAAATGAATTTAAATAATACATGTCTTCAATCTTCAAATCTCCACCAATTGTCGTTAATGAATCAAGACCAGTTAAATTTACTAAACCATTCCACTGAAGCTCTAAATCCCCATTGACTAAAACTAGGTTTTCTAACCCATTTAATGATACCAAATCGTTATTATTCCAGATTATTAGGTCGCCGCCAATTGAACTTAAATTGTTTAAACCCTCAAAACTAGATATCTCGTTAAAGCCATTTATTTTAACTGTTCCACCAATAGTTGAAAGATATTCTAGATTAGGAAATGAATTAAGAAGTTCATTATTTTCAAAAATAAGATTTCCCGTAAGGTTTGAAAGATTTTCAATTCCTGATATATCTGTCAATGAATCGTTGTAGGATATATTTATTCCTCCTGCACTCGTAAGGTTTTCTAAACTTGATATATCGATTAATGACTTATTATGATTCATTTTAAAATTACCTGTAATGGTAGTCAAATTTTTCAAACCATTTAAGTTTATCAATTCAGTATTATGAGAAATACAAAAATTTCCAGCTATCGAAACTAGCTGAGATAAACTATCAAGATTGTAAATGCTATAATTATTATTTTGAGGATTGGTACAATCTCCAACACAAACGTCTCCCATTATTTCTGTGCATCCAGGATAGTTTGCAGGGAAGTTATCAATTTGTGTTTGAGTGGTAAGCGTAATATTGAACGGACAGTTGCCACAAGCTACATTAACTTGTCCTTCTGAATTACAGCCTGAAGCATTATTTTCAATAGTTGCGGGGTTGTTACTTTGCAAATAATCACAAATAAACTGGACATCACACGTAGATAGTATTGGGTTATTATAAATATTTAACGCAGTAATGGTGTTTGGCTCAATATTATTGATACTCTCAACGGAAGTTAATGATGCATTGTCATAAATATTGAGTTCCCCATTAATAGAAGAAAGACTTTCCATCCCGAAAAGGCTTTCCAAATTTGGGTTTTCTATAATGCCAATCCTTTCACCAATACTTGTTAGAGATTCTAAACCTTCTAATGTAACCAATGAATCATTATTATAAATCCAAAAAGAACCTCCAATCGATTCCAATTTTTCCAATCCTGTAAGGTCATTCATTACCTTATTACCATCCATACTGAAATTGCCACCGATTGACTCCAGGTTTTCTAAACCTTTCAAATCCGTCAAAACTGATGGGCCGTCAATATCAAACCTTCCGCCAATGATTACCAAGTTCTCTAAGCCTGTAAGACTTATTAGGGATTCCATAGACTCAACTACCAATCCTCCCTCTATTAACGTCAGATTGTTTAATCCAGTTAGATCTGTTAATGCATTATTAGAATCAAAATAAAGTCCTTCACCTATTGAAGTAATGTTATGCAACCCAGCTAAAGAAGCCAGAGAATCATTGTATGAAATACCAAGTCTGCCATTCAACGAAGTCAAACCTTGCAAAGCGTCAATAGAAGAAAGTTTTTTGTTTTCCCAAATATTAAACATACCACCAACAAAGGTCAAACTATTAAGACCATCCAATGAAAGGAGATTCTCATTATTTCCAATTTTCAACATTCCTCCCACTGAATCGAGGCTTTCAAGTCCTGACAATGAATAAAGTGTTTCATTTTCCGCAATGAAAAAATTGCCGTCAACTGAAGTTAAGTTATCTAAACCTCCCAGATTAGTTAACCCTCCATTATATTTAATCATGAAATCACCACTAATTGATGTAATTTGAGATAGTCCATTAAGATTTTGAATACTAAAGAAACTTTCAGGAGTATTAGAGCAGTCTCCAATACATACACTTCCCAATACTTCTGTGCAATCCGGATAATCTATAGGAAAATTATCAATCTGTTCTTGAGTGGTAAAAGTAATCCCATTTGGCAAACAACTTTGCGCAATGCAATATGAAATTGATAGAATGAAAAAACCGAAAAATGTAAAAGTTAATTTCATAACAACAGGATTAATTAGATCTTTACAATCTTTTCTACGAAAAATGTTTCTTGATGTTCAACAATTAAAAAATATACTCCTCTTGGATATTTGGTCAGATCAATGATTGATTGATGCTCCAATGATTGTTGAAGAAGTAACTTTCCGGAGTAGTCTTTTATCTCCAATTCTGCATTTGTGAAACTTTTCGGAAGATGAATGGAAATCGTTCTTTTAGTCGGATTTGGGAATATTTGAACATTTGATTTCAACAATTCATCAGTTCCAACGACTGCATCCTCTCCATCACAATCTTCATCAATGCCATTATTTGGAATCTCTTCAGCTTCGGGATTAATATTTTCGTTCATGTCATCACAGTCGTTCCACAATTCAAAACCATCTTCATCAAAATCGAAGGTAGAAAGCATCACATTTTCGGTGGTATTAGTGATAATTGCAGGATTGTAATCAAAGAATATGTTTGCGGTATTGTCAATGACCGTTTCCTCATCGATGTCTTCTTTGGCTCGAATGCTGTACATGACGTAGCCTTGGCTTTCCTCAAAATTGGAGGTACTGTCAGCCAGGAAAATATTTCTAAATTCAAAGGTCAACAGGTTGCCTTTTAAATAAGTACTCAACACCGATTCATGACTGCTGGCAATGTATCGGAAAGTATTTAAATCCAAATTCGAATCAAGTACATCTTTAATGACGACGTCGTAAGCTTCTGCATTACCCGTATTTTGAAAACGAATCGTATAGCCCAAATCTTCACCAATCAAAGCATAGTTGTTTGGAAAAACAGGCTGTACCAATTTATCATTGGGATCATAAGAGCAGAATAGCTCAAAGCTATGCACTAACTTGTCAGAGTGATATGGGCTATTGATATCCGAATAGAAAACCTGCGTTTCAAAAAATAATAAATCTCCGATTGGAAAATCAGGTGGTCCAGGCAGCTGCAATCTTATTTGTTTTTTGACGACCTGGCCGGGATATAATTCTGTAAAAAACCATCCGAATCGATCAGGAGCAACAAGCGTATCAGGTGGATCGATGTAATTGACATCTTGAATGTTTGCATCCGCAGTTAACCACAATGTACCATCAGCAACAG
The DNA here is from genome assembly GCA_028277915.1 of Saprospiraceae bacterium. Taxonomy (GTDB): domain Bacteria; phylum Bacteroidota; class Bacteroidia; order Chitinophagales; family Saprospiraceae; genus JAHDHW01. Next base: position 22,219 of record JANQFJ010000057.1, read on the forward strand.
TAGTCCCCTCATTGACAGCCATCACTTCGAAGGTCACATATTCATTACATCGCGGCTGGCTATTTGCCATAGTTACTTTTAAATCAGAATCATTTACTATCGGAAATAAACCAAAGTAGACCGTATCAGCATAATTAAGCGAATCCAAAGTGAAATCAAAAGAGTTTGGACTGGTGGTCAACTCCCAAAGTGGGGTGGCATTTTGGTTGTATGAAATTGAATAATCCCCAAAATATAAATGTTTGTGTCCCCCATTCGTTGAATTTCCATATGAAATTATGTTTCCTGGTTCAATAAGTACACTAGTTTGAGGTAAACAAGGTTCCTCACTTTCCTGAGAACCATTTTCGTTCAAATCAAAAAATAGAGGATAGTGGATTTGCCCAAGGCCTTCACAATTATCTAATATTTCTATTTGGTCATTGCAGCCAGCAGCATTGTCATGAACATCAATTGAACCGCTACCATTTAATAGAAAATCGCAAATAACAGGAACAGAACAAACTGATAAATTGCTATTTTCAAATATGTTCAAATCTCCACCAATATAAGTTAGATTTTCAAGACCTGCCAAGCTTGTTAAAGTATCATTTCTATTTATAGTCAAATTGTATCCTATTGAATAAATATTCTCAAGACCTGCCAAGCTGATCAATGCATCATTATCATCAATACTTATACTTCCTCCTACATAATTAAGATTCTCGAACCCTTCAAGATTTGTTAAAACATTACTTC
>JANQFJ010000058.1 GCA_028277915.1 Saprospiraceae bacterium
TCAATGGGATTTATTTAAAAGACATTGCGTTTTTTAAAGATGATATTGCAGGAGGTAATATGTTTTCAATGGATTTTGAGAGTGGTGAAATTTTGTTTCAGAATTTTGATCTTCCCAATAATTTGATCCATTTAAGCAATTGCACCTTCGAAAGACCATCAATCAGGGTTGACAATAAAATTGCCTATCCGCCAGCGCAACCTGAAATAATTGTTTCGGAAAAACCTAGTGAAAATATTGATGTACCTCCTCCAATTGAAATTGATTCAACCACTTCTCCGTTTTTAGCAATTTTTGATGAATTTCAAATGATTGACGGTGCTTTTGAATGGCATAACTTTCGAAAAGAGCCTGTAAAAACAACTCCAGACGAAATTTTAAATTACAGGCATCTCAAGGTTTTTGATATTAATCTCGAAACGGACAGTTTGCAATTTTCAGAAGGGATTTTCGATTTCAAATTAAAAAAACTGTCTTTTGAAGATGAAAGTGGTTTCGTTTTGAATAACCTTTCAGCCAAACAAACAACGGTGTCCAATAAAAAAATTGAGTTAAATGACCTTAATTTGGAAACTCCATTTAGCGGTTTAGGTAATTCTTTCACACTAAAATATAAATCGTTTTCAGATTTTAAAGATTTTGAAAACAAAGTCAGGATGACTGCCAAATTTGACCACTCCCGAGTGGCCATAAAAGATATCATGGTCTTTGCTCCTGGTTTGGAAAACAATACCTTTTTCGTTAACAATCGGGATGAAATCCTTCAAATTAATGGAACTGTCAGTGGCTTTGTTAACAAACTCAGGGGAAAAAATCTTGAAGTAAAACTAGGTAGAGGAGTGGCATTCGAAGGAGACTTCAGCTCTCGTGATCTGGCAGTTAAAAATGAAGCTTTACTTAATTTAAAAATAGATCGTTTTACGACCAACATTCAAACTTTAAGAATGCTCGTGCCGGGGTTCAACCCTCCTTCAATCTATGACAAACTCGGAACCTTTAATTTTAAAGGAAGATTTGATGGATTCTTTAATGACTTTGTTGCCAACGGATCTCTAGTTACCGCAGTTGGGAAAGCAGAGATGGACATGAATCTCAATAATCGCAGAGGAAGGGCTCAGGCTGATTATTCTGGTACGCTTTCGTTGATAGATTTTGATTTGGGAAAATGGACAGGAAATACGGATTTGGGAAAAATATCTTTCGTTTCAGAAGTCAAAGATGGGCTTGGACTTACTTTAGAAACCGTTGAGGCCAAATTAGGTGCAAATATTTCTCATTTCGCTTTCAAAGGATATTCTTACGAAAATATTGTTTTGGATGGAGAACTTAAAAAAAATCTATTTGATGGAAACCTGACTGTAAAGGATGATAACATTGATTTTATATTTAAAGGAATAATTGACTATGTGGATAGTATTCCAAAGTTTGACTTTAAAGCGAATGTCAACAAATTGGATCTTAAAGCTGTAAATCTCTCTGAACAACAAATAGTCTTAGCAGGGGACTTTGATTTAAACTTAGCAGGACGAAATTTATCTTCTATCGAGGGAATAGGAACTGTGTCAAATTTTAGGGCTATTAGAGACGGGGATGAGTATTTTGAATTTGATACACTTGTGTTGAAATCCAATCTATACAATTTTAATCAAAGGACATTTACAGTTGATTCAGATATTTTGAAATTACGGCTCGATGGAGTGTTTGATATACAGGAAGTTCCATTAGTGGCAACAAATTATATTGATAAAAATTTTCCGGAATACTCTGCTCGTTTCAATATTCATGATACCACCAAGATAGTCAAACCGAGCAATTTTGATTTTTCGTTAGAAATTTCAAACAGTAAAAACTTTACTTATCTCATTGATCCGGGATTGGATACATTGTATTATATCACCGCGAATGGACATGTTGACAATACAAACGATTCGCTGCATCTCAAGCTCGAAGTTCCCAATTTGAAATACAACCAAATGAGTTTTAATGATGTGCTTTTAGAGATCAATGGTTCTAAGAATAGTGGTAATTACAATTTAGAAGTGTACCACATGAGCCTAAACGAAAAGCAGCACTTTGAACCAATTGTGTTTAAAGGTGATTTGTTAAAGGACACTATAAATTTTCATATAACCTCTTCAAATTTCACGAACATTTTTGATGATTTGAACCTTCGTGGTAAGCTTTTTTTGGTCAATGACTATTTTCAAATCCAATTTCTTCCCTCCAATCTGTTCATCTTTAAAAATAAATGGGATATAGAGGACGACAATTTTATACGTTTTGGAAAAGGCTTTGTTGAAACTCAAAATTTTGACCTCCAGAATTTTGAAAAACGTATAGTTATTGAAAGTGTCCACGGTACTGGGCTGACCATGGCACTGGAGAATTTTGATTTGTCGGTCATAGATGAAGCCTGGGATTATGACCGCTTGGATTTTGGTGGTAAATTTTATGTGTTACTGGAAGCAGGAAACATTTATAAGCTGGAAAACATTTACGCGACCGCGATGGCAGATACTTTTTTTGTGAACGATGATAACTGGGGGGAATTTCGTATGGACGTTGCCATTCCAAGCCTTCATGATCAGATCAATACTTATGTGAGTATTTCAAAGGGTGATAGACTTTTAAAAGCAATGGGTTATGTTTCACCTATTAAAAAACCGGAAAATAAGAAGTATAGAAATGATTTTGTTCAGGATGTTACCTTAAAAAAATATCCTTTGGATATTCTGGAATATTTTATTCTGAACGGAATATCTGAAACCTCAGGTTATATCAATTCTGAGATAAAACTGGATGGAACATTTCAAAGACCAAATATTAACGGGAAGGCCTTCGTCCACGAAATGGCGGTTACGATAGATTATCTGCAAACTCATTATACAGGAGACTACGGCGAGGTAAATATTGACAATTTTATCATTGATGCTACTGGAAATACAATAAATGATAAACTAGGAAATGAAGCTTACATTTATGGAGGGATTACACACAACCATCTAAGAGATTTTGCCCTGGATGTGAGTATTGAATCAGATGAGTTTTTGTTTTTGGACACTAAAAAAGGAGACAATAGCTTGTATTATGGCTTTGCAAAAGGCAGTGGAGATGTACATTTTGGAGGCCCTTTTCAACAAACTGATATTACAATAAATGCAACAACAGGCACGGAAACTAAGCTCGAAATTCCACTGGTTTCAGCGCAAAGCGCATCGGAGGTAAGTTTTATAAGCTTTATAAATAAAGAACAGAATGAAGAAGAACAAGTCAACATTGTTGACTTGAGAGGAGTGAATGTGGATATGAATTTAACCGTTACACCCGATGCAGAAGTTTTGTTGCTCATTGATGAAAAAGCAGGTGATATTATCAAAGGAAGCGGACAAGGTGATCTCCAAATAAAGGTCACTCGTTCAGGGGATTTCAACATCTTCGGAACCTATGAAATCGAAAAAGGAAACTACTTGTTTACGCTTCTAAACCTTGTCAACAAACCTTTTGAAGTAAAAGAAGGTGGTACAATAACCTGGAGTGGTGATCCTTTTGGTGCTATCATTGACATTGAGGCTAAATATGCCAGGTTGAGAAAGCCTGTTTACAATTTTATTATTGAATATTTACAGGATGATAACATCAAAGCAGAAGCTCGATCTCCAACGAGTATCGATTTGACGATGAGGTTGACAGGACGTTTGTTACAGCCTGACATCGAATTTGATATTGATTTTCCTGATCTCACCGGCGAACTTAAAAACTATGCTGATAGTAAGCTTAGAATCGTCAGACAGGATCAAAACGAATTAAACAGACAAGTTTTTGGTCTTTTAGTAATTGGAGGGTTTTTGCCTGAAGATGCAGGTGCTGCTGCACAAGGAGCACAAGGAATTATCGCCACTAATACCTTGAGTGAATTATTATCCAATCAATTGTCCATGTACCTCACAGAATTATTGTCTGAGGTATTTACTGATGTGGACTTCATTTCTGGGGTTGATTTTGTTGTTAATTGGAGTGTTTATGAAGCAGACCAGATTCTGACGCCCTCAGGAGGTAGATTGACTGTGACTGGAAACCAACTGGAGCTTCGTCAAAGATTTGAATTGTTTGATGATCGTTTTTCGGTTGCGCTTGGGGGTAGTTATGTTGACCAAGGAACATCTTATTTCACAGGTGATGTAGTTTTGGAGTATTATCTAACCAAAAACCGGCGATTTAAAGTGAATTTTTATCAGCTCACCGATGAAACACTTGAAGGTCGGCGAAATAAAACCGGTCTTGGATTTAGTGTTCAGCGCGAATTTGATAGCCTTAACGATTTTATAAACAGTCTTAAACGTAGCGGCAAAAAGAAAAAGAAAGAAAAGAAATAATTTTTAGAGAGTTTAATTTACATATCCGATTTTTTCTTTTCTCTTCCTTTTAGATGAACCGTTTCATTAGAATATCGTTTTGTTTTTCATTTCCCAGCATGAAATCATGCTCTCCAAATTTTTCAAATCCATTTCTTTCATAAAACCGGATAGCTTTAATGTTTTTCTCCCAAACCCCTAACCAAATGTATTGTGCTCCTTTGCTTTTGGATAGCTCTATGGTCTTTTCAAGCATTTGCTGACCTAGTTTTTTCCTTTGAAATTCTCGCATAACGTAGATTCTTTCGACCTCGACTGCTTCTTTATCGTTGATGTTATCTTGAGTTTTTTCCCAGTTTATTTTAAAATAGCCAACAAGCTCATCCATTAAATATGCAAAATAAAACTCGGTTTCTTCATTTTCCAATTCTGTTGAAAGCTTTTCTTTGTCAAAGGCAAAATCCAAATATAGCTTCATATTTTCAGCAGAGTTTTCAGCAATGAAAGCATCGTAATAGGTACTCCTGGCAATACTCATTAGTTCTTTTAAATCTTCTTTTTTACACTGTTTGAAAGTTAATTTCATGTGTCGGAATTTTTCATTTTATTGAATAACCAGGTCTATATAAACAGGTAGATGGTCACTGTATCCTCCATAGTAATTAGGTCCTCCGTATGATTTGCTGGGAACTTTCCCATGTTTGGAGTCATCGTACATCATCCAGTCTTGCTGGAAAATCGTTGGATTCGTAGCTTTGATTTTCGATCCTGAATTGATAAGAGTTGTAGAAACGATGATGTTATCCATCAAGTTCCAGTTTCCTCGATACTGATACGTTCCTATACCTTTCTGATCAAAACCAGACATGAGGTTGTAAAGGGATTGGTCTTCTAAATTGTCAAGTGATAATTTTGCTCCTAATGTTTTAGAGACGCTTGTGTTGTCGGTTTCATCATTCAAATCTCCAATGATCAGGATGTTGGCATTTGGAGATTTTGCAAAAATTTCATCAACTTTTGCTTTAAGGACACTCGCCACATAAGTTCGTTTTGGTTCGCTTTCAGGTACTCCGCCTCTGCGAGATGGCCAGTGATTGACAAAGATGTGTAAAATTTCATTTCCAGCCAGTTTGCCGTTTACATAAACAATGTCCCTGGTAAAATCATTTTCGACTACTTCTTTTGGAAAATTTATTCTGATATTTTCAGCATGGATTAGCTTGAAATGATCTTTTTGAAATAAAAGTGCATTGTCAATTCCTCTTTCATCGGGAGATTCGAAATGAACGATTTGGTAACTATGGTTTTTCAAAGATGTTTCATTTATTAAATCTTTTAAAACTGCATTGTTTTCCACCTCACTAAGTCCTAAAATACTGGGATATTCCATCGCGGCAATAACTTTACTCAACTTATTCAGCTTATCGAAATAGCGTTCTGTGTTCCATTTTTTATCGCTTTCGGGAGTGAATCGATCATCATTTTTGGAAGGATGATCAAGGGTGTCAAATAAATTTTCAACATTGTAATAAGCCGCTCTGTAAATTTTTAAATCGTTTGATTGCGTTGGTTGCGAACTTAAACAAGATTGAAAAAAAGCAAACCCAAGGAGCATTAACAGGGTTGGATAGAGGAGATGACAAAAAAGCTTCATTGTTAAATTTTGGCTGCAATTTAGTTAAATGAAAGTTGAAAAAGAGAAAATTTCAAAACTAATTATCCAATCAGAATTTTGCCGTTTTGTTGCGCAACAAATGGTCTGCTAAAACAATAGCAGCCATGGCTTCGACAATTGGCACAGCTCTCGGAACAACACAAGGGTCGTGGCGACCTTTTCCTGAAATGTCTACCTGGTTTCCTTTTTTATCTACTGATTTTTGAGGTTGCATTATCGTTGAAACAGGTTTAAAAGCTACTTTGAAATAAATGTCCATCCCATTTGAAATTCCCCCTTGAATTCCTCCGGAATAATTCGTTTTGGTTTTTATTTTTCCATTTTCATTGAAAAACTCATCATTGTGCTGTGAGCCTTTCATCTTAACACTATCAAAACCACTTCCATATTCAAAACCCTTGCAGGCATTGATGCTTAGCATGGCTTTAGCCAAATCCGCATGCAATTTATCAAAAACCGGTTCACCTAAACCAGCCGGACAATTTTGTATGACACAACTAACCATTCCGCCGATCGTATCACCTTGTTTTCGAATACTTTCTATGAGTTTGATCATTTGTTCAGCAATTTTTTCGTCAGGACATCGGACTTCATTGTTTTCAATTTTTGTAAGATTTAAAGATTGATAATTTTTACCAGTTTTGATATCTCCAACCTGGCTTACATAGGCTTGGATCCTTACATTCAATGTTTGCAAAATCAGTTTTGCTATAGCTCCTGCTGCAACTCTTGCAGCAGTTTCTCTGGCAGAAGCTCTGCCACCGCCTCGATAATCCCGGATTCCATATTTTTCCTGATAGACAAAATCTGCATGAGAGGGACGAAATTTATCTGCAATATGGCTGTAATCTTTTGATTTGGCGTCTTTATTAAAAATGATCATGCTGATGGGAGTACCTGTTGTCTTGCCCTCAAAAACTCCGGATAATAATTCAAAACTATCTTCTTCTTTTCGTTGAGTGACAATACTCGAGTGACCGGGGCGACGTCGATCTAACTCGTTTTGAATAAAAGTCTCTTCAATTTGGATGCCTGATGGGCAACCATCAATGATCACACCGATGGCTTTTCCATGCGATTCACCAAAATTGGTAATGCGAAATGTATGTCCAAACGAATTTCCAGGCACTGGCTTATTTAGTTTTCGCTAAGGTAATGACTCTTTTGAAATTTGTTTCTTTCTTCATTTAAAATTGATAGCGAATGGAACTGTATGCATTTCAAATTGTTTCTTTTATTGTTTTTATGCAATTTGCAGCCAAATTGAATTAAGACTTGAAATGATGCAGTTAGAACCGAAAGATTTATTTGAGAAACTGGAGTTTGACAAAGTGATTGAATTGCTTGAAAAGGAGTGTCTTGGCAGCTTGGGACGTCAAGCTATTGCAGCTTTAAAAATTCAAACCAATGTAGAAAAAATCTCCAGCTTGTTAGTTGAAGTTGCTGAATTCAAACTAGCCATCACTGAAAATGATCATTTTCCGATCAGCAGTTACAACGAAGTATCAGAAGATCTGAAAATGCTGGAGATCGAAGATTATGTCCTTCCTATAGAAGGTATGCAACGTCTCAATATCATATTAATTTTAATGAGGGGGATTTTGAGGTATTTTAATAAAGACAGGCGTCCAAGGTATCCTGCCCTTTACAATATCGTTCGAAATCTCGATTTTGAAAAAAGTTTGATTTTGGCCATTGAAAAAGTCATTGATGAAAATGGTGATATTCTTCCAAACGCCTCAGGAGCATTGTTGTTGATTCGCAAGAAGATCAATTCTAAAAACAAAGAGCTTGATCGACAGTTTCGCTTGTTGATCAATTTGTATAAAAAGAAAGGCTGGTTGAGCGATACTGTGGAAAGTTTTAGAAACGGGAGACGCGTGTTAACCGTTCCCGCTGAACATAAAAGAAAAATCAGGGGGATCATTCATGATGAATCTGCAACCGGTAAAACGGCATTTATCGAACCAGAACCGATTATTGATATTAACAACGATATTTTTGATCTGGAGCAGGAAGAAAAACGCGAGATTTATCGAATACTGAAAGAATTGAGCGCAACTATCCGACCGTATATCCCGA
>JANQFJ010000138.1 GCA_028277915.1 Saprospiraceae bacterium
GCATGTAGTCCTTGAAGAAGATCAACCAATTGTGAGAAATAGTGGTGAGCGGATACCTTGTCTGGAATTGAGAAATCGAATCCCAAAAAAAATTTCTAAAACATATTTTAAGCTACTGCAAAACGATCTCTGGATTCCTTGTCAAAACCTCATTCACAAAGTTCCTGAAATTACTCGAAATCTATGGTTTGACCGCTTAATGATAGAAAGGTTGGAATCCAAAATTGTAGAAATGGAAAAAAGTTTGTCTCAAAATCATAACAATTGGGAAGAAACATTTTATCAATTCCTTTCCAAAAACTTCGGGATAAAAATAAACGCAGAGCCATTTGAGCAATTGGCAAAATCCATTCCTTTGCTTACTTTGACCAAACACAAAACCAATTTGCTACAATTAGAAGCGCTTTTATTTGGACAGGCAGGAATGCTGGAAGGACCGTTTAAGGATGCCTATCCTAAAAAGCTTCAAAAAGAATATCAGTTTTTAAAACAAAAATATCATTTAACCCCACTGAATAAGGGCGTTTGGAAATTTATGCGTTTACGACCAGCCAATTTTCCAACGATTCGAATCGCTCAATTCGCCATGTTGATTTTTCAATCTGTCCACCTTTTCAGTAAAACGCTGGCAGCCAAAAATATAAAAGAAATTGAAAATATGCTCCAAGTAAACGTTTCCAATTACTGGCAAAACCATTATGTTTTTGACAAGGCCTCGAGGAAAAGAAATAAATCTTTTGGTAAAAATTCCATCCATTTGATCATCATCAATACAGTTGTCCCTTTTCTTTTTTTATACGGAAAAAAGAAATCCGAAGATCGTTTTAAAGAAAAAGCACTTCATTTTTTGGAAACCCTTTTTCCAGAGGATAACAAAATCATCAAAAAATGGAAAAATCTTGGATTTGAACCCTCCTCATCTTATCAAAGCCAGGCCATGTTACAATTGAAAAACAGTTACTGCAATGTAAAAAAATGCACCAATTGTGCAATTGGAAATGCAATATTAACTTTGTAAACTATATTTTTATATTGAGTTTGTTGAAGCCCCAAAAAAGGAAAATAACTACCACTAGAGATGGAAGTAAATTGGCTACCCTAAAGTCACCTAACTCCAAAATTTTTATAGAAATAGCAACGATTAAGACACCACCAACTCCACTGAGAAGAGCAATAGCACCCTTTTTAAATAAATGTTTTGCATTGACCGCGAGCACAGTAAGTCCACCCTGAATTAAAAGCATTGGAATAATAGAAACTAATACTCCGATACCATAACTTGAGGCTAAAGCTATGGCAGTTACACCGTCGAGAGCAGATTTTACCAGCAGCAATTCCCGTTTGCCCTGCATCCCTTCTTCAATAGCTCCTACGATAGCCAACGAACTTGCACAGAACAATACAAAAGCTGTAATCAGACCTTCTGAAAATCGCTCTTTCCCTAACCTAAAATTATTGTTGATCCAGGATTCGCATCCATCCAAAAAAGCTTCTACTCCTAAAAATTCACCCAAAATACCACCGATCACCAAGCTAAAAATGAAAATTAACACATACTCTTCAGGTACTTTGATACTCATTCGGATTCCGATAATCATAATGCTCAAACCAACTGCTATGAAAGTGATATGTTTAATGTTTTCAGGAAAGACCTCCCTCAACATCAAACCAATGATGCTTCCGATAACAATTGTTGTCATATTGACGAAGGTGCCGATTGGTAGCTTGCTCATAGATTGGTTTGCGGTTTTCTTTAGACTATATTATGTGGCAAATTTAAAACTAAAAATGATTATTTGTTCAAAGATTTTTAAAAAACAAAGATTCGTTTAACCTTAATCAGCCAAAGGAATCAGGTCAATAATATTTGAAGCTTGTTCCAGGTTTTCCCGCTTACCGACGTCCAACCAAAGACCGTCATTGTGTTGGAAGCCTATTATTTTATGGTTTTGTATAGCCTCCAAATAAATATCTATTATTGAGAAAAAGCCATCTTTATTGTTCATCAAATCGAAAATATCTGGATCGATGACTTGGATTCCGCTAAAAGCCAGTAATTTAAATACACCCTGTGAGCTTCTAGGTAGTTTAACCTCACCACTTTGTGTGTTCATCCAGCCGTGAAGAATATTAGATTCATCAAAAATAAAAAACCTCGAAGTTTCTCGTTTTCGAACAACCAATGTTGCCAAAGCATTTGAATCTAAATGAAAATTATAAACTTCACGAAGATCAATATCACTTAATATGTCAGTATTGCACAACAAAAATGCTTCATCGCTGAAAAATGATGCTGCCTTTTTCAATCCCCCTCCGGTTTCCAGTATCTGATCTCGTTCATCTGAAATAGTAATGTTTACATCAAAATTGTTTTTCTTTTTCAGAAAATTGGTGATTTGATCAGCGAAATGATGGACATTGATAATAATGTCTTCAAATCCAAAATACTTTAACCGCCTGATTACCAGCTCAAGCAAAGGCATTCCATTGACTTCCACCATTGCCTTGGGTTGATAATTAGTAAGTGGTCGCAAGCGAGTGCCAAGCCCCGCTGCCAAAATCATAGCCTTCATTTGTTTCTCATATTTTTATGTTCGTTTGTAAAAAAAGAAAGATACAAAGAAACAAAACCACCGTTCAGTTTTTTAGTACTTTTGTCGAGTTTTATTTTCAGTATGATTCAAAATCCACTCATAAAGCTGCTATTGGCGCCTATTTCTCTCCTTTATGGATTAGGAATAAGTTTGCGAAATTTTTTTTACAAAAAAGGAGTTTTAAAAGGAGTTGAATTTGATATACCGCTAATTTCCGTTGGCAATTTATCAATTGGTGGAGCCGGCAAAACACCTCACATCGAATACCTCATACGTCTGCTAAAAGATTATTTGAATGTTGCCACAATAAGCCGTGGTTACAAACGAAAAACTAAAGGATTTTTAATTGTAAAACCGAATCACAATGCCAATGATGTCGGAGATGAACCTCTTCAGTTTGCTCGAAAATTCCAAGACATTCTTGTCACTGTTTCCGAAAGCCGAACCTTTGCTGTTCCAAAAATTCTGATGGAGCAACCAAACAATCAGGTTATTTTGTTGGATGATGCATTTCAACACTTGTCCATCAAACCAGGATTAAATATTTTGCTAACTGAGTATTCTTATCCCTTTACAATAGATTATTTGTTGCCTTCAGGGCGATTGCGTGAGTGGCGATCGGCTTATCGAAGAGCAGACATTATCATTGTGTCTAAATGTCCTCCCCAATTATCAGAGGAAGAAAAAAACACCTATGTTGAAGAAATAGAACCTTTATCCCGTCAGCGAATTTACTTTTCTTACTACAAATACGATCGACCTTATTTTATTCTCAACCCAGGATACCTGCTCAACCTTTCTCCTGAGATGGACGTTGTTTTGATTAGCGCAATCGCCAGAACGGATTATCTGATTGAATACCTGGAAAAACAAGTAAATTCTATTCAAACACTTGAATTTGAAGACCATCATTATTTTACAAAGTTTGATGTTTCGCAATTAAAAAATACTTTTAACGAAATTGCATCGTCTAAAAAAATGATTTTGACCACTGAAAAAGATGCTATGAGATTAGAACTGCATCGCGAGTTTATCGTTAAAAATAAATTACCGATTTATGTATTGCCGGTAAAAGTTGCTTTTCACTTCCAGGAAGGAAAGCTTTTTGATGCGGACATCAAGCAGTTTTTGTTGAATTTTAGAAAATAGTGCAGCATTTTTTTGACCCATGAATTCGATCCTTTATATAATCTATCAATTTTTAAAACGGCTGACGAAAACCGTTTTTGCAATTTTTTTCTCAAAAACTACAATAATAAATAAGGATTTTTTGAAATTTGATAACGCTACGATATTAGTTTCCAATCATCCAAACACGCTATTGGATCCGCTGAATGTTGCAGCACGCGTAGATTCTACCGTCTATTTTTTAGCCAATGCAGGCCTTTTTGAAGTTCCCGTTTTAGGTTTTTTATTAAGCAAACTTTATTGCATTCCTATCGAAAGACAAACTGACGTAAACGGTAGAGGGGTCAGAAATAGTGAAAACTTCGCTCGGTGTGACGAGTTTCTCAGTAACGGTGGTTGCCTTTATATCGCTCCGGAAGGTACCAGTGTCATGGAAAGCCGCCTAAGAAAACTCAAAACTGGCACCGCTCGGATAGCACTTCGTGCCGAAGCCAAAAATAATTTCAAGCTTGGTTTGACCATTCTTCCTGTAGGTCTGACTTATTCTGCCCCCACAGATTTTAGAAGCGAAGTAGTGGTAAATGTGGGAAAACCCATAAGTGTAGCCAACTATCAATCGCTTTTTGAAGAAGATAATTTCAAAGCAGCAAGAAAACTTACTACGGATTTACAAGATGATTTGGGAAACTTAATTTATAATACCAAAGACGATTCTGAGGATTTTTTTGTAAAAAAAATAGAAACTATTCTCCAAAATGAATATCCTGAAAATCCCCAGGAGCGATTTTTCAGGACCAAAGAATATATTGAGTTGACTCGCGAATTGAAAAATGAAGAACCCGAAAGCTATAATGATTTAAATCATCGATTAAATTTATATTTTACTGATTTTCAAAGACTTAAGATTAACGACCAAGCCATTGCAAGCACACTCGATACCCAATATTCCTGGAAAAGCATTTTGCTATTAATTATTGGGTTTCCCTTCTTTGCTTATGGATACATCAATAATTTTCTGGCTTTTTATACTCCGGCTTTAATCGCTCGAAAGCTTAATTTGTACATCGGTTATACTTCTACGGTAAAAGCTCTGGCAGGTATCCTGACAATTCCCCTTTTTTATGGAATACAGATTTGGTTAAACAATCCTGCAATCACGGTTTTGTATGCACTCAGTCTTTTGCCCATGGGTTGGGTGGCCTGGAAATATTTAATATTTGCTAGGCAGCATTTTAAAAATTCCAAAGCCAAGAGATTATTAAAGAAAAGGGATTCAAAAATGCAAAACCTCATTGAAACGAGGAAAAATCTACTCAAATCACTAACTTCGATTTCTTCAGTAGCCAAAACATGAGACTTTGTTGGTCAGTTTCTTTTTTACCATTTTTATTGTTGCTTCAATAGTTCAACTATGCTATTGGATATTCGTATTTTCAAAACTTGCCTTTTTCAAATCAAGGAATATTTCATCTGAAAAAAAGGATATTCCCGTGTCTATTATCATTTGTGCGCGCAATGAGGCGAATAACCTTAAAAAGAACCTTCACCGTATTCTAAACCAAAACTACCGCTCCTTTGAAGTAATAGTAGTGGACGATAACTCATATGACACAACGCATAACATATTATTGAAATATCATATAGAAAATCCTAACTTGTGCTCGTTGAATGTCACAGATAAGCCCCAGGGAAGTGGAAAAAAGTTTGCACTTTCAAAAGGCATTGAAGCGGCAAAAAACGATGTTCTTTTACTCACAGATGCTGATTGCATACCAAATAGTCCGAACTGGATTAGTGACATGGTTCAACCATTAAACGCCACAGTTAAGATTGTTTTGGGTTATGCTCCATATATCGAAGCAAGGGGATTTTTGAATAAATTTATCCGTTATGAGACCATCCACACTGCGATGCAGTATTTTTCTTTTGCTTTGATCGGACAGCCATATATGGGCGTGGGCAGAAATCTGGTTTACAGCAAGTCACTTTACCAAAAAGTTGGAGGATTTAAAAACCATGATCAACTCCTTTCTGGTGATGACGATCTTTTTATCAATGAGATTGCTACCCACAAAAATGTAGAGATTATGCTTGAAAAATCATCGTTTGTTTATTCAACAGCTAAAAAAAGCTGGAAAGCTTTTTACCGACAGAAAGCAAGACACTTGACAACAGGGAAACACTATAAATTGAAACACAAAATCCTTTTAGGTTTGTATTCTTTGAGTCACTTCTTGCATTACGCAGCAGGCCTTGTGCTTATCATATTAGATTTTAGCACAATATTTGCAGTAGGAATTATATATCTCATGAGGATATCCGTCGTACTATTGTTATGCAAACCCATTTTGAAAAAATTCACTGATGAAACACTTCTAAAATGGTATCCATTTTTGGATGCATTCTTTGTACTCTACTATCTGATATTCTCTCCTATTTTAATGAAAGGAAATACAGATCAATGGAAGTAAAAGAAAAATCAAGAACTACCAACCTCTCCAGTCGCGCACAAGAAGACTATCAACTTGTTCAACAGGCCATCAGAGGAAGCCAAAAGGCTTACACCCAATTAATGGAACGCTATCGA
>JANQFJ010000166.1 GCA_028277915.1 Saprospiraceae bacterium
CGAGCACAATGTTTTTGGACGAACATCTTGCGACTAAACTGGAAGAAATTGTCTCTGAAGATATTAGTCAAAATACTGCCATTTTTGTCCATCTCATGGGAAATCATTCGGATTATAAAAACCGGTATAGCGAGGATTTTGAAATATATAAAGGAGAGCTGAATAAAAAATATTTTGGGAAAAATAAATTTGTAAAACGATTCATAAATACTTACGATAACAGTATTTTATACAATGATTATGTGGTATCCAAGATTATAAAAGCCTTGCAAAAAAACGGAGGAATTTCCACCTGTTTATATTTTGCAGATCACTCCGAAGATGTCTTGGCAAACTTGGGCCATAATGTTGGCTTATTTACTTTCCCGATGACAGAAGCACCTATGATCCTTTGGGCTTCGGATGGGTACAAAGTAAAATACCAGGAAAAATATGAAATTTTAAAAAGCCGCTCGCAGCAACTATTTTCAAATGACCTTATCAGCGAGACACTGATTGGCATAGCTGATATTTCAACGGATCAGTATATCTCAGAATTTGACCTTTCGAGCGAATATTTTCATTTGCCATTAGAAAAATGTTTCACTTTGCATGGCGAAAGAAAATACGCAGAAAAGGAAAATCTTAATTTTAATCAAAAAAGAAATATTGCTGTTCTCGATTCTTTGAACTCCCTATCAAGAGTGTTCCCACATCGAGTGAATACCGTCGGAAAGCTTAAAAAGATAGTTTACAATGGTAGTAATAGTTTTGAAGTAGATGTAATTTTCAGGCAAGGAGAGACAAGAGATTCTTTTGAAGTAGGGCATGATGAACAAGCAATGTCGGGCATGAGCCTGGAAGAGCTTTTATCTTCAGTCGGGGAAAATCAAATCCGGAAGATCTGGCTTGACATCAAAAATCTCAACGAAGAAAATTTATCCGCAATCCTAAAAAGATTGAACTCGCTTGACCAAAAATTCAACTTCAAAGAAAAAGTGATTGTAGAATCGGACATTACTTCTCCCTTGTTTGCCAATATTTCAAACTCCGGATTTCACACGTCCTATTACATGCCAACCGGCATAAAAAATATGAACCAAAAAGATTTTCCTGAAAAAGCAAAAAAAATGGCTCAACAGATTCAAAATCAACAAGTTGTAGCAATATCTTTTGAGGTTTCTTTGTATCCTTTTGTAAAAGAACATCTGGAAAAGCTGATTCCTGAGACCATCGTTTACCACACCTGGGATTTGGATTTACAGCTAAAGTATCCAGAGTTTAAGGAGGAGTTAATTAGGAGGGAATATTTTATGGACACAAGAATCGAATCAGTTTTGGTTGGATATCTCTCTGATTTTGAGCTTTAAAAAGCATTATTGATACCCCTTCGCTTGAAACTGAAACAGTTCTGCATAAAGATTCCCACTTTCCAACAGTTCGTCGTGAGTTCCCATTTCCAGCAGGCGACCATCTTTCAAAACCAGTATCCGGTCAGCCATTCGAACGGTGCTAAAACGATGAGAGATCAACACAGCTGTTTTTCCTTTTGTGAGGTCAGTAAAACGCTGAAAAGCCTGAAACTCAGCACGGGCATCAAGGGCAGCTGTTGGTTCGTCAAGAATGATGACTTCAGCGTTTTTCATATAAGCCCTGGCGAGGGCTATCTTTTGCCATTCGCCACCGGAGAGGTCTTTTCCGCCCGTAAATCGTTTCCCTAATTGTTGATCGTATTTGTCCGGCAATTGTTCAATGACTTCTGCAGCGAGGCTTTTTTCAGCAGCGAATTCGATCTTGGGACGGTTGTCCACTTCTTCAACTTTTCCGACGCCAATATTTTCACTGGCAACGAAATAGTATTTTACAAAATCCTGGAAAATAACCCCAAAAAGCTTCTGATATTCTGAGGGTTTGAAGCTCCAAATGTCTTTTCCTTCCAGCAAGATTCTTCCGGAAGTGGGTTTGTACATCCTAAGGAGCAGTTTGACCAAAGTCGTTTTCCCGGCTCCGTTCTCACCAACCAGTGCCAGTTTTTCACCACCTTTTAAATAGAAAGAAAGTTCTTTTAAAACAAATTCATCGGATTCAGGGTATTTAAAACTAACGTTCTCAAAAACAAATCCTTCAGAAATTTTTTCAGGAACTTTAACTGGTTTAACATCAATGAGTTCTGAGTATTCAGCATCCATGAAATCAAAATAATCTTTTAGGTACAAAGCACTTTCCGTGATCCTTGAAAGGCGGGAAAAAATGGTTTGCAATTGATTTCTTAAACTTCTGAAAGATCCTGCTAAAAAGGTCAAATCTCCCAGCGTGATGATGCCACCAACTGTCCGAATAATGATCATTAGATATGCGCCGTAGTACGAAATATCTCCGATAATGTGGAATATGCTACCCCAAGCTGCTCTTTTGATCGCGAGTATCCGGTTGGCCAAATAATATTTATGTGCTAAAATTGAAAACCGATTGCTTAAAAAATCAGCCAAACCAAACATTTTGATCTCTTTTGCGGTCACATCGCTAGCACCAATGTAGCGCAGATAGTCCAATTCGCGACGTTCAGGTGTCCAACTTCTGGCAAGGGAATAACTCGAACGACTAAATTTGATTTCGTTTAAAAATGAAGGAATAATCGCTATGAAAAGCAACAATATCAGTATCGGTTCGAAAACGATCAGGCCGGTGATGAGGGAGGCGACTGTAATAATATCCTGCGCCTGGCTCAAAACTGTTGACATCAAGGTAACACGGTTGGAAGTCTGTCGGCGGGCTCTTTCCAGTTTGTCATAAAAGTCAGCATCTTCCAACTGACTTAATGGAACTTTAGCAGCTTTTTGGATCAATTCCACAGAGGATTTGTTTGCGTACAAATCACCGAGTAAACCATCGATCAGATTGATCATCCTACTCAATAAATCAGAAATTACTGCCAGTGCCAACTCAATTCCCAGTAGCGACCAGAGCCTAGTCATTTCTTTGGCTTCTGCAGCGATTTGGAGCACGACTTCGTCGATAATTAATTTGCCAACCCAGAGTAACAGAACCGGTAAAATAGATTTAATGAGTCTTGCGGAAATGTTGGCGATAAACAACCATTTGTTTGCTTGCCATATGAGTTTGAAAAAACGCGGGATATATTTTAAAGCCTGAAAGTTTGATTTCCAGTTTAATTGCTTAGTGTCGTCTCTTTTTGCCATATCTGAAAGAAACAAATTCAAGGTGAGTTTGGTTCTTTTAGAGCATTTACTTTACAAGAATTTTTTACTAAAAAGAGGGGAAATTTTAATCAAATTCACATATAACGATTGAATTTAATATTATCTTTGTAAAAAGGTTCCAAAATTGAGATCACCCTCCTAAATTATTCAAATATGTCGTTTGCCGAAAATGCCTCTTATCTTATCGTTGACAAAGAAAAAAATCAAATCGGTGAAATACTTTCCGTAAAAAAAGTAGAAAACTGGTACACCGGAAAAATTAAAAACCTGGCTTTACCGGAAAAATTAGAACTACTTTTTGATAAGGTGGAAGAGCATATCAAAAATCATGATTTTTCGGCCACCAGGAAAACTGAGGAAAAAATCCTCGATCACCAATTGCAAATCAAGGAAACCGGTCAGATATTTAGCGATATACAATTGATCCTAAAAGAAAAAATATATTTTAAACTGAACAACTAAACGTTTAGCTATCTACTCCTGCCACGATTCAACATCTGATAAAAGTTTCCCAAATCTTTAGTATTTTTCTTGCTGATAAGCATTTTAATAATCATCCATTATGGAATCGATCAGCGCTTTTGATATTATTAAAATTGGCATTGGCCCATCGAGTTCACATACGATGGGGCCATGGAAAGCAGCTGAGATGTTTGTGAACCTTCTAACCCAAAAAACCAATCTTGAAAAAGTCAAAAAAGTGAAAGTTTATCTTTACGGATCACTTGCTTTGACGGGAGTAGGTCATGGAACAGACATTGCGGTCTTGATGGGCTTGAGCGGAGAAGATTTTACAAAAATTGATTCTGACACGATCCCTGAAAAAGTTGAAACGATAAAAGTGCAGCGGAAACTCCGTTTAAAAGGGAAGTTTGAAATACCTTTTGAATATGACAAAGACATTGTTTTTGAATTTGGAAAACGATTGCCACCTCATGCCAATGGGATGATCTACGAAGTTGAGTTGAGTGACGGTAACTTGATCGCAGAAAAATATTTTTCAGTCGGAGGCGGATTTGTTTCCACAAAAAAGAGGAATACGATTAAAAAAAATCTGATCACGACTCCTTTTGCCTGCCATAATGCTGCTACGATTGAAGCTTATTGTAAGGAGTTCGAAATTTCAGTTTCTGAGTTGGTGCGACGTAATGAAACGGCCTGGCGAACTTCAGAAGAAATTGAACATCAGGCCATTCAAATCTGGGAGGAGATCAAATCTTGCATCTATCGAGGTGTAAACAAATCGGGATTCCTGCCAGGAGGGTTGAATGTTAAACGTCGGTCTAAGGAATTGAATGCCAAGTTGCTGAAAAATGCTACCTACAACAATATAGACCAATGGCTGGAATTAGTGAAAAAAGCAGAGAAAAGTTTTACAAACATAAATAAGTGGATCAGTTGTTTCGCACTCGCTGTTAATGAAGAAAATGCTTCTTTTGGACGAATTGTAACTGCACCGACCAACGGAGCTTCCGGGGTTATTCCTGCGGTGTTGATGTACGGTTTTTCGTTTGAAAATTTTACAAAAAAGCAGATTATTGATTTTATTCTCGTCGCTGGCGAAATTGGAACAATTTTTAAAAAAAACGCGACCATTTCTGCAGCGATGGGAGGTTGTCAGGCGGAGGTAGGAGTCTCCTCTGCAATGGCTGCAGCAGGATTGGCAGAATGCCTTGGAGCTTCACCGGGGCAAGTACTGATGGCCGCTGAAATAGCAATGGAACATCACCTCGGTCTGACCTGCGACCCTATTGGGGGATTGGTCCAAATACCATGCATCGAGCGTAATTCCATGGGTGCTATGAAAGCCATTACGGCTGCTCACATTGCTATGGAAAGCGACCCAAAAGCAGCAAAAGTAAGCCTCGATATGGTCATTAAATCCATGTGGGATACTGCCCGTGACATGAAAAGTAAATACAAAGAAACTTCAAAAGGAGGACTTGCAGCTAATATTCCTGTTACAATTCCTGAGTGCTAGACAATATTGCATCCTTTACTTTCCAATAAAATCTCGAATCTCCATTGCCATCAATTCAAAAAATGGATTGTAACGAATGCGCATAAGGTCGTCAGAAGCAATTAAAAGCACATTGCGCTCACCATGTATGGCTATAGTTCCTAAAGTTGAATTAGCACCATAGTGTTTATCCTTAGGAGAAATTGGAACACCCACATGGGACATTGCAAAAAATTCGTTTGGCCAGGCTATGTGATGTTCCGGGTAAATTTCAGTTAGCTCCTCGTTGTTTCCACGCGTGTAAATACCGGAGGAAGATGGACCAAGAATACTATCAGTTTCCACATTGTTTATGAGCATACTTAGCTGCGGCTTACTGGCCTGCTCAAACTGAATATTCTTTGGATCAATACTCAAGACGTTTTGCGGTATAAAATCATTGTAGATTCGGTTGATGTCAAAAATTAAGAGTTTATCCTTTGAAGTTCCGATTTCGCCAAACATGTTGAGCAAATCTTCCGAAACCACTGTAGCATCCACTAAAGATTGGAATGCAATCATAGCAGGAAATTCGTTTTGCTGATTTTCTTTTGCCAATTTTTGTACGTGATCTTTATTCTTTTGAGTCAACAAATAAATTTGTCGAGCCGCATTTTTTGTAAAAGAATTATATTTAGCAGGATCGTATTCGGGTAAGATATCTGTCCAGCTAAATTTTTTAAAAAATCCTATCCAACTCAACAATTTATGCCAGGTGGAAAGCTTTGCCATTTTAGAAACACCGATGGCAGGTGAAAAGAGAAATAACTTTTGTGGTTTAAACAATTTATCATCACTTATAGCTTTTAAAGCGTAATTAAGCACCAAAGCTCCCCCTGTAGAAAAACCACCCATATACAAGGGAACACTGCCTCGATCTTTAGCTATTTGGTGGAGCTGAGTTGCTCCCCATTTTGTCGCCTTCGCCCATTGCTTCCAGGTGACATTTTGCAAGCCGGAAGGCAAAGTGCCATGGCCTGGCAGTCGCAAACCCAAAACATAAAAACCTTCTTTTTTAAAAACCTGACCCAAAGCACGCATGTGATAAGGTGAATCAGACAACCCATGTAAAAGTAAAATAACTCCTTTGGTATTGCTTTCGCCAGGATCATAAACAAATGAAGCATTTAAATTATCGTTCCCAGAAAGCGGATAAACAGGACTTTCAGGATTGAATCGGTTGTATTTGCTACTCGCTTTGTCAGCGACTTTAGCAAACATTTTCTGAATGTAGGCATTCTCATCTTTCAAGTAAGCATCAATATTGTCATATTGATTAACAATCAGCAATTCGTCATCTATTAAGGTAGTGTGCCAATCGTTTAAATCTGGCATTGATCGTGCATCCCAGGCTCGAACTATGATTATTAAAAAAATAAGGGCAATTATAATTAAGACAAAAAGAGCAAGTTTTTTGAGAAATTTCATGGCGGGTAGTTTTATTTTCCAGATGTTAGTTCTAAAATAGGATAATTAATACCCTTAACATAATTCAATCAGTGCACAGAAAAATTAAATCGTGATTTTTCGATCCCTGGCGATGACTTGCCATTCAGTTCCTACTTTTCCATTTTCAACAACATAAGCCTTTTCGTAGAGTGCACAAGTTGGACAAATGTGTTTTGGAACTCCATAAAGCACATTTCCGATTTCCAAATCAGTATTGTTTCCAACATCCAAAACCAGATGTTCTTCGCTTTGGCCAATCTGCTTGGCATCGGGAAGATTGAGGAAATGAACTCTTGGAAAAGGTTGCTCAGCAGCAATGCTTTTATGACCTAAATCAACACAGATTTTGTCAGTTCCTGGCTTTGAGATTATCCGACTGATTACCAAAGCTGCGTATTGGAAACGCTGATCCGGGAACTGGCTCGCATAACCCCAATCCCAAAGCAGGCAAGTTCCCGGGCTTGCAAAAACATTTTCCCTTTTTCCATGAATAGGAAATGTCGGGGAGCCTCCTGCAATAATGATTGGCCTTTTTCCTTCCCATGCTTCAATTTTAAAAGCAAGAGCTTCTGCTCTTTTAAAACTATCATCGCATTTGGATTTTCTAACTGCTAAATCAGTATCTCTTAAGTGGCCGTCGTAAACATGCAGCCCGACCGGATCGATACCTTCCAATGTTTTACAAAATTGGTATAATTCAAAAGCAGCGTTATCAGGCGGAATCCCGGTTCTATGCATCCCAACATCCAGATCTAAATAAACCTTCAAAGCCAAATCCTCTTTTGAGAAGGTTTCTGCCATTGCTTTTGCGACTTCAGGGTTATCCACCAAAGCTGAATATTCGGTATTTGGAAATTTCCGTATTAGTTCAAGCAAACGGTTCACTTTCGGACCAACAGGCTGATAGGCAAGCAAAACTTTCTTTGCTCCAACTTTTCCCAACATTTCTCCTTCAGCGATTGTCGCACATTTGAATTTTGAAATGCCATGCTGCATTTGCATTTTTACAATCTCAGCCATTTTATAGGTCTTGACATGAGGTTGCAAATCAGCAGGACTTCCTGCAATGTTGATCATTTCTCTGATATTTTTCTGAATTCGATCAGGATAAATCACCAGCGCAGGTGAATCAATTTTCTCAATATTTTCAATTTCGTACCAAAGGGACATGAGCTTAGTTCATAGTTGGGTTAGTTATTGGTTGATAGGTATGAGTTTTTTGGTTTTAACTTACTCCACTTTCCCGTCCTCCCCCTTCCATCTTCCTCCATTTTCAATCATTCAATTCAAAAACAGCTTCTATTTCTACAGGTATATTATCCGGCAAGGAACTCATCCCGACAGCACTCCTTACGCCAATACCGTTTTCTTCGCCCCAAATATGTGCAAATAATTCGCTACAACCATTGATAATGTACGGATGTCGTTCAAAATCGTGAGAAACATTGACCATTCCAAAAACTTTGATCACTCTTTTGATGCGATTCAAACTTCCGAGATTGGCTTTGAGGGTCGCAATAATGGCCAATCCAACCTGTTGTGCGGCCTGCTTCGCTTCTTCAACGTTGAGATCCAATCCTACACGACCAACGATAAAACTACCATCAGAGTTGATAGCTCCATGACCGGAAACATAAACTTTATTATCAACAATCAAAAATAGCTTGTAAACCCCCAAGGGTTTTGGCGCGGGAGGTAATTGAAGATTTAATTGTTCGAATCGGTGATCCGCATTTATTTTATCCATAATTGATTTCTTTAAAAATGGTCTTGAGTCACTAATTTAAGACAAAAAAGCTAGTCCAAATAATTCAGCCTAATTAATCCATTTTTTAAACTCTGCGCAAATCGCTAAGTTTGGGCTTTAAATTTTTATTAAATGAAAGCACTAATCCTCGAAAGAGAAAAACAGCCCCTTCAATACAAGGAATTTGAAGATCCAATGCCAGAAACGGATAAAGTCATTGTAAAAATAAAAGCTGCAGCCCTAAACCGCCGTGACGTTTATGTCACACAGGGACTTTATCCGGGAATTAAATATCCCATAATTTTAGGTTCAGATGGAGCAGGTATTTTTGAAGATCGCGAAGTAGTTATCAATCCAAGTCATAACTGGGGTAATAACCCAAATTTTCAACAGAAGAGTTATAAAATTCTTGGAATGCC
>JANQFJ010000213.1 GCA_028277915.1 Saprospiraceae bacterium
GTGATGGTTCCAACTCGCGAGCTTGCTTTGCAGATTACCGAAGTTTTTGAGCAGTTGTCGAAACATACAAAAGTAAAGGTTTTTTGTGTCTTTGGAGGTGTTGAGCAGGGGCCACAAATTGCAAGTTTGCAAAAAAATATTGATGTCCTAGTGGTCACTCCCGGAAGGATGTTTGACCTCGCAAGTCAGGGGTTTATAAAATTAAATCGTGTAGAAATTTTGGTTTTGGATGAAGCGGACCTGATGCTGGATTTGGGTTTTATAAAAGACATTCGCGATCTCATCCGGTTTTTACCAAAACGACGACAAACGCTGTTTTTTTCTGCGACCATTGATCGGAAGATTAAAAAACTGGCTTATTCGCTGGTTAAAAATGCCATCCGAATTGAAATTTCACCAAAGGACCGCATTTCAAAAAACATCAATCATTCTGTTGCTTTCATAAAAATGGACGACAAAAGATTCTTCCTTGAAAGACTGATAAATGAAAATCCGGATAGTAAAATCCTTGTTTTTGTCCGCACCAAAATTCGTGCAGAGCGAGTCGCCAAAGCAATGGCTAGAGTTGGAGTTGAAGCCAAAACGATCCACGGTGACAAAGACCAGTACGATCGCCTTGAAGTGATGAATCGTTTCAAAAGAGGATATTTTAAAATCCTGATCGCCACTGATGTTAGCGCTCGCGGGATCGATATTCCAAACGTAGATTACGTGGTAAATTATGATTTGCCGGAGCAAGCCGAATTGTACGTTCACAGAGTTGGTCGAACAGGCCGTGGCATACAAAAAGGTAACGCCATTTCATTTTGCAGCAAAAAAGAAAATCCTATTTTAATAGAAATTGAAAACTACTTAGGTATACCTATTGAAGTTTTGGAAATCGACAAAAGCGATTACGAATCCACCATTCATTTTTCAAAAGACACCAACGAAAGCATCAAATCTCTGATGAAAGAAATTGAATCGTTTCAAAAG
Organism: Saprospiraceae bacterium; assembly: GCA_028277915.1. GTDB lineage: Bacteria > Bacteroidota > Bacteroidia > Chitinophagales > Saprospiraceae > JAHDHW01. The sequence goes on from JANQFJ010000213.1 coordinate 976, forward strand.
AAGAAGAAAAAACGAAAGAAAAAATGATCCTTTTGATTTTTCATTTTTTCTCTGTTAGATTAATAAGCTAATCATTTTTGTATATTCACCACATGATTCAAATCCGAGAAAAAAGCGAAGCAGAAAACTGGGAACCTATCCGTAACAGCTTTTACAAATCCCTCACAAGCCCGTTTGACGGAATGTGGGATGAACTAGCTCATGATCACTCTCAACTTTGGGGATTCTATGATAATGACCAGATCGTGGGTTATTGTTGTAAGGATATAAAAGGAAACCTCATTAATTTTTTTGTGCAAGATAATTACAGTGCCTACAAAACAGATTTGTTTAAAAGAGTTTTATACCTTTTGGAAATAAGGCAGGCAATTGTGAGCACAAACAACCCCGGGTTCTTAGTAGTCAGTTTGGATAAAAGCAAGAAAATGTCGGTTCATGCTTTTCTTTTTGAAAGTGATAAAGAAATGAATTTACCAAAACCGAGAAAGATAGAAAACCTCGGTTTAGAACCTGCAAAAATGAGTGATATCGAAGATTTGATCAAATTTTGTACTAACAACACAGACGCCGATGTGGATGGATTTGAAAATTACCTTAACAGACTTGTAGATCGCCAGGAAATCCATTTGATCAAAAAAGACAATAAAATCATAGCTTCCTGTGAAATCCGGGAAAGTACTTCTCAGCCAAATTTGGTTGATTTAGGAGTTATTGTTGAAAATAATTATCGCAAAAATGGAATTGGTTCCTGGTTGATATACAGAGCAAAGGCAATGAGTATTGCTCAGGGGAAGGTTCCTATTTGTTCCTGCGAACATGAAAATATAGCTTCGAAAAAAATGATTGAAAACGCTGGATTTATCTCCACAAATATGATTTTGAAAATTGCGTTTTAAGCCTCTCAAAAAGTTTTAACACTTTTTACTCAAATTAAACATAGTAATAATACAACATTTATTGCTATATTGATCGTTAGTTGGTTGCATGAAGAAACTAACCGATTTTATAAAACCTGAAACCGTTTTTAAACCATGAGAATCGTAAGCCTCCCAGGTCGCGATTTAGGGTGTTCCCTGATTGTGGCTCTATTGCCTTTAATTTCAATTTTTGCACAAGAAAACAGCATAGCACTCAAAACTTTCCTTTACGAAGCTACTGAAGAAATTCCCAAAGAATTAGTTTCTGCAAAGGAAATTGCCAATCACTATCTATTAAATGCCACTGAAGAAATTTCGGATAAAAATCAAATCTTGTTGGTTGAAAAAGGTAAACTTTCTAAAGCTCCTCCGGAAGAATCCTCGCTTCAAAAAGCAAGTATTGATACTCCGGAAAAACCCAAACCAACCTTTGTTAATTCAAACAGCAAAGTGAGAAAAAATTTCAAAATCCAACTTGGCTATTTCAAGGAAAAGAGGAATGTTAGTAAAATGGTGAAAAAGATCAAAAACAATTATGATCTAGCTGTGGATGTCAGGACAGAAAGCAAAAACGGCAGTGACTATTATCGAGTTTTGATTGTGGATATTGCAAATAAAAATTCCGCTCAGGCTATCATTGGACAATTAAAATCTGACGGAATGAAAGCCATCCTCAAATGAAACTTTTTAAAAAAATTGATCTTATAAAACCCCTCATTAAGAGAAGTTAAAATAACTGAATAATCTATTTGAAAAGAAAATCGGCAGCTTGAAATTCAAGCTGCCGATTCTTTTTTAAATAAAACTAATTCGTTATTTCAAAGTAAAGAGTAAACGTGCAAACAAGTACCGCCCACCTAAACTAAATTGAGGAGATCTTCTTGTATAAACAAATCTTCCACTGGAAGTATAACCACTATCTGATTCGTCCGGAAATACATCAAGAAGGTTATTGGCTCCAAGCGTTAAATTCAAACCAGGTGTAAATTGATACCCAAAACTCAAATCTGTAATAAGTTTTGGATCGTTGAAAGGATCATTTACACTCTGAGCAAATTCATCCGCTTCTGCTTGCGTTGGAGTGCCACCATTGTCGTCTATAAATCTTTGCGCTATTTCTGCATCGGATACAACTTCAAAATCAGTAACATCTCCATTCGCATCCTTTTTAAATATATTCGCATTCGTAGCTTCCGTAGTTTGTCCAAAATATGTAAGCCTTAAGTAAATATTAAACTTATCAATCGAAAGATTACTGTTTAAAGTAAATTTGATTCTTGGTACGGCTTGCTCCAGATATATTCTGGATTGTTGATTGAAATAAGTATTCACTAAGCCTTTTTCCTCTAATAATGGTGAAGCTTTAATGCCTTCATCCTGGTCCCACTTTGTTTCTGATAACGTGGCAGCCAAATCGTTTCTCCAAACCATTCCGGCTCTAAAAGAATAACTATGAGCAATCACAAAGTCAATACCACGTGACCTTGTATCAATAGCATTGGAAAAGAAGGCTGCTCGATCTGCACCAGATTGTTCAAAAATAAGCCCTAATTCCGCATCATTACCTGCTGAAAACTGACCAGTAAATACGATCCTGTCTTGAATATCGATTTGGTAGGCATCAAGGGTAATTTTGATATTAGCACTTGGTATTTTTGCAGTTAAACCGATACTGTAGTTTTGGGAAGTTTCTTCCTTTAATTGTGGAATACCAAGCAATTTTGCTGCCCTTGAATTATTGGCAAAGGTTCCCACTTCACTTGGAACAGAAACTCCATTGATCAATTGAAATATGGTGGCAGTTTTGCTGAAATGAATCTGATGTAGTGATGGAGCTCTAAAGCCACTACTTACTGCAGCTCTGACACTCAAATCATCTATTATTTTGTAACGTGCAGCGGCTTTATAATTAAAGGTCGAACCAAAGTCAGAATAATCTTCTGCTCTTATGGCCAAGCCTAATAAGAAAGCATCTGTAAAATCAATTTCAAAATCGGCATATCCTGCAACGCTATATCTGTTTGCATTGATCACATTCGTTGGTAAAAAACCTGCGAAACACTGACAGCCTGCAGGTCTGCTACGGCCAAGAATATCTGTTGTTTTTAATGAATCAGGAGTAATAGAATTCACTAAATTACCATTAATGTCAAAATTACCATATGATTCTTCACTACCTTGAGTAATCGCATATTTTTCAAACCTGTATTCCGCTCCAAATGCAACGTTGATTCCTTTAAGGGACCATGGAGTAGCAAAATACTGGCTAACGTCGAAGTTTGCGGTATTCTGGGTAAAAGCATGACCACCAATATCAAAAGTAGTTGGAGATGAAGCCCCAAGTGTAGCATTGTGTGAATCGCTTAAGCGATACAAAAATTGGTTGAATCCATAAGTATTACTAAAATCAATATTCCAATTTTTCACCATACCTCTTATCCCTGTTGATACAGATTTATCAATAATATTTGAATTGATCTTAGGAACCGTTCCATTTAAATAAATAGAGGTAGTTGTTCGGTTTTGATTGGGCAAACGATAAAAGCAACCTGATTTTCCTTGACGATATCCAATTCCTCCAAAGCTGTAAAACTCAAATCCTTCTATCCCCAAAGGCAGCATCATGTTTGCAAAAAACTGACCACTGGTTGCAGCAGATTGACCCACCTGCATATTGTAATCGCTCCTAACCTGCCTTCTTGCTGCTAATTCTTCATCAGTTGCACCTGCTCCCAGCACATCTGTTATATCAGACAGATCAGCAGCAGCGTTAATTGCGTCTATCTCGTCTGAAGTAAGATATCCAACATCTGGTGCATATTTTTGAACATCCTCTAAGGTTAGCGCGCTAATATCTGCTCCATCAGCAGAAGCTACTCTTTCAATTCCATTATAATTGGAAAATATCCCACCTTCAAATTCTAACATCCGGTTAGTATTTTCTCTGTTGAGGTATTCTCCAGTAAAATTAATGAACCCACCATTTTTCCCAAGAGGTAATCCATAGTTTACACCAGCACTTATAACTTCTCCGTCCATGCTTGGATCTTCACCATTGAACGGTCCGATTTTGTCAGTAAAGTTTGCTCCAGTGGTAAGATTAACGCTTAATTCATTGACACTTTCTTTAAGATTTAGGTTAATAACTCCAGCGATCGCATCTGATCCGTATTGTGCAGCAGCTCCATCGCGCAACACCTCCATATTATTGATGGCAGTGGCTGGTATGGCATTTAGATCAGTTCCAACGCTTCCCCTTCCAAAAGTACCATTCACATTTACAAGAGAAGTAGTATGTCTACGTTTTCCATTTAAAAGTACTAAAGTCTGATCTGGTCCTAATCCTCTCAAAGATGCCGGGTCAATATGATCCGTCCCATCCGAAATAGTTTGCGTATTGGAATTAAAAGATGGAGCTGAATAAGCGAGTATCGAATTGAGTGTTGATTGAGGGGCAACTTTAGTAATATTCGATACATCAATGACATCCACTGGTACGGGTGAATCAGTATTCGTTCTGTTGGAAGTTCTCGAACCAACTATGACAACCTGGTCAATACTTAACCCCTCGACAAGGGTTACGTCCAAAGTAGTCTTTTCGCCAGCCGTAATGGTAGCTTCCTGACTAACAGTTCCATAACCAATATAGCTTATCGTAATTGTATATGTTCCGGGAGTAAGTGAAATGGAATAAAAACCATCTATATCTGTAATTGTACCCGCTGTTTGGCCTTTTACAACTACAGAAGCTCCAAAGAGAGGTCCCAAATCATCTTTAACAGTTCCTTGTATGGTTCCTTTATCCTGAGCCATCAAACTGAGAGAACTAATAAAAAAAATAAGCAGTAAAAAGGTTCTTGTGTGTAAGTTTTTCATTGTATCATAAATAGTTTAGTTAAGAAAATTGCATTATTCTCCAAAATTTAAGAAAAAATTCGGATTTTATTGTTTTTAACGAAATATATTTTGCAATAGCTGCTAATCTACTTTTTTTATTCTCCAACTATTATCAGGCAATTGATTATTTTTGATATATATAAAACTTAAGATAAAGTCATGAATATTCGTCTTAACACCAGTCGTTCAAAGGGTAGCCCTTCTCCTACTTTACATATCAATGAATTGAGTAAACAGCTTGAAGCGGAAGGAAAAAAAGTTTATAAATTTGGCTTTGGGCAATCTCCTTTTCCAGTTCCTGACATTGTTGTTAATGAATTGAAAAAAGAAGCTTATCAGAAAGATTATCTTCCAGTAAATGGGCTCCATCAACTTCGACAAGCTATTGCAAACTATAATTCAAAAAATGGTCTGAATAACATTCCTGAAGATATAATTGTTGGTCCAGGTACAAAAATTTTATTGTACCTTTTGAAATCCGTGATGGATGGAGAATTACTACTCCCTCAACCAAGTTGGGTTTCTTATGCACCACAAGCTAGGATGCTGGAAAAACCAATATCATGGCTGGAAACCTGTGAAAAAGATAATTGGATGTTACATCCTGATTCCCTGGAATCTTACTGTAAAAACAACCCAAATAGTCAGAAATTATTGATTTTAAACTACCCTTCGAACCCAACTGGGGCAACTTATAATGCAGACCAATTAAAAGCTTTTGCCAAAGTTGCAGAAGAGTTTGGATTGATCATCATTTCTGATGAAATCTATGGAGAAATGGATCACAATGGCACACATCAGTCGCTTGCCAAATATTATCCTCAAGGCACAGTAGTGAGTAGCGGTTTAAGCAAATGGTGCGGTGCCGGAGGATGGCGTCTAGGGACTTTCACCTTCCCCAAGAACATGAAAAATGTTATAAATGCAATGAAAATTGCTGCAAGTGAAACCTATTCCTCAGCAAGCGCTCCTATCCAGTATGCCGCAATTTCAGCTTACAAACAAGGGGTTGAAATCCAACACTACCTTGAAAATAGTCGAAAGGTGCTTGCATTAATTAGTAATGCAATTTCAAATAAACTATTAGAGATCAACCTTAAGCACCCCAAGCCGGAAGGTGGATTTTATTTAATGCCAAACTTTGAATATTATCAAGACATTTTACTGGAAAAAGACATTGAAACCAACGAACAACTTTGTACAAAAATTATGGAAGAAACCGGGGTAGCTCTGCTTCCGGGATCGGCTTTCGGATTTCCAAACGAAAAGTTGGTGACGAGGCTTTCCTACGTCGATTTTGATGGCCAAAAGGCCTTGGGACTGATTGAATCCCACAAAAAAAATAAAGAATGGGAAAATCATTTTTTAAAAACCATTTCAGGACATATGATCGAAGGAATCGATCGGTTGAAAAACTGGCTGGTAGAAAAAAGCTAAGGTTTGGTATAAGCTTTTTTCAATATTTA
>JANQFJ010000233.1 GCA_028277915.1 Saprospiraceae bacterium
TGTAAAAAACGAAAAACTTAGATGAATCTTTTCACAATCATTACTATTCTTATCGTTTTAGCAGCTATTTTCGGTTATATCAATGTTCGTTATTTCAAGCTACCGGACACCATTGGACTGATGGTTATTACTATCATTTTCACGACAGTAATCATAATCAGCGGTTATTTTAGTGATACCCTTTATGGTTTTGAACGAAGTTTGGTTGAACAGATCGATTTTCATGATATTTTGATGGATGTGATGCTGAGTTTTTTGCTTTTCGCAGGAGCAATGCATACCAATTTTGACCAGCTAAAAGTTCAGCGGTATCCTATTTTAGCGTTTGCAACTTTTGGGGTTTTGGTTTCGACTTTTTTGGTAGGAACCATGGTCTTTTATTTAATGCAATTGCTGGGTTACCCAATTGCTTATCTCCATTGTTTACTTTTTGGTGCATTGATTTCACCAACTGATCCAATCGCCGTTTTGGGTATTTTAAAAAAGGCAAATGTTCCCAAAAATCTGGAAACTAAAATCGTCGGGGAATCCCTTTTCAATGACGGGATTGGGGTTGTTGTCTTTTTGACTTTAATGAACATAGCCAAAAGTGGGAACGGAGAAATTCACTTTTCTGAGATCGCTTTTTTATTTGTGGAAGAAGTTTTCGGAGGCATCGCAATGGGTCTGGCTTTAGGATATATTGCTTATTGGCTTATGAAATCGATTGACGATTATGCTGTTGAAATTATGATCACTTTGGCTTTAGTCACAGGAGGTTATCTTTTGGCCAATTCCCTTCATTTTTCAGGGCCCTTGACTGTTGTGGTAGCGGGTTTAATCGTTGGGCATGACACCATTCGCGAAGCGACAATGTCTGAAATCACGGAGCAATACGTTGACAAATTTTGGCACCTGGTGGATGAATTTTTAAATGCAATACTTTTCGTTTTAATAGGTTTGGAAATCATGATCCTCACTTTTAATCTAAATTTTCTCGTCGCAGGAATATTATGCATCCCGATTGTATTATTAGCCAGGTATTTGTCCCTCTCATTTCCGATCAACTATTTTAAAAACAAACTCGATTTTGTACCATATACAAACGTTATTATGACCTGGGGAGGACTCAGAGGCGGAATTTCTATTGCACTCGCACTTTCGCTTACTACTGCCATGGAACGGGATCTTTTCGTAACCATCACTTACATCATTGTGGTCTTTTCGATAATAGTTCAAGGATTAACCGTAGGGAAGCTCGTCAAGCGCTTGACAAAGGAAAATATTGAGGTGGCCAAAACCTAAAAAAGCCTGCCAATGGCAAGCTTTTTTGTCTGAGTGATATTTTGTTCAATTCTACAAGAATAGTTTTTCGTTATATTTTATAAGCGACTATCTTGTTTTCACTTTAGGATTAAAATCTAAATGTAGTGGTCACATTCATAATTAACTTCCGCAAAACTACATCAATTATTTTTATTTAAAGAAGAAAAAAGGAATGATTTTATAAATTGGATAAAAATTTATCTTATATTTTTATTCAGCCATGCTTTGCAAAATATTGTACATCAATATTTTAAACATAACAATTTCCAACCCTGTGTTTAAACGATTAACTTTTGGCTTAATTTGCAACTTTTTAAAATCATTTTTTAGACGTAAATCCATGAAGGTTTTGTTCAATAAATGTTTTAGGAAAAGATTCGATTTTCGGGAACCCCAATCGAATATCCCGGCCGTTATGCGGGATTTTTGCCGTTCCAAAAATATAATCCCAAATTGCCAGCGTCAGTCCGAAATTGATTCCGTATTGGCGATCTTCCGGCAGGTCATATGCGTGATGCCAGATATGCATTTCAGGGCTGTTGAAAATGATTTTCATGACAGGACCTAAAATTAAAGCACCTAAAGCCGCAAAACCAAAAACTAATCCGAGTTGCTGGAAAAGGTTTATACTTTTTTCAAAAAAGTACAACTCAAATGAATTTGTAGCGATAGCAATTCCAATCAAGCCTCCTAAAATTGCGCCTGTGACCCTTCCATGAACAGTGATATTAGAATGGTTGTAATGTCCGACAGCCAGGGTAAAAATATGTATCACAAAAAAGTCGTATAAGCCTATCCCCAGCATAGCCAATGGAATGTATTCAATCGTCCGATAAACCACATTTTCCATCCAATGGTAACGCAAATGCGCCGCAAATCCCATCTGCTCGACGGAATGATGCACTTTGTGAAACTCCCAAAGACGGGGCACCCTATGCAGTAAACGATGTACCCACCACTGCACAAAATCTCGCACAACAAATCCTAACAAAAGGATTTGATAATGTTTCCAGTTGCGCATAGGATTCGAAGCCTGGAGATCAAAACCAGTTAGAGATTTGATTCCGTCGTTAAAAAGATTGACGACAACATCTGAGGCAGCATTGTAGATGATGAGGGAAAATAGAAAAAAATTGAAAAACATGTAAAAAAAGTCCAGCCAAAAATCTTTTCGAAACTTTGGCTGATCCGTTCTCCACGGTTTCGTTTGCTCCAGTAAAAAGAAAAATAAAGAAACCAGCAACAACCAATAAAAATAATTGTGCCAGGAAGGATGTGTAATTTCATGCCACAAATATTGTGCATAACCACTATATCCTTTAACAAACAAGTCCCAATAATTCATAAAATGAAAATGAATAATTAAATTCTAAAATTAAGTTATTTAATATAGGGGCTTCGTGATAAAAATCACAATTTGATTAAGTAAATAAGCTCGAGAGATATATTTATTGTTCTTTTTGAAATAACATAGCTTCAAAAACCGCCTCAGTAATTCGAATTGTTTCCGGTGCCAAAAAGTCTAAATTTGAAATAGAGTCAATGCTAAATGACAGTTCAAACACTCCTCTAAATTCCTCTAAATCAGAAAATTGAAAATAATTCAACATCACATTCAGTGTGTCTAAAATATAATAACTATAGTGTACTGGTCCATCATAAATACTCAAACTGGCTTGTGGATTGGAATCATCATCAGGGTTAATTCGAGAGAGTAATTGTTTTTGTGTATCTGCTTTCACATAAGTAATCGAAAGCCTATAAGTTTTATCTAATTCCTTATCTCTGGCATCAATTGAAATATAATATTTGGGAATTTCGTGGTCAGTTTTTATAATACCAGCGACTCCTTTAATTAATCTTCCATTCATTGAAAAGGAAGAGTTTCCATTATAAAAATCGGGAATTTTGTCATTTTTTTCAGGGATAGAAAATAGCATTGCAACAAATAGGATAATTGCCAAAAGGCAAACTTTTTTCATAGCTCAGGATTTTAAAAAACATTTTGCAACCAATTCCTTATCAAACTAAGTGTTTGAAATGGTTTCAAAATTTTAAAAATCCAAAAAATGTATATCCAATATAAATTTTAATTGGTTTGCAGACTGCTTACTGCTTTACACTTTCTAATTATTATCTTTGAAAAAGAAAGCGAAATTGAAATTTCACTTAAAACCTATAACTCAAAGCGATTCCATTCCCTTCAAGATTGGTGTCAATTGAAATTCCTGACCTATTCTTTTTTTTATGAAAATGAGGAATCAAAATCCCCACAGTTGCACCAATCGCAGTTGCAGCAATGGTGTCCGTTGGAAAATGACGCAAAGCTCTCACTCGAAAATAACTGACAAAAGCAGGAGGAATCAGAGCTGCACCATAAACTAGCCACTTTTTACCGCCTAATTCCGGATGGAAATCGCAAACCACTTTTGCAATAAAAAATGATCCCGTCGCTGTAACAAGGGCATGACCACTAAAAAATGAATTATGGTTTTGGCCGCTTTGGCGATTTTTCAGCTTTAGCTCATCATAATAAGTTTCCGGACGATAACGATCAATAAATTGAGGACCAAGCGGACTCCAGGAATAGATCAGAGTTGCGACAGCTTGCGTTTCAAAATACAACAAACCTATGTCCATCCAATGATTTCTGATACGTTTATCGGCTAATAAAAAGACTGGAGCTGTAAAAGCTGCATATTGCCCAATGTCTGAAATAGTATTTGCATTTTTCCTATGGTTAGGGTTTTGGAACAGTGCCCAACGGTCAAAACTATTTACATCGTATTTATCCAAACCCAAAACTACTTCTTCAGGAATATCAATTTTCTTCCGAACTTTTTTAATCCCAAAATAACTTGCTGTTGATCCAACTATCCCAATCGAAGCAGTAATATATCGGTTGATTTTATAAACATTTTCTTCTTTGGCAGCTTGTTGAGCAAAATTATTTGTAGCCAATAGGGTTAGCATTATAAAACCAATAATTCTCATAACCATTAGCTTTTGGCAATATCTGGAATCGTGTTTGATAGGCGTTATTTAAATAGATTTTATATCAATCGAGGACAAACATACAGCCGTTTAAACAACTTTTTTAAAATAAAATAAGTTAAATTTGTACAAAATATAATTCAATTTTGATTATTCGTTTTTTAAATATCGTCCTTGCTTTACTGGTTTTTGTCAGCTCAACTGGCTTTACGGTTAATCGGCATTTTTGCAAAAACCAACTAAAAGATGTTCGAATTTTCTTTAAAGCTGAGGACTGTTATCAAAAATATTATGTTCAAAAAACGAAAAAATCCTGCCACCTTGAAAAGAAAAGTTGCGAAAGCAACTGCTGCAATAATACCTCGGAATACCACAAGCTTGACCTGGATCAGCAAATAAGTTCTTTTGATTTCAAATCCTTCGATGATCCTTATTTCATTGGTGTTTTATGGTTGGCCATGAATTTCAAGCTTTCCACAAACGACTCAAAATCAATAGATTATTTAAATTACAAACCTCCACTCATCATCTCTGATCTCTCAGTGGATCTCCAAACATTTCTTTTATAGCATATTGCTCATTATCAGGATTTTGTCAATGCTAATCCTGTTTTATCTTTGGTTCAATCAATTGCTATTTTGCAATAATGATTAAATCATAACTTCACATTGCTATCAATTTTTATTGAAAAGAGTGAATATGTTAAATGCTGTTATTAAATTTTTTCTGGAAAACAAAATCGTAGCAATATTGCTACTCATCATCTTCACAGGTTGGGGATTATCTACAGCTCCTTTTGACTTTAAACTGGATTGGTTGCCTAGAGATCCTGTGTCTGTCGATGCCATTCCGGATATCGGAGAAAACCAGCAAATCGTCTTTACCAAATGGATGGGACGTTCTCCGCAGGATGTGGAAGATCAGATTTCTTATCCCCTGACCACAGCTCTTTTAGGAATTCCCGGAGTAAAAAGCATTCGAAGCAACTCCATGTTTGGCTTTTCAAGTATTTACATCATTTTCGATGAAGATATTGAATTTTATTGGAGCCGAAGTCGAATATTGGAAAAACTCAATTCGCTACCAGCCAATACACTTCCAGATGAAGTTCAACCGACTTTAGGTCCTGACGCAACTGCTTTAGGTCAGATCTTTTGGTACACTTTGGAAGGTCAGGATAAAGAAGGCAATCCAACCGGAGGGTGGGATCTTCACGAACTTCGAAGCATCCAGGATTTTTATGTGCGCTATGGTCTTTCTTCTGCAGAAGGAGTTGCTGAAGTAGCCTCAATTGGTGGATTCGTAAAAGAATATCAGGTTGATGTTGACCCCGAAGCAATGAGGGCCAACGATGTCACTTTGGAGCAGGTCATGAAAGCCGTCAAAGAAAGCAATATTGACATTGGAGCGCAAACCATCGAGATAAATCTCGCAGAGTATTTTGTAAGGGGTTTGGGCTATATCAAAACTATAGCAGATATTGAAAAAAGTGTAGTCAAGGAAACGAATAATGTTGCACTGACAATTGGCGATATTGCAAAAGTGAACATTGCACCGGCAAGCCGAAGAGGTGTTTTAGACAAATCAGGTGCTGAAGCAGTAGGCGGAGTAGTAGTCGCACGATATGGTGCAAACCCAATGGAAGTCATCCAAAATGTGAAAGCTAAAATTGTTGAATTAGAACCAGGCCTTCCAAGCAAAACATTAGCTGACGGAACATTTTCACAGGTGAATATTGTTCCGTTTTATGATCGCACCCAACTCATCAATGAAACTATCGGAACCCTTCAAGAAGCACTGAGTCTTGAGATTCTGATTACGATTATTGTCATCATTCTGATGCTACTCAATCTCCGATCTTCATTACTGGTTTCAGGCTCATTGCCGGTTGCTGTCCTGATGTGTTTTATCGCGATGAAGTATTTTGGAGTAGATGCCAATATCGTGGCGCTTTCGGGGATTGCCATTGCTATCGGTACAATGGTGGATATGGGCATTGTGCTCACGGAAAGCATGGTCAAACGAATTAATGAAGCTCCTCCAAATGAAAACCTTATGACAAGTATCTACGAAGCGACGACGGAAGTTGCCTCGGCAGTTCTCACAGCTGTAGCTACTACGATCATCAGCTTTATTCCTGTGTTCACGATGGAGGCTGCTGAAGGCAAACTCTTCAAACCACTGGCATTTACGAAAACATTTGCCTTGATCGCATCCATAATAGTAGCTATCACGATAATTCCACCATTGGCTCATGCTGTGTTTTCAATAAAGTCTAAACGTAATTTTGGAAGCTATTTTGTCAATGGATTGGCATTGATTGGTGGAATAATTGTAGCCATTTTTCACAATACTTATTTTGGGATTTTCCTAGCAGTAGCTGGTTTATCAGGATTGATAAATATTTTAATCCAACAATCCAGTGTTGCGAAGCATTCTTTTTTGTTTAATATCCTGAGCAATATCATTTATGCACTATTGGTAACATGGATGTTGGCGAAAGTGTGGATGCCATTAGGCGTTTCAAAAAGTTTACTAAGCAATTTTTTCTTTGTTGTAACGATTGCAGGAAGTTTGATCATCATTTTTTTCATAGTCATCCATTTTTACGAAACTATTCTTCGATTTCTGCTACGTTTTAAAATCCTGTTTTTATTGTTGGTCAGTTTTATTGTTTATCAAGGATATGTAATTTTTCAAAATAGCGCCGAAGAATTCATGCCAGCCCTTGATGAAGGATCTTTTCTTTTAATGCCAAGCTCAATGCCGCACGCGGGGATGCAGGAAAATATCAAAAACCTTCGGCTCCTCGACATGGCGGTTACCGCTATTCCCGAAGTCGAAACAGTCGTCGGAAAAGCTGGTCGTGTAAATAGTGCTTTGGACCCGGCTCCTTTGTCGATGTACGAAAATGTGATTTTATATAAATCCGAATATAAAACCGATGAAAACGGTCACCGAATTCGATTTAAATATGAAAACGAAGAGTATGTAAAAAATAAAATAGGGGAATTAATTCCAGATAAAAACGGTCGGTATTTCCGGCAATGGCGCGATCATATTCATAGGCCGGATGATATCTGGAACGAAATAGTCAAAGTTTCCAAATTACCGGGAGTCACTTCCGCTCCAAAACTACAACCCATCGAAACGCGGCTCGTCATGTTGCAAACCGGCATGCGCGCACCCATGGGAATTAAAGTCAGAGGATCGAATTTGAATGACATCGAATCCTTTGGCCTGGAACTGGAAAAACATTTGAAAAAAGTGGAAGGCGTTAAATCTGCTGCCGTTTTTGCAGATCGAATTGTTGGAAAACCATACCTGCTCCTGGAAATTGATCGTGATGCCATCAGTCGTCATGGTCTATCGATTCAAAAGGTCCAACGATACATTCAGGCAGCTATTGGAGGCATGACAATGACCACCACAGTTGAAGGTCGGGAGCGCTACGCCGTTCGCATCCGTTACCCGCGAGAATTACGTAACGATATTGAAGCTTTGCAAAGAATTTATATCCCGGCATCTTCCGGTCAACAAATTCCACTAAAAGAACTGACTTCAATCAAATACCAGCAAGGTGCACAATCTATTAAAAGCGAAGACGGATTTTTGATCGGTTATGTACTTTTTGACCGGGAAAATGGATTTTCAGAAGTTGATGTGGTCAACAATGCTCAGGCCTTTTTGCAAACACAAATTGAAGATGGAAACCTGGTCGTTCCAGCGGGGATCAGCTATCGTTTTGCCGGAAACTACGAACACCAGGTCAGAGCCAGCAAGCGTCTGAGTATTGTTATCCCGATAGCTTTGGCGATTATTTTCTTAATCCTTTATTTCCAGTTTCGATCTGTGTCGATTTCTTTGATGGTTTTTACCGGTGTGTTCATTGCTTTTGCAGGAGGATTCATCATGATAGGTTTGTACGATACGAGTTGGTTTTTGAATTTTGATTTTTTCGGGACCAATATGCGCGAGCTTTTTCAAATCCGAACGGTCAACCTGAGTGTTGCGGTTTGGGTTGGATTTTTAGCCTTATTCGGGATAGCTACCGATGATGGCGTTTTGGTAGCCACTTTCCTCCAAAACAGTTTTTCAAAAAACAAACCCGATTCCATTCCTGCTATTCGAAATGCGGTGGTTGAAGGTGGTTTACGAAGGGTACGGCCTGCTATGATGACCACTGCAACGACCATACTAGCATTGCTTCCTATACTTACTTCAACGGGACGAGGAGCCGATGTTATGCTGCCAATGGCGATCCCGTCTTTTGGAGGAATGGCCTTACAAATGATTACAATGTTCACCGTTCCGGTGCTATATTCACTCGCAAAGGAATGGCGTTTTAGATGGTCCAATAAATTTGGCGATAAATTTTAAAATGATGAAAAGTTTTATAAATACAATCAGTCTTATCTTGCTTTTTGGTTTCTCAATTCTGAGCAACGGACAGTCTGTAGACTCGCTTTTAAAAGAAGCAAATAAAAATAATCTGGACTTAAAAATTTTGCACAACCAGTATTTGGGAGCTTTAGAAAAAGTGCCGCAAGTCAGCAAAATTCCAGCCCTTGAAACCGGGATTGGATTGTTTCCATTGCCGGTTGAAACGAGGCTCGGAGCACAGGTTGTTCGATTTAGTGCAACGCAAATGTTCCCTTGGTTTGGCACATTTGACAAAAAGAAAGCCCTGGAATTATCAAAGGCAAAAGTGGTAAATGAAAGGAAAGCTGTTAAAAATATCGAATTGGATTTTTCAATAAAAAAGGCATATCTCCGGCTTTATGAAATACAACAAAGCCAGTCGATCATAGCACGCAACATTTCCCTTTTAGAAGCTTTGGAACGCGTTGCTCTGGCAAAGGTGGAAAGTAGCAAAACCAGTGCAACAGATGTGCTCAACATTCAGCTTGAAATGCAGGAATTGAAAAATAAAATTGCATTGCTGGAAGCTGATAAAATTGAGCCAACCGTTGAGATTAATCAAATACTCGATCGTCCACCTAATGCTTCAATTGAGATCACCGACACCATTTCGTTTGCAAAACTTTACTTTCAAAAAGATGCTCTTTTTTCAAT
This sequence comes from Saprospiraceae bacterium, assembly GCA_028277915.1. GTDB lineage: Bacteria > Bacteroidota > Bacteroidia > Chitinophagales > Saprospiraceae > JAHDHW01. The sequence continues at coordinate 9,376 of JANQFJ010000233.1, forward strand.
AATCCAATCCAATCATCCGATGATTAAATTGTATGAATTGGAACAAGGAGTTGCTCGTCAAGCCATTGAAATAAACAAACTAAACAGCAAACCAAGCTTCGGAGCCGGATTGGACTATGTCTTTGTCAACCCCAGGAAAGACGCCGAACCGACCAATAATGGGCGAGATATTATCCAGTTGAAAGCTATGGTAAAAATTCCGTTGTACCGACAAAATTATCATGCAAAAGAACGAGAAGAAAATCTAAAGATTGAAACACTTGAGGCTCAAAAAGCCAACCTGTTGGCCAAATATATTTCCAACATTGAAAAGGCTTATGCCAGACATGAATCTGCCCGTTTAAAAAATGAACTTTACAAACAGCAGATTGCTTTAACAAAAACCACTATCAATATGCTTGAAACGGAATACAGTGCAAACGGAAACAACTTTGACGAATTATTACGCATGGAGAAAAAACTGATAGATTACGATTTGAAAAATCTTCAGGCCATCGTGCAAAGTCACCTGGCAGTTTTTTCTATTGAAAAATACATCATCCAATAAATTGAGTAGTTATGAATCCCAATATAAAAATCTTCATTATTATAATAATTTCAGTCTTGTTTGGGCTTGGTATAGGTTATTATTTTGCAGCCAAAAATCAAAAAATTCACACCTCATCTGATCAGCATGTTCAAACATCCGATAATTCACTTATCGACGAATCCGCACATCCTACAACCTACACTTGTGCCATGCATCCTCAGATCCGTCAAAATGAACCGGGGCTTTGCCCCATTTGTGAAATGGACCTGACACCACTTGAAAAAAATACTTCTAACGATCCTTTGGTTTTGGAAATGACCAAAGAGGCTGCAAAGCTCTCCAATATTCAAACAACAGTTATCGATCAAAAATCAATCAATTCCAAGACCTTGCATTTAAGTGGAAAAATTAAGACTGATGAAAGGCGCATTACGACTCAGACCGCACATATTCCCGGAAGAGTTGAAAAGCTGTTTGTTACCTTTACAGGTGAAAAAATTTCCAAAGGACAGCTCATTGCTACGTTATATTCACCGGAATTTGTTGCAGCGCAACGAGAGTTGATCGAAGCTAAAAAACTGGAAGACATTAACCCGGGTTTATTACAAGTTGCCCGCAAAAAACTGTATCACTGGAAAATCCCACAAGTTATCATTGATTCTGTAGAAAATAGTGAAACCATAAATAGTCTGGTCAATATTTATGCGGATGCTTCAGGAGTGGTAGGTGATTTAAAAGTAGCAGTAGGTGATCATCTAATGGAAGGTCATGTATTATTTGATGTAATCAATCTCAATAAACTTTGGGTAATTTTTGATGCTTTTGAAGAAGATCTGGCTCATATTCGAATCGGAAATAAAATTTCTTTTACTACACCAGCCCTGCCTGATAGCGACTTTTCTACCAGAGTCAGTTATATCGACCCTTTGATCGATCCAAAGACAAGAACAGCTTCTGTTCGTTCTGAAATTTCTAACAAAAGTGGTTTATTAAAACCTGAGATGTTTGTAAAAGGAACCGTACGTCAAATCGAAATATCAAAAAAGAAATCATTATTGACAGTACCAAAGTCTTCTGTACTTTGGACTGGAAAACGTTCGGTTGTTTATATTAAAAAACCAAATACCGATATACCAACTTTTGAATATCGAGAGGTGGAACTTGGCGAAGCCTCTGAAGGCAGTTACCAGGTCCTTAGCGGACTTGAAGCCGGAGAAGAGATCGTCACCAATGGCAGTTTTTCGATTGACGCCGCCGCTCAGCTGAACAATCAACAAAGCATGATGAACAATGTGGTCAAAATCAAAGGAGAATCAAAACCAGCCTCTCCTGATTTTACAACTGAAACTCCTTCCGCTTTTAAAGACCAGCTTGACTCATTGGTCCACAAATATATTCAGCTTAAAAATGCTTTGGTGGATTCGGACCAACAACAGTCGGCCATAAAAGTTGATGATTTTGTAAATGGTTTAGAAAAAATAGATATGACCCTGGTTAAAGGAGATGCACATATTTTTTGGATGAAACAACTGGATGCACTAAGAACTCATGGTAAGAAAATTAATGAAACACAGGATATTGAAGCCCAGAGAAAGCAATTTCACTTTCTTTCGAGTACGCTAATAAATACAGTTCAGGCATTTGGAACGAATAGCAATAATTTTCATGTTCAATTTTGTCCTATGGCTTTGGATGATAGTGGAGCTGATTGGATTGCCTTGGAAAAAGAAATTCGGAATCCATATTTTGGAAGTAAAATGCTAAAATGTGGAATTGTAAAAGGTGTTTTGCCTATTTCCGGGAAGAACGTACAACAATAAGCAGTTTTTCTGAAATACTTGCCAAATATCAGCGGCAGTGTAAACTTCCAGTCATTTTATAAATTTTATAAAGGAATGGCTAGTAACTGCTATGTGAAATTATCTATTTTTGATGCAAATCATATATTGTGATTATCAGAGTGTTCACCTTAATACTTTCAATTACACTGTTTATTAGCTCCAATGGCTTGCTAATACAAATGCATTTTTGTCAAAATCAGCTACAGAGTGTATCACTTTTTTTAAAACCTGAAAGCTGTCATAAAAATGCTGCTCATCAATGCAATTCTTCACCAAAAAAATGCTGCAAATTAAAAGAGGTCCAGATCAACAATAATTGCTGCCATAACATTCTGGATTTTGTAAAGCTTGATCCCGAAACATATATTTCCAAATATAAACTAAAAGATAAAACAATTGATTTTTCAGGGGCTCTGAAATATTATTCTCAGCTTAATATTTATCCTTTCTTTCAAAAAAAGATAAAATTTCTCAATTATAAACCACCTTTAATTAAGCTCGATTTGCAGTCTGTACTACAGATTTTTCTTTGTTAACCATCTTTCTAATATCATTTCGTAATTCGTCGGACATTTGTCTCTGACTGAATGAATTACTTTTACACCTTTATTTTTTTACAATTCTTACTTTATGTGATTTCAAAAAAAGAAATCACACCTTAATACTTTAAACATGAAAAAATTATTAACCTTTTCGGCGTTGATGATGACGCTATCTATTATTTCCCAAGCTCAATTTATGGAAGATTTTGAATCAGGAATACCCACAGGATGGGTAGTGAATGGTGACTGGTTGCATGGAAATGCGAATACCATGAGCAGCAATGATTTCCAGATTCCAAGCCATACCAACTTCATGGCAATCAATTCAGATGGCGCTGGCGCTGGCAACTATATTCATGGTGATTTTACAACGACGCCAATTGATTTGTCGGGTTTAACAGCTCCTATCCTCAATTTTGAAGCCTATTTTACTGATGGTGACTACCAGGGAGCCGATGAAGTAGCTAATGTCCTTGTGAGTGCTGACAATGGAATTTCTTGGACCGAAATCATCAACCTTGATGGAGCAAACAGCTGGCAAAATATTAATATAAGTCTTATAAATTATGCTGGTCAAACTATTTTATTGCGCTTCGCCTATGATGATGACAACGGATGGAATTATGGTTTTTGTGTAGATGATATTGTGATTGAAAATGGAATGGCGCTCGACGCCGGACTGATATCCCTGTCATCCAAGCCCTTTGGACTGACTGACCAGCCTTATGCCATCAAAGGAAAACTTTACAATAATGGAAGTAGTACCATCACTTCTTTAGATATAACCTATACTGTCAGTGGTCAAAGTCCTGTTTCTGAAACAATCTCAGGTCTTAATATTCCGGCTTTTACAGAATATGAATTTGAACATCCAACACCATGGGTTCCACAAAATGCAGGTCCATTTTCAATTACCGTACAAATTGACCTAGTCAATGGTAGCAGTGATGAGGACAGCGGAAATAATGAATTGGAACACGAGGTGACCATTTATGAAAACATAACTATACCAAATATCATTGATTCCTATTCATCGACTCCACCAGAATTTGTTGAAATAGGAAATTCATCTGACCAATTGGATAAACCAACAGATTTGGACTTTCACCCTGTTTTAGGATTGTATCAACTTTGGGTAATTAACGAAAGAATTGAATCTTCCGGTGGAAGTACAGTTACTTACTACGATGCAGGCAAACCAAACCAAACCTCTGAACGAAAAATTGACGGAAATGCTTGGCACTTCATGTCTTTGCCTACCGCACTGGCCTTTGGCGATGCGGGAGATTGGGCAAGTTCAACCGGGGTTTTAGATGCCAATCACAATGGAGGCACCTTTACCGGTCCAACGCTATGGTCCAGCGATCCGGCGATTTATGCTCAGCCATCCGGTGGAAATGGAAGCCATCTGGACATGTTGCATGGTAGCCCCTACTCTATGGGAATCGCTCATGAAGTGGATAATGCATATTGGGTCTTTGACGGGTACAATGAGCATATCGTTCGCTATGATTTTAAAGAAGATCATGGCCCAGGAAATTCATATCATGGAGATGGAGAGGTATTGAGATTTATAGATGTGCAGGTTGAAAAGGATGGAAACATTCCGAGCCATTTGATTTTGGACAAATCAACAGGTTGGCTATATGTTGTTGATAATGGAAATGACCGTGTACTCCGAATGGACATCAATTCAAGCTCAGTTATCAATCCAAACTTGCCTTTTGTTAATGAGGTTTTAGCGGTTCACGCTTCAATGGATATTGACTGGGAGGTGATTATTGACACGGGGCTTGATCGCCCTTGCGGCATCGATTTGATTGAAAATCGTCTGCTGGTCAGTGATTATGCAACGGGAGATATCATAGTATATGATATGGAAAATAACTTTGCTGAGATGTATCGCATTGAAACGGGAGTGCCAGGAATTACAGGCATCAAAATTGGTCCCGAAGGAAATATCTGGTACGCCAATCGTTTGGAAAATACAGTAGTAAGAGTAGTACCCGGTGAGCCAGTGAATGTTGATAATCTGGAAGAAGTCTATCCGATTTCAATTGCTCCAAATCCAACAAATGGGATGATTAATATTAACCTTCCAGGCAATACCAAAGGTGATTTATTTTACAAAATATTGAATGCTACCGGCAAAAAAATCATCGACGGACGATTCACCGACACAATGGAATCGCTGGATTTGAGTGATTTACAAAATGGTATGTATTTCATCAATATTTATAGCGATACACATACAACAACGAAAAAAGTTGTTTTAAACAAATAGTAATAATTTCAAATAATGTACTTTTGTAAAAGTTTCTCTCATAATATTTTTGAGGAACTTTCTGTTTATACAAAAAACAATCATAATAAAATCTTAAAATTATGAAGAATTTTAAATTAGGCACTCTACTTACCCTTTTTGCATTGGCTTTGTTCATTTTTAGCTGTGGTAGCGGTGGCGATCATGGACATAGTCATGATAAAGATGGAGGCCATTCAGAAACGACAACACAAACTGACGAAAATGCTGAAGTTGATTTGACCAGCAAAGAATATGCTTCTGCATTTATTTGTCCAATGCATTGCAAAGGTAGTGGAAGTGATGCAGCAAGTAAATGCCCCGTTTGCGGAATGGATTACGTTGCAAATGAAAATTACAAATCTGATACAGAAGGACATGACCATGATAATCATGAAGGGCATGACCATGATGACCACGAAGGGCATAATCACTAAAATGCCCTGAAGAATATAAAAAAGACCTGGATTAGATTGATTCAGGTCTTTTTTATTTTTTTACTTCACCAAAGTCACATCTCCTTTTCTAAATAATTCGACTTTCTTTCCACAAGCTATAAAAATAGCTTTGTAGTAATAAACGAAAACTCCTGGATCCATGAATTTGTCATCAAACCTGCCATCCCAAGAGTCTTCTGTATTTTCAAAGCTTTTCAGGTGATTCCCCCATCGATCGAAGATTTTTAGCTCGAAAGCTAATAATTCTACATTATAAGTTGGATAAACCCTGAATTCATCATTTACACCATCTCCGTTAGGGGAAAACACATTTGGTACAAAAAGAAATGAAGATCGTTCGTCTTCTTCAAACTCCACATTGAAATCATGAACAATTATTTCGCAAGTATTGGAAATTGTTAGCGAATAAACGCCCGGTGAATCTACTTCAACAAATGGTGTAGTACTGCCATTCGGCCACAAATACGTCACAGCCTGTGGATCATCTGCAATGACCTGAAGCTCCAGCGAAACACTTCCAAATGCGCATGGAAGCTGAGGATCTTCAGCAATAATGGTCATAGGTCCAATACTTTCGACAGTTATGACTTGTGTTTTAATGCAGGAGTTGTTGTCTTTTACAAATATTTCATAATCACCTGAAGCCAGGTTTGTAAAATTGTTTTCAGATTGATAAATGATACCGTCCATTGAATATTCAAAAGGAGCTGTTCCGCCAACGAGGTCATCAACGGTGATTTCTCCTTCTGACGCATTCCAGCAACTTTCGTCAGCTAATACATTATAATCGAAGTCAGGATAAGCTGAAACACTCACATGTACGACGGAATCACATCCTTCCACATTCGTCAAAATATAATCGAGCATATCCCCAGGTGACAACTGATCACCATTGTACTCCACGGTTTCATTTATACAGCTAAACAATTCGAGAGATGATTCATCAGTTGGAATTGATGCAACGGTGACGGTAACCGTAGAATCACAACCAGCAGCATTTGTAAACCCAAAAGTGTTTATACTTCCAGCTGGAAGTTCCTGACCATTATAAGAGACCGTTTCCCCATCACAAGCGGACAAACCTAGATCAAAACTACTTTCCAATAAAGTTTGAACATAAACGGTTACTGCTGAATCACATCCTTCTGATGAAATGAACATAAACTCGGTGACGCTGCCAGCCGGAAGCTCATTGCCATTGTACTCTGCAGTAGTTCCTTCACAGGCTGATAGAAATACTTCATCATTTGATAAGGAAATCGGAACAACATCCACTGTAACTGTTGAGTCGCATCCATTGGCTGCTGTTAGAACAAAATCCTGAGAAGTTCCGGATAAAATTTGTGTACCATTATAAGTCGCATAATCTCCATCACAGGCAGATAACTCTAAATTTGAACTAAACTCATCCAATGCATTTACTTCTACCGTGATGATAGAATCACATCCAACTGAATTTGTAAACACATAGTCCGTAGAACTGCCCACAGGCAAATCATCGCCGTTATATTCCACAGTTGTACCTGGACAAGCTTCCATGGTTATTATTTCGACAGTAGCATCGCAAGCAAACTGGATTAAAAACTCAACCATTTCTTCATCATCGCATCCCACCAATTGTGAGCTAATCTGTTCGATTACAGCATACATCCCATCAGGTAAATTGAGAATATCGACTATTATTTCATAATCGGTTGCCAGGATATTTGAAAAGGCAAAAGCTCCTAAAATATTGGTATCAATAGTATCCATGTTAGTACCGCCACTTTGGAGGATTATCGAAATTCCATTCATCAAAGTATCCACTCCGTCAATGATTCCATTGTCATTCAAATCAAAATAAACATTTCCAAAAATACTCCCAAAACCATCAAACAAGTCCAAAGTCAGTACATCTGAAGTCGTCAAACAACCCGCTGAATTCATCATTTCGACATAATATTCACCACTTTCTATAGCAATATAATCAGCAATAGTTCCATCAGGAGCTGGTATCGGATTTCCATCCTGATACCACTGATAACTCACAACCCCTGGCACATCAGGCAAACAAATCGTATCGGGATTGCACCGGCTATGACAACCAGAAGGGATCAAATCAATATCAGGTCCAGCTGTGATTTCTAATGTATTGCTTACGCCTTCACAACCAAATTCGTTGATCGCCCTTACAAAATATTCCCCAGCGTAAAAGGAACTTGTAGAAACACCAACCTCTCCGGTATTCCAAATGTAGGTATATGCCGGATCAGAATTCAATACTTCAAAAACAGTTGGTGTATTTTCACAGACCGGCATTGCCGGGTTTGAGCTAATCATAACATTTTCAGGGATGGGGTGAACCGTTACCGTATAAGGACCGATCACATTAGTGCAACCACTGTTAACATCTGTGACCGTCACAGAGAACTGATGTGTCCCAACTGAAAGTTGATTCTCTTTTTCTTCTGTAAATGAAACTTCTGTCCCAAGGTCCGTTGTGGACCATTCGTAAGTGTAATTAATATTTTCAGTGATCTCCAGATAAACATCCTCCCCAAAACAGGTTTCATAATTATTGTAATAATAACTAACAGGTTGACCAAACTCATCATATTCTACAGCTGTGATCTGCGCCTCTGGTAAAGGAATCACGTCAATTTGAGCAGGTGCCGGACTAAACGCGCAACCCATTGCATCGTAAATAGTAACTTCATAAATTCCAGCTTCTAGTACAGTAATTTCTGATGTTGTATCCCCTTGAGACCATTGATAAGCTGTTCCAACCGGAGCCGTGAGTGTAGTGCTGTCACCATCACAAATAGTGGCAGCAGGGTTAATATCAATATTTCCACTGAGCGTATTCGCTTCAATATTTATTTGTTCGCTTACATCAGCAATACAACCATAAACATTTTCAGTAGTCAATGTAACCGTATAAACTCCTGGTGTTTCATATTGATGGAAAGTCTCTTCTATTTCAGATATATTTGCGGCTCCACTCGCCGGATCACCAAAGTCCCAGGAAACATCAGTAAAAGTTCCATCGGCATCAAAAAATACTGTCGCTCCTTCACAACCAATAGTGGGAATTGAAAAACCAGACAAAGGAGAAGCAATGACTAAGACGTTTCTTTGCTTCACAGAAATACATCCGCTTTGATCAGTCACTGTTAAAGTAACTAAATAGTTTCCTGCTGCTGTAAAAGCATGCTGAGGGTTTTGTAAAAATGAAACATTGTCAACACCGCTAGCAGGATCATCAAAATCCCATTCCCAACTGGTTATATTTGTTTGTGGGATATATGAGGATTGATCAAAAAATGGTAATAATTCACCAGCACAGCCTGCATGAAAGCTAAAATCGGCAGCAAGAGGAACGGTATCAAATTGATAAACATACCCCAGGCAGGTATCTCCAGGCGGAGTTGAAAAGACCCCTCCCTGGAAAATCACCAATTGAAATCCCGCTGATTGGTAAGTATGGCTTGGGTTTTCCAAGTTTGAAAATGTCTGTATTCCTGCTCCAAAATCTACAAACTTCCAAAACCACGATCCAGGAACATCGTTTACAGAGGTGTTTGTATATTGGCTTTCATTACAGTATGCTCCTGGAGCAATTTCAAAATCCAGAAAACCATCAGGAGTACACCCCGGAACCGGAGGTCCAGGAAATATCGAACCACAGCTTAGTCCCAATGAATTAGAGGTCCCTTCACATCCAAATGCATTGGTTACAACAACATAATAGACTCCTTCCTGTGTTACAACAAGGCTGGGCGTATTGCCCCCGATTGGATTTCCGTTGTGATACCACTGATAATCCAATCCTCCGCTATTTTGAAGGGAATACAATGTCATTGACCCTCCGTTTTGACAAAACGTACCGAAATCAGGCGTTGAAATGGTTGTGCTGGGATTCGGCAGGGTTTCGATGAAAAAAGTTTCATTTTCAGTACAACCATTCGCATCAGTTACAATAACTTCATAATAGCCCGTCCCCAGATCAACTGTGGCAGTATTTGCTATTGTGCCTCCATATTCATTTCGCCACTCATAGTCACTATATGCTACGGAAGTTTGGACGGTCGTCAATTCGCCAGGACATGGTTCATCAAAAACTACCTGCGGATTTGGTTTTGGATTAACCAAAACATTGTAAACATCACTTATGCCACATACTTCAACCCGGACATTATGATTACCAGGTACATGCCATTGAATCTCAACCTCATCCGAATAATCACCGGAAATCACAGTTCCTGCATCCGAAGGAATGATCTCCCATTTGTAGTCTACCGATTCATAAACGGTTGCGGAATAAATCCCGGTTTCTTCATGACAAACTGAAGCAGTTCCTGTAATAGCAACAGAATTGATAGCTAGTAGCCCCATACTGACATCAGCGGATTCGCATGCCAATCCAGTTGTATTGGTTTGAGTTACTGCTAAATTGTATGGTGGATTTGGTCCCCAGGTGATGTTTATTGTCTGACCATTGAGGATGACATTTGAACCACTATTGGTCACGTACCAAGTGTATTGAAAATCCGGTCCCGATTCGATCGCTGAATAGGTGTAAGCTTCACCAGGGGACCAAATCCACCATACAAT
>JANQFJ010000023.1 GCA_028277915.1 Saprospiraceae bacterium
ATTGTTTTTTCTTATTTCTAATCTCAATATCCCAAGCCCTTGAGTCAATTTTTTTATTACTTAAAAATTTCTTTTTTGAAAATTCTTTCAACTTTGTTCGTGTAACCACAATGTTTTTATCTCTACCAAGGGATATGTCAAGCGTGTCCTCGACGTTTTGGACATTGAGTAAAGATTTGCCAAGATAAGTACCTTCAAAAAACAAATTGGCTTCTCCATTCAACAAATTGAACTCATCCCAACCAGTGACCTGGGCGGTTAAAAACGCATCTTTGTCAAGCTTGGGAGCGCAATAATATTCGTAATAAGCTGGTAAAGAATGCTCTTTTATTTCAACGGTATATTGCTTGCCGGAAGTTGGAATGGAGTAGGGGATTTTAATTTTGAATTCTACAGAAGTTGCATTTTCTATTTGTTGAATCGGTACAGGTTTAGTGGCTTCAAGTTTTTTTGCTTTTTTATCTCTTTTGTTTTTTCGTGCCCTGTTTCTTGAATTTGCGGTTATTTCCACAGATTCCAAAAGTAACGCACTTCCACCAAGGACAACATCAACTTTTCTTGAATTTTGAACATTAATTTCAATTGTACTATAACCAGTATAGGATATGACAAGTTCATTGCTATATTCAGGTAAATCGATGGAATAATACCCGTTAAAGTCTGTGGTGGTACCAATGGTAGTACCCTTCACCAAAACGCTTGCACCAATCAAAACCTCACCATTTTCATCCATAACAATTCCTTCAACTGGTCTGGCAGGACGGTCTTGTACTCCGATTAGTCCTCTTTTATGATAATAATTCTCTGCATAATATGGCTCTGCAAAACTCAGCCGCCAGGGAAAAAGCTTTGGTTTGGTTCCTGATTGTGATGGGTCACCAGTCGAAAGGGTTAAATTAACCTTGTTCCAGTCTTCGCCGGAAGTTTGATAAACATTAGCTTTATAATATAGATTAACTGGATTTTGAACATCTTTTACGCGGATATCGTAATGCGGTACCCAACCTGCATTGCCAACGACGTAACTCACCAAAAAACTGCCAGTGGTTGTTGACGTTGAGTTGATTGTTACTAAAATTTCTGAGGTGTAGGTTCCTTTTCGGTCAATTAATTCAGTAAGTTGATTGCTGGTTTTTTCTTCTGACTCCTTTAGCTTTTTTAGAACGTTATTGATCTCAAGGCGCTTTAGATTGATTTCGGCGATACGTTTACGATAAAACTCAGCAGTAGCTTTAAGTTCGTCGATTTTTACGCCATTTTGTTGCCCTCCGATAGATTTGTTGGCCAGGATCAGTGATTCTTCTTCTTCTAATGTTTTTAAAATTGCATTTTCAACATTAATCTGATCTTCAAGTTTTTGTAGTTCCAATTCTAATTTTACAATATCTTCAGACTGGTCAGCCGGTTCAAAAAAGTTGAGCTGATGCGAGACAGAGAGTACTGTGAAATCACCATCAGCTTTGACCTGGATTGAATTTTTATCCATATGGGGAGTAATTCCAACAAACTTAAATGTGGAAGTGCCAGCAGGAATTTCAGTTTTTGCTTCCCGCGAAACCTGTGCTCCTTTTTTGAAAACAGTGACTTGATTGATGGTAGATTTTACCTCTTTTTCAATATTGTTGGCAATTAAATTGAGACTGGTTAAAAAGGCGAAGAGGATAAAAATAAATTTTTTCATAGCAATGGGATTTTGTCGTGGTGCAATAAATTTACCCGCTTTTAAGTAAAAAGCATGGTTCAAAAATATAACGATAAAGCAGTTATAAATGTTGATTTTAGAATTTTATTTACTGAACGATAATTTTTGGAATTGCATCCAGATCCCAGTCAATCACAAGTCCTTTTGCCAATTGGTCAGCAACTTCTTTCCCGTAAAGGTATTCACAGAGGTATAACGATGCTTCGAAAGATTTTGCTCCACCGGCAGAGGTAATGTATTTCCCGTCGTGGACGAAAAGTACTTTTTCGTGAACTTTTAAATCCGGGAACATTTTACGAAAGGCTTCGATGTCTCCTGGGAAAGTTGTTGATTCGACATTTTCCAACAAACCTGCTTTTGCCAAAACAAAAGCTCCATCACAATGAGAGGTAACAAATTGAGCCTTTTCCGCAGTTTTTTTGACGAATTCGATCATTCGTTCATCTTCCAGGTCAGTATCTAAATGATGCTCTGCACTTGGAATTACGAGGATATCCCAAACAGGCATTTTGTCTTCAAGGTAATTAAAATCCGGAATCAATCTCAGTCCCTCGAAGGTTGTAATCGGCTCATTGGTATTAGCTACTGTGAAAACGTTCATCGGTTTGATACCCTTCCGAAAAATAGTATGATGGAAAATATCAAATGGAGCAGTTAATTCTGTGTTGTAAACACCATCCATGATCAAAAAAGCGACATTGTAACGATTAGGAATGACTTCTGGAGTAGTGCGTTTTTTAGTAGTTTCAGGCACTTCTGTGTTGGTTTTTGGCTCCTGGTCACAGGAAACCAAAAGCAAAAAAATTGAAAGTATTGTGGAAATTTGAAATTTTTTCATCATTATAAATACTTGTAAATCATAACCTATTACCTATAATTCCTAATTCCTGACTACTCAATTCGAATACCCATATTTTTCATCAAAAGCGTAGCATTGAAGCTTTGGCTGATTCCTTTTTTTATTTTATAATCGAAAAACAATTCGTCGTTTTTCACTTCAACTTCGATGCACAGATTTTCGACATTGCCGTTAGCTTCCGCTTCAAGCGCTCCCAATTCCAAATCATGAGTGGCGATGATACCGGCGCCTTTGCTTTTTATCAATTGACGAATCAATGCTTTCGAGCCGGTATGGCGATCTTTTGAATTGGTTCCTTTCAGAATTTCGTCGAGCAAAAAGAAAATATCATTTTCCCCTGATTTTTTGTTTTCAACTGCTTCAATGATGAATTTCAGTCGTTTGAGCTCGGCATAAAACGAAGAGGTGCTTTCATGAAGTGCATCCTGTGTTCTCATGCTTGTAAAAACATCCAGCATGGGCATTTCCAGTTTTTTAGCGCAAACCGGTGCACCACTCATTGTTAAAACGATATTCAGGCCGATTGTTCGGAGGAAAGTACTTTTCCCGGCCATGTTTGACCCTGTTACCAGTTTAATATGTCCTTTAGTCGGCATTTCCAAATCGTTTGAAATTCTTTCATTCTGGAGGATGAGTGGATGTCCAACGGAAGTTCCTTTTAAAAAGGCTTCATTTGAAATTTTTGGGAAAACCCATTCCGGGTTGTTAAAATGCAGAGTAGCAAAGCTGATCAATGCCTCAAATTCCTGTAGTGATTCAAACCAATCCAATAGATGGTCTTGTTGCGCTATTTTCCATTTTTCGAGGCTTCTCACCCAATGCAAGTCCCAAAGACTGGAAATATTGAGAAGGATGGCAAAGGCATTGTATCGTACATTGAGTTGACGAATGATGTAAGAAAGTCTCCGAATGCTTGCGGATGCCGTTTTTTCATTATTAAAAAAAGCTGTTTTTAGTGTTTTTAGTTTTTCAGTAAAAAATTCCTTTTGTTCAATATGATGGATAAGATCGGCATAAAAAGCGAGGATTTTTTCAGCATGAGTGGTTTGGATGTGGGTTTTGTTAACACGCTCCAGCGTATTTTTTAAAACTAATGCAGGTGGTATCAAAAACAAAATAAAGGCCATCCAGGGTAGGAATTTGACCGTAATCCAAATGCTAATGATCATCCAAAACGGCGCAAAATAAATTGCTGCTGTCAACCATCGGTTGTCTTTTACAAAAGGAGGTTCCTTAAGCCATATTTTCAATGCCTTGACATGTTGGATGTCATCGTCCGTTGACATTCCAAACGCCTGAAAATCTTGCCGCCAATTGAACATTGGGGTTAATTCTTTGATAGCTTCGTTTCTGAGAATGATTTCCGTTTTTTCACTTGCCTGTTTTAAATATTTAGCCAAACAATGCTTGCCTATGGCTGTAGACGTTCGATTGCAATATTGAAAAAAAGAATGTGCTCCAAAAATGTCCAAATCCACAGAATAGGGATGATCTACATCCACAAATTCGTTTCCATCATCAAAAATTGAAATGTCATTTTTTAAAGCAGACAACTCATTTTTATTGACAGCGGATAAAAACTCAAAATGTCTTTGTTGCTTTTGGATGTTTAGATGCCAAAAAACAAAACGGGCAAACAGCATCAAAAAAGCTGCCGTGTAAACCACTGCGACCCACCATGCAAAAGTCGAAACAATGTAAACAAACACACCGGCACCGATCACGAAAATGACCAATCGAACAGCTGAAAATTTGATGTATTTTGCCTTTAAAGTTGCTGCCTTTTCATCAAATTCCGTATTCCGAGAAGTATAGAATTCCTGTAAAACCATGTTCTTTTTCACTTGAAGGCCTAAATTTACAATTCCCTTCCGTAAAGCAATCGAAAAGTAGTAATTTTAAGCATTCGGTGTGGTTCAATTAAAAGCTGATTAGTGGAAAAAAATAACAAACAATCCAATATAAAAATAATTTTTGGCCTGAAAGTCAGACAATTACGGCTCGAAAAAGAAATGTCATTTGGTGACTTATCGGAACTGAGCGGGATGTCTGTTTCATATCTCAATGAAATCGAAAAAGGGAAGAAATATCCTAAAGAGGATAAAATTCAAACTTTAGCAACAGCTTTGGGGACCAGTTATGAAGAATTGGTGTCCCTTGAACTAACGGGTGGTTTAGCTCCGGTAGGGGAATTGTTGAAATCTAATTTTTTGAATGAATTGCCGCTCGATTTGTTTGGAATTGAATTGTCAAAAGTGGTAGAAATTATCGCGAGTGCTCCTATCAGAGTGGGTGCTTTCATTTCCACTTTGGTAGAAATGGCACGGAATTATGCTTTGCTGGAAGAAAATTTTTATCTCGGTGCGATGCGTTCCTACCAGGAGCTTCGATACAATTATTTTGAAGAAATTGAAGAAACTGTTTTAAAATTTGTTGAAAAACACGAATTGCCGGGCAACGGTCCTGTAAATTTAGAAGCACTGGTTTCTATTTTGAAAACATATTATAAATGTGAAATCGTTGATGATGGGCTTAGTGGTTTTCCGGAATTACAAAACCTTCCTGCCGTATTTGTTCCGAAAAAAAATAAACTTTTACTGAACGGTGAACTCAGCGAAAATGAGATCATTTTCCAGTTGGGAAAAGAATTGGGTTATAAAGCGCTCAGCCTCAAAGACAGAACGAATAGAATCTCTTTGCTCAGGGTTAATTCTTTTGAAGAAGTGCTCAGTCATTTCAAGGCGGAGTATTTTTCTAGTGCATTGCTCATTAGCAGGGATACTTTCGTTAAGGACATGGAGATCTTTTTCAGGAAAAAGCGTTGGAATGGCGAGGCATTTTTAGGAATCATGAATAAATATAACGCTTCTCCGGAGATGTTTTTTCAGCGACTGACCAGCATAGCTCCCCAGTTTTTTGGATTGCAGGAATTGTTTTTTTTAAAAGTAATTCACGAACCGGAAACCAATTTATTTGACGTTGAAAATGAATTGCACCTAAGCCACCAGCATCATCCCCACAGCAACGGGTTGCAGGAACATTATTGCCGCAGGTGGCTGTCTCTTTCGTTGTTGAAAGATCTCAATGACCTTCAAAATGTTGGAAAATATGTTGGAACAATTGTAGGGGCACAACGGTCGCGTTATTATGGAACCGATGACGAATATCTTTGTTTGACGTTAGCTCGCTCAGCAAGCCCTGTTCCGGGCCAGAACGTAAGCGTAACCATCGGTTTACTAATCAATGAAAAACTCAAAGAAAAGATTAGGTTTGTCGATGACCCTTCCATCACTTTTCGAGAAGTCAATAAAACCTGCGAACGCTGTGCTATCACCGATTGTTCGGATCGGGCAGCCCAAGCCACTGTCATCGAGAGACGACAACAGCGGAGAGCGCTTCAAGCTTCATTGAAAAAGATTATGGAAGAATAATATTTATTATTTTTTCAAAGCAGGCGTTTCCAGCAATTTGAAAAATTGATCCATTTTTGGAGTGATAACGATTTCAGTTCGGCGGTTTAAACTTCTACCAACTGAGGTTTCATTATCAGATTTTGGAATATATTCAGAACGACCGGCAGCGGATAGTCGTTGGGGATCAACATAGTGATCATTTTCTAAAACACGAACGATCGAAGTGGCTCTTTTAACACTGAGATCCCAATTGTCTGCCATACAGGAATTGGAAATTGGAACATTGTCCGTATGTCCTTCCACGATGACATCCAGTTCGTTGTGGTCGTTTAAAACAGAAGCTATTTTTCCTAAAACTTCTTTCGCAGCAGGGCTTATTTTTGAACTGCCCGACTGGAAAAGCAATTTGTCAGAAATCGACACATGGACAAGTCCGCCTCTTACTTCGATTTGAACGTCTTCATCATTGATGTCGAGCAATGATCTTTTTAGGTTCATTACTAATGCCAAATTCAGAGAATCTTTTGAATGGATTTTTGAAGTCAGATCCTGTATAAAATCATATTGCTGTGACAGTGATTCCAAAGAGTGCTGGATGCTTTCTGCACCAGCTTTGCTGACAATTGACAAGTCTGCCATGCGATCCAATAAACTTCCGTTTGTTTTTTGGAGATACTCAATTTGTTGCTCTAACTGAGTAACTTCGTCTTTTTTAAGCATCAACTCACGTTCTAGGCCTTCGATTTTATTTTTATTACAGGAGCTAAAAGAAATCAACATCAAAATTGAAGTCAAAACAGCTAGATTTTTCATCGGAATAATTTTTTAGGTTTTTCATTGAATTGATCAAAATTGCCAAGTTTTTGGATTCAAATCAATTTTGAATAATATCGCTTTAAACTGTCCTGAAGGTAAAAATATTATTGAACAGAATGCAAATATTTAGCGAT
>JANQFJ010000249.1 GCA_028277915.1 Saprospiraceae bacterium
AGGAACGCTCATTTTTTCATCCATCCAAACCTTATAGCCATTATTATCGGGATCTGTATATTTCCCAAATTGCCAGTTGATGCGCCAACCGGAATCCGAACCATTGATCAAATAAACCAATCGCTCTCGTTCTCCCCGATGATCTCCGTCGTTGTCTTCAGAAATAAGATTGCCGTAGGCATCGAACACAAATTCGTGGGTATTTCTAAGACCAGCACTATAAACTTCAAAGTTGCTTCCATCAGGATCAGCTCTGACAATGACTCCCTGATTGGGATACTTCCAGCGTTTGCCGTTTTTATCAACTACATTCATCCCTACATCTCCGACACCCCACCAAATTCTGCCTTGAGGGCCTATTTTTACCCCTGACATTCCGTGAGCGCCAAATCCAATATGCACTACATAGCCATGGCTGATTGACTCCTTTTCGTTGGCAATACCATCTCCGTCTGTGTCTTTAATTCGCCACAAATCTGGTCCAACTGACAAAAATACTTCACCATCGAAATATTCAACTCCATTTGCCAAATCTGTGATCTCCTCATGAAAATCTTCAATGTACAACTGGGAGCGATCCGCTAATCCATCTATGTCATTGTCTGAAACCATCCAAATCTGTTCTTTTTCGACAGCAACATCCCGCCAATCCAAAATTCCATCATTGTTGAGGTCTTTTAAAAAGCGCTCCCCTTCTTCATTTGGTTCTGAAAATGTTTTTCTTAAAAAAGAACGCCGATCTTCTACGGTTTGAAAGGAAATAGATGCTGTCATCCAGTTGCGATGCGCACGAATATCAAATTCGGAATGCTCAAGACGCGTCGCCAAAGTATAATAAATCCGGCCACCCTCATCAACACTGATGGCTATCGGATCATTAACCAAAGTATCTGCTGCCCAAAGGGTCAATTCCAGACCATCGACAACCTCGGTTGCCACTTCTTGTCGAATCTTTGAAGAAAGATTCGCTGCCAATTCTGCTGATATTTGAGTAATTTTTTCTGGATATCTTTTTTCTTTTTTCTTTTTTGTACAAGTAAGAAAAGAAAAAAGCAAAATCAACAAAAATAGTGAATGAAGGAAATTGATCTTAGACGTCATAATTTTTAATGTCAATACATGGCCACTTAGGGAAATTGAGCCAAGCTTTAGGTTAGTACACGCAAGTGGTGTTATCCGATTTCACAAAATAGGGTTTATAATTTTTAGCTTTTTTGTCCATACATCCGCAAAGATTCAACAATGTAATGGATTTAAAATCAATGGGATGTGTTTCTGCCTGGATAGCAATGTAACCTTCCCTAACCGGTGTTCCATCAACTTTCAGTGACTCATCAAATCCATGGATGCTCATGCTACCGACCATAGGTTTTTTATACTCCAATACTACCTCCCCTTCTACAATATGCTGGATCAAAGAATCTCCGAGCACCAATGCTTCTACATTGACCCATTGATCGCCATGGTAAGTCTTGGAAGAAGAGCCAATACAATGCTGCGTAAAAAGCGTATCCCCCATCACCACATCTGTTCCTGGGGTACACAAATTACCCGTAGGTCGTTCGTCAGTTCCATTGCCACCCAAAAGTTGCATTTCGAGAGAAATCGGAAAATCCTGCTCAAGCTCCATGCTTTGAGGAGATTGGCAATGCAGCATTAAACCATTGTTTCGAAATGCCCAACCTGGCCCACCGGTCATTTGATCACCAACAAAACGGTAGGTAGCCTTGATAAGATAATGAGAAAACTTGTCTTTGTAAAACAAATGCCCGAAAACGCCTTTAAAAGTATCCTGCGGCTCATAACGAACACTCAAAAAACTATCCTTCAAAACAAATCCGTTTCGATAATTTGCGCCAAGCTCATACCCTGCAAATTTTGGTGTCCAATCTTCCATGTTTGTTCCATCAAACAGAGCGATCCATTCTTCTTTTTGATTTGAACTATCATCTTCAGAAGATATTTTACAGGAATTTAAAAACGATAAGGATAGAAAAAGAATGAGAAATTTGATACCCAAAGGGCAAAATAGTTGATTTTTCATTTTGTTTGGTAATTTTTAAAAGGTGTCTTTTTCGGCCTGATTCTTAAAGGTAATCCAAATTCACCTTTCCAAAAAATAAAATCTCAACTCTGTAAAAAACTTATTTTGTTTTTAGGCGAAAACCTACGCCGTGGATATTTTCAATCTTGAGACTTTCATCTGCTTTGAGGTATTTGCGAAGACGTGAAATAAAAACGTCAAGACTCCTGCCCATAAAATAGTCATCTTCTCCCCAAAGGGATTCAAGGATCTGAGCCCGCTTGAGTACTTCATCTTTATTCTGAATAAAAAATCGAAGCAAATCCGCTTCTTTTTGGGTCAATGTTCGGATAGTTCCATTATCTTGAAGCTCTAGGTTTTTATAATTAAATGTAAACTTCCCAATCTCCATTTGACTCAGATCTGGAACATTTTCTGAGGTTATCTTATTTCTTTTTAAA
The DNA here is from genome assembly GCA_028277915.1 of Saprospiraceae bacterium. GTDB lineage: Bacteria > Bacteroidota > Bacteroidia > Chitinophagales > Saprospiraceae > JAHDHW01. The sequence continues at coordinate 2,485 of JANQFJ010000249.1, forward strand.
AATATTTCAATTTTCAAAATCAACTCTTCAATACTAAATGGCTTAGTGATATAGTCATCGGCTCCGATCTTCAACCCGTGGATTTTATCTTCTTTCAAAGACTTCGCTGTCAAAAAAATAATAGGAACATCCGTATTAGTTTTGCGAATTTCTTCAGCTATGGCAAAACCATCCACACCCGGCAACATCACATCAAGCACACACAAGTCGAACGATTGGTTTCGAACAATTTCAAGGGCCTTGGCACCATTATCACAATAGGTAATTTGATAGCCCTGCAACTCCAGATTATCTTTTGTGACAAAACTTAGGCTTTCGTCATCTTCTACATAAAGTATATGTGGTTTCATTTTTTGTGGTTTGTGGTTTTTAGTTCTTGGTTTATGGTTTGTGGTTCTTGGCTCAACTATGAACTTCGAACCAAAAACCGATTTTCTTTTCACCTTTTTATCATTATTGATATTGAAGTTCCATTGTCGATTTCGCTTTCCAGGTTTATTTTCCAATTGTGCGCATCGCATATTTTTTTGACATAAAACAAACCCAAACCAAACCCCTTAACATTATGAACATTCCCGGTTGGGATTCGATAAAATTTGTTAAAAACTTTAGACTGGTGCTCTTTTGCAATTCCTATTCCTCTGTCTTTGATCGTTAACTTAATTTGGCCTTCCACTTCACAAGTTTCTACAGTGATTTCGGGCTTTTCTTTGCAATATTTGACCGCATTATCCAACAGGTTGTAAACAATATTTGACAAATGCAATTTGTCCGCTTTTATAATCGGATTTGCTGCTCTTAAATCGTTTTTAATGGAGCCATTTTTTTCATTTACTCTCAAGCTCACGCTTTGCAAAGTTGACATTAACAATTCATGCAAATCAATTTTTTCCAAAGAAAGTTTAAAGCTATCCCTCTCAATTTTAGCCAGTTGAAGCACTTTTTCAACCTGGTTGTTCAATCGCTGGTTTTGTTCTTTTATGATTGTGGCATAACGCCTCAACCGGTCATCAGTTTGGATCGATTCATTGCCTAAAAACACATCGGCCGAAATCTTGATCGTTGAGATTGGCGTTTTAAACTCATGCGTCATATTGTTGATAAAATCTTTTTGCATCTGCGACAATCTCCTTTGCCTCAAAATCACAAATATGGCATACACAAAAAATATAATCGTTATAAAAAGTATGATGGTGAAAATGATTGAAAGTTGCATTTTCCCGATTAGGTAGCTTGATTTCGTCGGAAATTTTACTCCAAAATAATACGTAAACTGATCATATTTAGGCAACTTTCCCAATTCAACATTATCCTTTGGCTCGACAGAATAGCTACAATAATTGCCATAGACCATTTCATCACTTGAACAATCAAAAATCGCATATTCAAAATCAATGTTCATAGCCAGCGCCTCAAACTCTTTTTGCAGAAAATACTCCAGCTGACCAGCGTCGATTACATCTTCCATGTTGACGATATAATAATTGGATGACAATCGGGTCACCAGATTTTTGAGAGGCAAAACGCTTTGATTGAGCTCGGATAAATTTTCCGCGACCTTTCGCAAAGCGATATTGACCGAACGATGGAACTCCTGCTCTCTCAAATCCCAAGTTTTCAAAACCCAATAAGATTGGATGGCAATAATGCTGATTATAGCTATTGCTCCCAAAATCACCACTTGTCTGATTACACTGCTTTTCATTTTTTATGGGTTAAGAGTTATAGGTTTATGGCTTAAAAGTTATTGGATTGATTGAGTAAATGAGTTTTTCCGTATCTCCGTTTTCCATTCTCCATAATCGAGTAGTCTGTTGTCAGGAGCGTGAAAATCATCCGTTTCCCTCCTTTACTCCATTATTTATCCCCTTTCTACTTCCTCCTTCCGTTCTACCTTTTTTCTACAAATTAAATGCATAAATCCATTATACAAACCTGATTAACAGCTCATTAACAAAAATTGAAAATTCATTAACAGGGATTACGCTTCTTTTGCAGATATCTTTGTCATGACGGCGCCAAGTAAATTATTTTCTAACCTACATTTAAAATTAACAATTATGAAAAAAGTATTCTTTTTAACACTATTTTCTATCTTTTGCAGTTCCCTTTTCTTAAATGCTCAAGATCTCGCTGTAAATGATCCTGCCACTGTAAAAAATAATTCTCCATCAATAAGCTGGAACAAAACCGTTCATGATTTCGGACAAATACCTCAGGGAATACCTGTAGAAGCAGTATTCACTCTAACAAACAACGACGATGAAGTACTTCTAATCAAAGAAGTAAAAACCACTTGTGGCTGTACGGTCGCCGGATATTCACAAGACCCCATTCTACCCGGAGAAAGCACCGTGATCAAAGCTACTTTCAACGCTAAAAAAGAAGGCGCAATCAATAAAATCATAAAAGTTCATACCAACCAGAGCGACAATTACATTCCTTTGAAATTGAAAGGAACAGTTGTCAAAGGAAAAAAATAAGCTTAACACAAAAAATATTAATTCCCCGGCATGTTGAGGTTGTTTCACATTTGAGACAGCTTCAACTTTTCAATCATTTGCTTAATAATTCTCATATGTTCTCTTATTTTTGCAGCTACACATGCAATATTTTAATAACATAACGAGAATTTTGACTTGTGGTTTTCTTTTTCTGTTTTTTGTAGTTTATTCAAATGCACAAGAAGGGCAAAACCCATTTGATCTGGAACATAGGTTGAAGGAAAAAAAAGAGGAAACAACTGAAAAAACAAACACCTCCGACGAAAACCCTTTTGACGTAAGCAAAACCCCAAAGGAAAGCTCCAATACACAAAAACGGGAAACTGATTTAAAAAGCCTGGATAAGCACAATCCTGAAAAAAAAGAAGAAACCAGCGGATTTATCTTTTGGGCAATTTTGCTCTTGATGATATTTTTGGCACTCGAAATTACGCTTTATAAATCACTAATCAACAAGGTTTATCGGGCATTTACAAACGACAATATTTTAAAATTACTTCATCGTGAACAAAGAGAATTTATAGCATTTCCCTATTTATTATTATATATATTTTTCTTTTTCAGTTTCGGGATTTTCGTTTTCCTTGCCTTTCATTATTATGGTTTTATTCCAAAATCTTTAAGTGCTATGCTGTATTGCATTGGAGGCATAGGGCTGTTATTCCTTTTAAAGCATATTTTATTAAAAATTGTGGAAATGATTTTTCCTGTGGGAAAAGAAATCAAACAATATAGTTTTTCGATGGTTGTCTTCAGCTCGATCCTTGGATTTGCTATAGTTCCGTTCAATATTATTGTAGCATTTGCGGCAGCACCTTTTGCAAAAGTGGCATTGTATGGAGGGTTGCTAGCCATTTTTGGAATAAGTGTTTTTTGTATTTTAAGAGGTCTTTTTCTAGCAAGTAAGTACTTATCATTTCACAAATTTCATTTTTTTATGTACCTTTGCACCGTCGAAATTGCACCTGTTTTGGTTGTAGTAAAATTGTTATTGCTCAAAGCAGGAATTCATTAGATTTTATTTAAACAAAATCAATTTGAATGGCATTAAATGGAAAAGCTGTAGGGGAAACTTATAAGAAGGTAAAAAGTATATTAATATCACAGCCAAAGCCAGAACATTCCCCATATTACAATTTAGAGAAAAAGTACGGACTACAAATTGACTGGCAACCTTTTATCCATGTTGAGCCTGTGTCCATTAAGGAATTCCGCAAAACGCGAATCAGGCCGGATGAATACTCTTCAATTATTTTTACCAGCAAAAATGCTATCGATCATTTTTTCCGTATCTGTGAAGAAATGCGCATAAAAATGTCTCAGGACACCAAGTATTTTTGCCTTTCAGAAGCTATTGCAAACTACTTGCAAAAATTTATTGTGTACCGTAAAAGGAAGGTATTTACTGGTAAAAGAAAAATTGAAGATCTCAAACCATATTTACTCAAACACAAAGAAGCTGAAAAGTTTTTAATGCCTTGTTCGAATCTGGGTAGCAAGGCCGTTTCTGCTTTTGTAACAAAGCTTGAGTTGGATTGGAAAGATGCCATGATGTACAAAACAGTAAGTACTGATCTTTCGGAATATGGTGATGTCACCTACGATGTACTGGTATTTTTTAGCCCTTTGGGCATCAAATCACTTTACGAAAATTTCCCTGACTTCAAGCAAAATGAAACTAGATTTGCTGTGTACGGCAAGTCCACTCAAAAAGCAGTTCTTGACCGAGGCTTGACGATCAATATTGAAGCACCGTTACCCGAAACACCTTCAATGACCATGGCGCTTGAAAAATACTTACAGCTCTCTAATAATTCAAAAAAGGAATAAATTTCCTGAATTTGCTTTACGACAAAAACTTCCGCAATGCAATTCAGCGTTGCGGAAGTTTTTTTTTAGAATTTTTTGTGATTAATGAAAGACACCTTTATTGAAAAAATAAAAAACCGATTTACCTCTCCTCTACCTGGAAGAGCAGCCCAGGTTAAGATGGCTCCGAGAGTTGCCCGAGAATTCGAACCCGCCGCGGATGCCCGAATTGCTTGCGTTCTTGCATTGCTTTATCCAAAAAATGATAATTGGAACATTGTTTTGATTGAACGTATGTCCTCCAATAACAAAAACGACAGGCACAGCGGGCAAATTAGTTTTCCGGGTGGCCAATATGAAGAATCTGATGTACTATTAGCAAGAGCTGCCTTACGAGAAGCTGAAGAAGAAGTTGGTGTTGTATCAAATGATATTTCAGTAATCGGCCAATTGTCAAACATGTATATTCCTGTCAGCAATTTTTTAGTCCATCCTTTTGTGGGCTATATGGATTATGCACCAGCTTTTGTTCCACAACCTAGTGAAGTAAAGGATATTCTGGAAGTTTCTGTTCCAAAATTGCTCGATCCTTCCACTATTCAATCAACGGATATTACAATTTCATCCGGAATTACACTTAAAAACGTTCCCTATTATGGCTTAAACGGACACATTGTTTGGGGTGCGACAGCTATGATGCTGAGTGAGTTTTTGGAGGTAATAAAGCTTTGATATAAAAGCTTTTAACTGATTCTAATCCATTTCAAAAGAATATGCCTGATTAAAGGCCTTTCTCCTTTCGAAAATTCGTAATTTTGCAGTTCCATTCAAACTAAATGGACATTTTTCAATTGTATTTTAAATACTAAACTTATCAGTCTTATAAATGGAAAAAATCGCTCCATATCAGCCTAAAAATAAAGTTCGGATAGTAACTGCTGCTTCGCTTTTTGACGGGCATGATGCAGCCATAAATATCATGCGCAGGATTATGCAAAGCTCTGGCGCCGAGATCATTCACCTTGGACACAACCGATCTGTTCAGGAAATCGTTAATACGGCGATTCAGGAAGATGTTCAAGGAATCGCAATCACTTCCTATCAAGGTGGTCACAATGAATTTTTCAAATACATGTATGACCTTTTGAAAGAAAACGGTAGCTCGCATATTAAGATCTTTGGTGGTGGTGGTGGAACAATTCTCCCTTCTGAAATTGAAGAATTGCATAATTACGGAATTGCGAGGATTTATTCTCCGGATGATGGACGCCAGATGGGCTTGCAAGGCATGATCAATGATGTTTTGGAACAATGTGATTTTCCAATCGGTTTAAGCCTCAATGGCGAAATGAAGCAAATTTCTGAAAAAGAACCGCATGCAATCGCTCGTTTGATCACTGCCGTTGAAAATTACCCTGAAGAAAACGAAGCCTGGTTGAACAATATTCGCAAAGAAATAAGCACCAAAAACATCCCTGTTCTGGGTATTACAGGCACCGGAGGCGCTGGAAAATCAAGCCTTGTGGATGAGCTGGTCCGAAGATTTATTTTGGATTTTGAAGATAAAACAATAGCCATAATTTCTGTCGATCCTTCAAAAAGAAAAACCGGAGGAGCATTGCTAGGAGACAGAATTCGAATGAATTCCATCAATCGAGATCGGGTTTACATGCGCTCTTTGGCAACTCGTCAATCCAATCTGGCTTTGTCAAAACATGTGCAGGCAGCTGTTGATATTTTGAAAGCGGCTGAATTCGATCTCATCATTTTGGAGACATCCGGAATTGGACAATCCGACACCGAAATCATCGATCACTCTGATGTTTCGCTTTATGTGATGACTCCCGAATACGGAGCTGCAACACAATTGGAAAAGATCGATATGCTCGATTTTGCGGATATGATCGCCATCAATAAATTTGATAAAAGAGGTGCTTTAGATGCGCTTCGGGATGTCAAAAAGCAATACATGCGCAATCATCAGCTTTGGGATACCCCTATGGAAGAAATTCCAGTTTTTGGAACCATCGCTTCGCAGTTTAATGATCCGGGAATGAATACCTTGTATGAAAATTTGATTAAAAAGATCGTTGAAAGAACGAATGCTGATTTAACTTCTTCTGTGGATGCTGAAGAAGGAATGAGTGAAAAAATTTACATCATCCCACCAAATAGAACCCGATACCTCTCCGAAATTTCTGAAAACAATCGGCAATACGACCGTTGGGTTGAAGCTCAATGCGAAATTGTGAGAAAGCTTTTTGGCTTGAAACAATCCATCGAAGCGGTTGAAGCTCAGGAAAATTTAGACGACAAAGCAACTGTTTTAGAAAGTCTGCAAAAAACTTATGAAGAAATTGAACTGGACCTCGATGGTCGTTGTAAAAAAATAATCGAAACCTGGGAAGACCGAAAAGCTGCTTACGCCGCTGATGAATTCGTTTACAAAGTCAGGGACAAAGAAATCCGGGTTCCTACTTTTACAAAATCGCTCTCTCACTCAAAAATTCCCCGGGTTGCGCTTCCGAGATTCAAGGATTGGGGAGAAATCCTAAAATGGACCCTTCAGGAAAATGTCCCCGGAGAATTTCCTTTTACCGCCGGTGTCTTTCCGTTCAAAAGAAAAGGTGAAGATCCTACGCGAATGTTTGCCGGAGAGGGTGGCCCTGAGCGAACCAACCGACGATTTCACTATCTTTCTCTCGACATGCCTGCCAATCGTTTGTCAACAGCTTTTGATTCGGTTACGCTATACGGTGAAGATCCTGATCATCGGCCCGATATTTATGGAAAAGTGGGAAATTCGGGTGTAAGTGTTTGCTGTTTGGATGATGCTAAAAAATTGTACTCCGGATTTGACCTTTGCGATCCGAAGACTTCGGTTTCAATGACAATTAACGGCCCAGCCGCAACCATTTGTGCTTTTTTCATGAATGCAGCCATTGACCAACAGTGCGAAATGTACATTCGTGAAAACAACCTGGAGTATCTCGTTGAGGAAAAACTAAAGGAGCTTTATGACAATAAAGGCCTTGAACGTCCGAAATATCGTGGTGAAATCCCAAAAGGAAACAATGGCCTCGGCTTACTACTCTTGGGAGTAACAGGAGATCAAATATTAGAATCTGACATTTACAAAAAACTGAAAGCCAAAGCTTTGTCTTCTGTTCGCGGAACTGTTCAGGCAGACATTTTAAAAGAAGACCAGGCACAAAACACTTGCATTTTTTCTACAGAATTTTCTTTAAAATTGATGGGAGATGTTCAGGAGCATTTTATTGCAAACAATGTCCGGAACTTTTATTCTGTCTCCATTTCAGGCTATCATATAGCTGAAGCAGGAGCCAATCCAATTTCGCAGCTGGCCTTCACTTTAGCTAATGGATTCACTTTCGTGGAGTATTATGCCTCGAGAGACATGGATGTCAACGCTTTTGCACCAAACCTTTCTTTCTTCTTTTCCAATGGAGTTGATCCGGAATATGCTGTGATTGGGCGTGTAGCACGCAGAATTTGGGCAAAAGCTTTAAAATTGAAATACAATGCCAATGAGCGTTCACAAAAATTAAAATACCACATCCAGACTTCCGGAAGATCGCTGCATGCACAGGAAATTTCATTCAATGATATTCGAACGACGCTGCAAGCACTTTACGCAATTTATGACAATTGCAATTCTTTGCATACTAACGCATACGATGAAGCCATCACTACCCCTACGGAAGAAAGTGTTCGCCGTGCAATGGCCATCCAACTGATCATCAACCACGAGTTAGGATTAGCTAAAAATGAAAACCCCTTGCAGGGCGCATTCATTATTGATGAATTGACAGATCTTGTTGAAGAGGCTGTTTTGTCTGAATTTGATAGCATTACGGAGCGTGGCGGAGTACTTGGCGCTATGGAAACCATGTACCAGCGTGGCAAAATCCAGGACGAGAGTTTATATTATGAAACTTTAAAACACACAGGGGAATTTCCAATCATTGGCGTTAACACTTTCCTTTCAAAAGAAGGCTCGCCTACTGTCATCCCACAAGAGGTTATCCGGGCAACTAAAGAAGAAAAAGAAGATCAGATCAAAACACTTCAGTCTTTACATGATAGCAGCAAAGAAAAATCCGATGAGTTATTGAAAAAACTACAAAAGGCTGCACTGAGCAACAAAAATATTTTCAACCAGCTTATGGAAACCGCAAAATATTGCTCACTTGGTCAAATAACAAATGCGCTCTACGAAGTTGGTGGACAATACCGTCGTAATATGTAATGAAACGTTTTAAAATGAAAAAATGCCTGTTCCTCATTCTTGGACTTGGACTGTTTTGTACCTGCGACAGCCAAACCCCTAAAGCAGTCGTTGTAACAAACGATGCTGAAACTTCACTGCCACTGGAAAAAATCCAGCTACCTCCAGGTTTTAAAATTGATATCTTTGCCGAAGGGGTAAAAAATGCAAGATCAATGTGCCTTAGCCCCGACGGGACATTATTTGTTGGGACAAGAAGCAAGGGAAATGTTTATGCGATTCGCGATAACAACGGAGACTTTAAAGCTGACAAAATCTATATCCTTGACAAAGGCTTGAATATGCCAAACGGAGTGGCTTTTAAAGATGGTGATTTGTATGTAGCGGAAGTCAACAGAGTTTTGCGTTATGACGATATTGAAAAAAATCTTTCAAACCCTCCAAAGCCAAAGGTCGTTTATGACAAATATCCAACAGAATCCCACCACGGCTGGAAATACATTGCTTTTGGGCCTGACGGAAAGCTATATATCCCCGTTGGTGCTCCTTGTAATATTTGTGAATCCAAGGACGAAATTTTTAATACAATTACCCGTATCAATCCTGATGGCTCCGGTTTCGAAATTGTACAGCGTGGAATTCGAAATACCGTTGGATTCACCTGGCATCCTGAAACCAAAGAGCTTTGGTTTACAGACAACGGACGTGACTGGCTGGGTGACAACAAACCTGCCTGCGAGCTCAATCATGCACCCAAAGACGGAATGCACTTTGGATATCCGTACTGTCACCAGGGAGATTTGGCTGATCCTAAGTTTGGTCATAAATATAGCTGCGACAAGTTTACTCCTCCTGCAAAAAACCTTGGTCCTCATGTCGCCCCGCTCGGATTGGAATTTTACACCGGAACTCAATTTCCGAAAGAGTACCGAAAACAAATTTTCATCGCAGAGCATGGTTCCTGGAATCGTAGCAAAAAAATAGGCTATCGAATAACGATGGTCACTATCGAAAACAATAAAGCAGTTTCTTACAAACCATTTGCAAATGGCTGGCTTGATTCAGATGAAACTTTTTGGGGCCGACCGGTAGATATTGAATTACTGCCAGATGGATCAATGTTAGTTTCAGATGATTATGCTGATGCTATTTATCGGATTTCTTATAAACAATAATTAGCGTCAAAACTGGTTAATCATGAGCAATAGGAATAGCAGCCGACTTATCCATGGCTTTCATCAAGTGATTCAGACTTTCCTGGTTTTTGGGTAAATAAAAAGAATTTAAAATATCCTTTTTCTCTCTTTGGGTGAGATGAAAAGTCATCGAAGCTCGCTCTGTTTCTTTTGCCGGATGGTAAGCAAATCGAATTACATCGAAATTTTCTTTTCCTAAAATATCGTAAATCAACCCAAGGCTGTTATCATGTTCATAATCCTGAAGCATCATGATCCGACCAGCAATTCCCAGCGGATTCAAAATGGTCTCCAAGGTTCCTTCATTGTCACTGGCCTCAATTTTTTCAAGCTTGTCCCATCCGCTAATTTGTATTAAAACAACTCCACTGGTATTTACTTTTATCCAATCCTGAAATACCTGGATGAACCTCGTAGCAGACATAATTCCGTAATTATCTCGAAACCCAGCGTCCATCACTTCTATTCCCGGATTGGTGGGCATATATACATTTGGCAAAATATATGGATAGGTTGCATTCATTCTGAGAGCGGAGGTAAAACGCAAGTTTTCGGCACCTTGATCGGCAAAAAGTTTTCCGAAATCCACCGCATCCAGTTCCATATTTCGTTCTTCAATACCGATTGGAGCCATAGTCATGTATGAAACGCCCTGCGGCGAAATGATCAACCTCCTCCCGTCATTGACGATGGACGGCGTAAAAAACATCATGGGTATTATTGCCTCTTGTTCAGGTTTTTTATATTCTCCCAGTTTTTTTGCGAAGACATGATTTGTATTTTCATTGAGTTGCTTTTCAAAAATATACCCGCGATCTTTTCGATACATAAATCCACCTGTTTCAAAAGTAGTCCAGGGTAAAAACAAGTCATTTGATGCAATGGTAAAAGCTATCGAATTCAACAGGTCTTTTGAAATATTATCAATATACTTTTTGTCATACAAATTGATATCCTCACCTTCATTTTTCTGGAGTATTAACTCTCTCAAATAGGCTGCACCAAACATTCCCCCTGAAGCACCGGTAATCAAAGTGGTATGATCTAACAAGCGTCCACCCATCAGGCTGTCAGATTGCTGCATAACCTGCATGGCCCAAACCGATGCTTTCAAGCCTCCTCCACTAACACAAAACAACACCATTTTCGGATTGATCGAATCCTTTTCAGGAAACTTATTCCGCCAGTTATTTAAAATCTCAATGGTGTTGGATTTGTCGATCGATGCGTTTTCAAAAGAGCTGATACTATCCAGGTTTGCGTAAGTGTACTCACTCAGGTCCCCAGTATAATCAAGGCCATAAGCCTTGTTTTTATGGTTGAAATTTTCAAAACTGGTCAGATAATTTATAAAAAACAACAATATCACCAGTACCGTAAACCGCCACTCGTTAAACCAATAAGTAATCGCACCTGTAATAGCAACGATCACACTCCCCAGAATAAAAATACTGCCTCCTGCAGGAATTCGGAAAAAGGGTTGATCAATCAAATACCCTAAAGCTATCAAAACGATGAGACCAAACAACTGGACGATAAGGGCATTGACATGATTTTGGCGGAATACTTTTTCAAGTGTTTTATAATCATAATGCGCCACACTTCTCACAATTCGTGGTTTCAATGATAACATTAAATAGGTATCTACCCTCCATTTTTGTTTCTCAGATTTTATGATATTGATATCAGCATCCCGGCGCCCAGGAGCGATTGTTTTCAACAAATCCGGTGGATCATTTGCCCTTATTTTCAAAAAACTCAAAATGTCTTTGTTGGTATAATAAAAGTATAATGCAGACAACAATACCAATACAATAACACCGACAATAAACCCAAGACAGTTATAAAAAATAGTCCATCGATCCCAAAACTCCTGATAAGCCTGAAAATGTATGAGTTCTGTTAAGAAAACAACTACAAAGATCAAAGGAATGATAATATTATTGAGGCAAAACTTGGTGAAAGGTCTTGCAAGAGATGCCAAAAATGGAAAATAATGTGCATCCAAAAGGTAAGTCGTCAAATTCCAGGTCATGAAAAAACCTCCAAAAGCCAATCCCAAAATGAAATGACTCAAAAAATTGACTTCCCCTAGATATTCAGGGGTGAGAAAAAGATATTGAACACCGAAAATCGGACCGATTGCTCCGATCACCAAAAGCGTTAGAAATATCCAAGTTGCAATGAGGAGCATGTGATTCCTGCAATGCAGTGCCAGTAATTGAACTGGAAAAGAATAAAATATATCACTTATCCACTTCTTCATCGGCAGCTTGCAACTTAATCACTCGAATAGTTTCAATTTTTGTATCGCTGACCAGCTCGAGGATAAATTTGTATCCATCGAGTTCGATTTCAGCTCCTTGTTCAGGAATAGTTTCTGTTGTCATCACCAAATATCCCGAAAGGGTGGTGTATTCTCCTTCAGGAAATTGGAGGTTTTCATATTTTTCGTTCAGATAATCAATTTCTAATCGCCCGGAAAAAATATATTCACCTTCGGAAACCTGGGTTTCGACGTATTCTTCCTGGTCATGTTCGTCCTCTATTTCACCAAAAATCTCTTCCAGAATATCTTCTAGTGTAATCAAACCAGCAATCCCTCCGAATTCATCCACTACACAGGCAATACTCATTCGCTCTTTAATAAATTCATTCATCAGATCCCTCACTCGCATGGCTTCCGGGACGAATGGGATTTCCATAATTATTTGTTCGATAGATTCCGGAGATTTGAGCATCTGCTGGTGGTGAACGTAGCCCAACACATTGTCAATGTCGTCTTTTGTTACAATAATTTTTGAGAGATTGGTTTCTGTAAAAAGCTGGATCAGATCATCCAGGCTAGCATTCACATCAATGTTTTCAATTTCGGTTCGGGGAACCATGCATTCTTTTACTTTTACTTTTTTGAGATGAAGTGCCTTTTCAAAAAGATTGGTATCGATTTCATCTTCAGCATCCGATTGGGAATCTTTTACAAAGTTTTCCAAATCCAAACGCGTAATCGCATTACTTGCCTCATCTGTTGGGGTTCGAAAAAAAAAGCGAAGGAAGAAGTTTGAAATCTTAGTCATTACCCATGCAGGTATGTACAGCAAAAAACGAAGAATCAATAAAGGATAGGTTAGAAAATATAAAAACTCACTTGAAAATAAGCGAAACAATGTTTTGGGAAGAAATTCACCAAAAATCAAGACGATAATTGTAATGATAATGGTATTGGTCAATAATAATATAAACGGATTCTCAATTTGAAAATATTGACCAAAAAAACCATTCAATGGGATAGTCATCAATGCGGTGAAAACGACCAAGGCAATATTATTTCCAACTAGCATTGTGCTCAGGAACCCCGTCGGATCATCATAAAACTTTGCCAATATCGCCCCTTTTCTTGAGCCTTTGCTCCTTTTGAGTTCCACTTTTAATTTGCTTGCTGAAATAAAGGCTATTTCTGTCCCCGAAAAAAGAGCAGACAATAAAAGAAACAATAAGATCAGCGTAAACAGCATTAAATGGTACTAAACTTTTGGTTTAAAATTTTTGGCCAGGTATATTTATTTAGTTAACGAGGTCTTTTACTTTTTGTTGGCATTTGTATACCTCTAAAAATCAACCTTTTAACTATAAACCTTTAATTCAGATTAAAAGTAATGGAAATGTGTTTAAAATTCAATAATGTTAGTCATCGCTTTTACGGTTTGCCGCTTCTGTTTTTAATACCCCTTCAACAGCGTTGATTGTCCAGGAATTAAAATCCTGATCGGCTTCGAAACCATATCCATAAATCACTTCTTCAGGTTTGGTGATGGTCACAAAGCGCTTGGTATATATTTTCCCTTTGCGTTCTTCCCAGATCAGTTCTTCGGTTTCCAATTTTTCACTTTTATAACTTTCCCACACTACACTATCTCTGACAATGATTTGGTTTTTCTTTTCTAAGCGAAGTGCATAATTAGCAGTCAGTGTGCTTTCAACCTGCTGTCCACGAGTAAAAAAAACAACTTTCACGCCATCTGTAAATTCCTGACGTGGATTGTCTTTGTCCAGGTGGCGCAGCATTACCGGACCTTCAATCTGCACTCTTACCATCGCAGAATCGCTGTAAAGCATGGTAACCTCTTTTGCAGTTTCAACAGCAATCATTTCTCTATTGATTACTCTGTCGATTTCCTCCAAATCGTTTTTACAGGAAAAAATAAAAAAAAACAGGAAAGTATTTAAAACTAAAAATCGATTCATAATTTATTTTAAGATGGTCAAATCTCCTTCAAAAAGAATGACTTCATCATCGATAAATTCTATTAAGGCATAAAAAGCAAAAACGTCAGGTTGTAATATCTCTCCTTTAAAAGTGCCATCCCAACCCTGAGACAAGTCTCCAAGATCCATATCATTTCCTTCAAAAACTAATGCTCCCCAACGGTTGAATATTCGCAACAATTGGATTTTCCGTGCTGATTTTCCACCAAAAAGGGTAAAAGAATCATTGGTACCATCTCCATTCGGTGTAAAGGTGTTTGGGATATAAATTGGACGATTTTTTACTATAAATACCGTGACATCATCACTTGCGGTACATCCTTCCTGATCAATCACTGAGACAGTAAATGTAGTAGTATTTGTAGGTTCCGCAGTGGGATCAGGGCAGATATAACAAGTCAAAAAGGTATCCGGCATCCATGAATAATCCACCAAAGCTGTGATAGGCGAAACAATGGCATCCAAATTTGTATTTTCGCCCAGGTTAATGGTTACATCTTCCCCTGCATCTACGATAAGTGGAGGCGGATCGAACAGTGAGGCATCCGTAGAGTCCCTACACCCTTTTATATCACGTACCCATATTGTATAATCGCCTTCCGTCAATGAATTGAAATTTGATAAAGAAATAAAATTTATTCCATCAAGACTGTATTCATAAAGTGGAAAGCCTCCGTTCGCAGCAGCAGATATGCTTCCTGAAGGAGTATCTGCACAATTCGGATCTTCAACATCCGTGAGATTTATTTCCAAATCGTGATTTTGAGGGCAACATGGTTGAATTTCAATTTCTATAACTTTAGTCACTATACAGCCAGCATCCGTTTCCACTGTAAGTACTACAAACTTGGTCCCTACTGAATTGTAAACAATATTGTGCGGACCGGCTGTTGATGCAGTAGGTGGTACTGCACCAGACCCAAAATTCCAGTCCCAACCTATTATATTTCCCGCTTCATAAATCGAAGCATCAATAACCACCAAGTCCTCTTCACATTCCACACCTTCCTCTGGGTTCACTGAAAAATCAGCCAATGGCCCAAGGAATGTTCCTGTCCCTCCCCAGGTAATGGAAAATCCACTACCTGTATTACTAAAGTTATTGACTATCAAAGCATAACTTTTGCCCGATTCCATGTTAATCGAAGAAACATAATTGTTGTTACCGGATTGGCAACCAGGCAGCTCTTCTAAATCAGGATCATTAAGGCTCATTCCGGTGTCACCAGTGCATGGTTCCCAATTTTCAAAAGGTTCACCTACATTTTCTCCGGAAGCCATGCATCGAAGCATGATTTTATTATTACAATCATCAATTCCGCCAGGCAATTCGAAAACAGCAAAATCCAGATCGTCAGACTCTTGATTTGGCGAAAGTGTAAAGGTCAACGATCCAGGGTCATCGCAGGTCCATTTGTACCAAACAGAACTTATTTCACTTTGTATACAAGAAGTATTGTCAATTTCATTTACATTATTTCCAGCCCCTTGAACACTTTGAACTGTAAACGGTGATTTGTCACATAATAAAACCCCATCCACACAATCAGATGTAGGTTCAGGTATCTGATTAAAATTGTTAATACACAATTGGAAAGTTCCAACGTTTCCGTTTCGGCCATCGACACGGATATAATAGGTCTGCCCAATGGTAAGCGGCCCTCCAAAAGTTTCAACGATATTGTTGTTAAAAGCATCAGAAATACACTCCAACAAAGTCAAGCCTGTAGTGCAGGAACCGCTATAAAGTGCCAATTCCGGATTCTCCAAAGTTCCTCCGGGATTGGAATTCGTATTTCCAATGATATTAATATTCACAGTATTAGCCTGAGCCTGAAAGGCAAACCAAACATCATTGTCAGAATCCGGGAAACAGGAAGGATTGGCTTGCGGGGAAAGCGTAGAATTGATTGTTGAAAACTGCTCTGTATCCGAGCACCAATTTGTCAAATCCGTCAAAACAATTGAATTATTACAATTGTCATTAACTGGTTGAGCAAAAATAGCTCCTGCTCCCAATATTGATAAAACTAAAATCGTCAGCCTGTATAAAAAATTCATCTATTGATTTTATTTGCAAAAATAAGGGTAATCTCCAAAAAATATAATGCCTTTCTTACTCTCTGTAATCTTTTCTTTAGAATAACTTTTCTGAGCGTATTGATGTTGCTTCAAGCTCGTATTTTTGTTGGTTTTGACTTTATTCTTACCATTCTGAACTAAACCTGGAAGTCTAATTTTTGAGCTGTTTTATTTTTCTGATTTCTACTGAAGTAAAAACGAGAACTTTTTTATACATACTCCTTTATAAAAATGCTACTTTTGCAGCAGCATTTTAAATATTCTCAGTATAACTTCTATGCGAAAACACATTCCAAATTTTGTTACAATGATCAACCTTTTTTGTGGTTGTTGTGCATTAGTTTGTGTGTTTTATGACCATTTTTACTGGGTTTTTATTTTTCTGGTATTCAGTGGCATTGCGGATTATTTTGATGGAATGATAGCCCGATTGCTAAAAGTAAAATCGCCCTTAGGAAAAGAACTGGACTCCTTGGCAGATGTCGTTTCGTTTGGAGTTGTACCGGGAGCAATTGTTTACATGCTATTGACGAAGTCACCTATTGGAATCGAAAGCGATTTTCCAGTAAAATGGTGGGCATTGGCGGGCTTTTTAATAACTATATTTTCAGCTCTTCGGCTTGCCAAATTTAATTTAGATGAGCGGCAAACGGAGGATTTTATAGGACTTAATACTCCCGCCTGTACCATGTTTATTGCCGGGTTGATGTTAATTTATGAGTTTGACAAAGGAGGGATGGCCGAATTTATCGTACAGCCAGTTTTTTTATACGGTGTAGTGGTGCTTTTTTCATTTTTATTAGTTGCTGAACTTCCAATGTTTAGTTTCAAATTCAAAGGGATGCAATGGCGAGGCAATGAAAACCGTATTATTTTTATTATTGTGGCTTTAGGCCTGTTGGTTTTTTTGAGAGAAGCTGCATTTAGTTTGATCATAGTACTTTACGTTTTATATTCTTTAACCAGATATTTTTTATTAAAAAACAGTTAATCACGAATGAAATTTATAGCTGAAATTGATGTTATGCCTCACAAAGAGTTGCTTGACCCACAGGGTAAGACTGTTGTAAAAAACATGAAAAACATCCACCTTGAAGGTATCAACGATGTACGCATCGGCAAACACATCCAGATGATGATCGAAGCAGATTCTGAAGACGCTGCAAAGGAAAAAGTCGAGACAGCTTGCAAAAAGCTTTTATCCAATATGATTATGGAAGGATACTCCTACAGCATTTCTACAGTGGATTAGATATTCAAAATGTAGGTACAAAAAAGTACTTGCATTACATTTTTCTGACTTTTAAACTCAATATGCTTTATATAGTTCCAACGCCGATTGGCAATCTGGAGGACATTACCTTCCGCGCAATTAATATCCTGAAGGCAGCGGATACTATTCTGGCAGAAGATACCCGCACTTCCAAAAAATTGCTGAATCATTATCAAATTGAAACTCCGCTTCGTTCTTATCATGCTTTTAACGA
>JANQFJ010000250.1 GCA_028277915.1 Saprospiraceae bacterium
AGTCTTTAAACAATGATTCCAATCATCAGCTTTTTTGAGTTGGCGCTGCGGGAGGCCATGATAGCTGAACAAAAAATGGTCGTACTTACTGAGATCATATCTCTGTGCATTTTCTACAAAAACTTCGATCATTTTTTCATTATCAAAATAAGAATTGATCATTTTGACAACCGGAATGCTTTCCTTTTTTGATAAAACCCGCATCACTTCTTCATGAATACTGCCAGTAGTAGCCGATGCGTACTGTGGAAAAAGCGGGACAACGATTATCTCAGCAACTTTTTTTGCAATTAATTTTTCAATAGCTGACTCTATGGAGGGGTTTTGATAACGCATAGCCAGCTCCACTTCAAAAGTTTCGCCCAACATTTGCTGTACGCCTTCAACCAGTTTTTTTCCATAATATTTCAAAGGAGAACCATCCTTGGTCCAGAGTTTTTGATACAATTTCGCAGAACTTCCGCTCCGAAAAGGAGCTATGATCCCTCTAACCAGCAAATTTCGAAGAAGCCAGGAATAATCAATAACTCTCCTATCCAGTAAAAACTGTTTGAGATAACGATAGACCGCAGGCCGCGTTGGAGCATCAGGTGTACCAAGGTTGACAATTAGGACTCCTTTTTTGAAGTTTGTGGTCATTGCGTTATTTTTCCAAAAATAAAAAAGTGCCTAAAACCCTGGTTGGACAGACACTTTGATAACTCTCACAAACTTACAACAAAAGAGTGTTCTGTTAGTTGAAATGGTTGTAATCTCTTTGTAAAAAATGTTTGTTTTTTATAAAAAATTAATCCTCAAACAATTCAATTGAGTATTACGACCTTATAAACTTGTTTAATTAACTTTGCGTCTTTCAAAATTAAAAGACATGAAAAAACCACTGATACTTGTAACCAATGATGACGGAATGTTTGCCCCAGGAATCAAGGCATTGATTGAAGTGGTTCGCGAATTAGGGGAAGTAGTGGTCATTGCTCCAAATTCTCCACAATCCGGTAAAGGACATGCAATCACTATCCATGACCCGATCCGTTTGCATAAAGTTGATGTTTTTGAAGGGATTGAAGCGTATGAATGTTCCGGCACTCCGGTGGACTGTGTAAAACTTGCCAAAAGCGTGGTGTTAAAGGGCAGACAGACTGATCTTTGTGTCTCTGGAATTAATCATGGATCAAATGCGAGCATTAATATCATTTATTCCGGAACGATGTCTGCTGCTATGGAAGCTTCCCTTGAAGGGATTGACTCAATTGGTTTTTCATTGCTGGATTTTTCTTTCGAAGCTGATTTTGAGGCAAGCAAAGTGATCGCCAGAAAGATCATTACTCATATTTTAGAACATGGTATGCAAAACGGAAATCTTTTAAATGTGAATATCCCAAGAATTCCATTAAAAGAGATAAAAGGTATAAAAGTTTGTAAACAGGCCGAAGCCCGATGGACCGAAGAGTTTGCAGAAGCGATTGATCCAAGGGGAGAAAAATACTATTGGCTGACAGGAACCTTTAATAGTGAAGAAAAAGATGAAAACACCGATATTTGGGCGCTTCAAAATGGTTTTGTTTCCGTGGTTCCGTCTTCTCATGATCTTACAAACTATGATGCGATTGAAGGGTTGAAAGGTTTGGAAGAAAATTAAGGGTGGATGTGGAAAAGGAGATGGAGGAAGGAACTTGGAGGACGAAAAAGCAAGGAAGAGGCTACAAACTAAAAACTTTTAACCCAAAACAAATTACTTATAACCACTTAAAAATCATGGATTTAAAAAGTAATTCTATAAAAATTGGAATAGTACTCGGATTAGTTCTTCCATTTATTGGTTATTGGCTTTGGAAAGGAATATTCGAATTGTTAACCACGATAAATGTGATGAATCCAACGGGTTTTTCTGAAGATTGGCGCCAAAGGACTTTTGCTTTGCTGGCCATCTGTTTGAACATTATCCCGTTTCAGTATCATCAAAAAAAACGTAACGACGAAACTATGCGCGGATTGATTTTTCCAACGGTTTTATATGTAATTACTTGGGTGGTTGTATTTCGGGAATCTATTTTCGGGCAGTATTAGATCGGAAGAAAGAGAGAGAAGGAGGGAGGACGAATGTGCGAACCGATGAATTACTCATAACTAAGCATCCTAATCAACTAACTAAAAACTTTAACCCATAACTTTTAACCTTTATACTTTAACCATTTTCAGTGAAATACTACGTCATAGCAGGTGAAGCATCTGGAGATTTACACGCTTCCAACCTATTAAAGGCACTTAAGATCGAAGATGAGGCTGCACATTTCAGGATATGGGGAGGAGACCTTATGAAAGAAGCTGGTGGAGAATTGGTGAAGCATTACAAAGATTTAGCGTTTATGGGTTTTTGGGAAGTAGCTAAAAACCTTCGGACGATTTTAAATAATATTAAATTTTGCAAAAAAGATATTTTAGCTTACCAGCCGGATGTGCTGATCCTGGTGGATTACCCTGGTTTTAACCTGCGAATTGCAAAGTGGGCAAAAACTCAAAACATCAGGGTTTTTTACTATATCTCTCCTCAAATCTGGGCATGGCACACCAGCAGGGTTCACGGCATCAAAAAAAATGTAGACCGGATGTTTGTCATTCTGCCATTTGAAAAAGATTTTTATAAAAAATACGAATTTGACGTGGATTTTGTAGGACACCCACTGTTGGATGTTATTCGTAATTTTAAACCTGATCTCGATTTTTTACAATCGAATAATTTATCAGAAAAACCAATCCTTGCCCTACTGCCAGGTAGCAGAAAGCAGGAAATAAAACGCATGCTGAAAGTGATGCTGACCACAGCCAAAGATTTTCCTGAATACCAAATTGCGATTGCGGGAGCTCCTTCAGTTCCACGAGAGTTTTACATTGATTTGGTAAAAGACAACAAAAATGTATCGATAATTTTAAACCAAACCTACCAATTGCTCCATCATGCCGCTTTGGCATTGGTGACTTCAGGAACTGCTACCCTGGAAACGGGTTTATTCAAAGTACCACAGGTCGTTTGTTATAGTGGAAACCCCTTTTCCTACCAAATTGCAAAAAGACTAATCGATGTAAAATTTATTTCACTGGTAAATTTAATAGTTGACAAACTACTTGTAAAAGAATTGATCCAAAACGAATTTAACATAGAAAATCTTAAAACCGAGTTGAAAAAACTCACCGATCAGGAATGTTTAAAAGAAGTTAAAAAAGGATACGACGAATTAGCGGTGATTTTAGGCAATCAGGGTGCATCAAAACGAGCAGCTCGATTGATGGTGGAATATCTTAAATGAGAGAAGCCTTTTCAACAGAAAAAGTTGAAAAGACTTTTGAATTATTTCTTTGTCTTGGCCTTTGCCCTCTTTTTGGTTTTAAAAGCATCGGGGATTTCGGCTTCGATCATTTTTTTGACATCTTCCAACGTAAATTCTTTAGCGACTTCACTGGTGACCCTTTCGCCATCGATTTTTGGGATTTTGATATTTTTCTTTTTAAAACGGATAAATGGTCCCCACCGCCCGTTTTCAACAGTAATTTTTTCATCATCCCAACGATGAATATAACGATTAGCTTCTTTTTCAATCTTTGCTTCGATCAAGGTATAAATTTCATCCATTGTAATGGTTTCAGGATCATATTTCCGAGGAATATTTACAAACATGTTGTTCCATTTCACAAATGGTCCGAAACGCCCTTTTCCTTTTGTAATTGGCAATCCTTGATATGTTCCGATTGGCGCATCAGCTTTCCTTTTCAACTCTATCAATTCGATAGCGCGGTCAATCCTGACGCTCATCGGATCTTCTCCCCTGTCCAATGAAATAAAACTGTCTTTAAACCGAACATAAGGCCCAAACCTTCCAATACCAATGATCACATCCTCTCCTTCGTACTGACCAACAGTCCTAGGCAATTCGAATAGCTCCAAAGCGGTTTCCATGTCAATGGTTTCCAGAGACTGTCCTGGGCGTAGATTTGCATATTTTGGTTTTTCACCTTCTTCCAGTTCTTCTGTTTTACCGATTTGAACAATCGGACCAAAGCGGGACATTCGAACAAGCAAGGTCCGGCCACTTTCAGGATCTTTTCCCAAAATCCGCTCACCAGTAGCCCGCTCTGCTTTTTCAAGGGTTTCTTCAACGTTTGCATGAAAAGGAGAATAAAATTCGTCAAGCATTTTTGACCATTGTTCTCCTCCTGAGGCTATTGTGTCAAATTGTTTTTCAATATCAGCAGTAAAGCTGTAATTCATAATATTTC
>JANQFJ010000262.1 GCA_028277915.1 Saprospiraceae bacterium
AGTGACATAAGCCGTCATACTACTTCCATCCTTTCCCTTAAGCATTGCTTTATAACATTTATAGCCAACGATTTCTTTTTTGTCTTTTTTATCAAAAGAAACTTCATATTCTGGTTTTTTATTTTTTTCTTTTTGTTTATCTGTCTCCTCTTTCGACATTTGAACTAATGTTTTGTTTCCCATGATATTTGAAAGCATTTTGCTTTCCTGGCTTTTTAAATCAGTAATAGTAACAATTTCTACCATTCCACCCATCATGCTCATTTCCATCATTTGATTCTTTTTACTAAAATATATATTCATCCTCGTCCCTTTCATCATTTGCGCCTGGGGATCATCAGAGTTAATGTCTGTCAGTTCATAAATGACTGAGCCTTCCTTTACCGTTTTTTGAGCCAAACTTGAAACTGAAATAGAGAAAACAAATAAAAATATGCTTGTAATGGTTAAGATAGTTTTCATAATAATGATTTGATTATGTTTATTAAAAATTTGAGCTAATTTAGAACCATTAAACGCCAAATTGAAGAGAAAATCATTTAAATAAATGTTAATTCGACGAAAGGTTAGAAAATACATGTTAATACTGCCAAACATCTAAATGTTTCCTAAAAACTTTTGCAAGATTTTCAGCATCCGAAATCCCTCGATGATGAATTCCTGTAAACTCAAACCCTTCTTTTCGTACTGCTTTTTTTAATCCACAAGGACGATGTAATCTTTTAATGGAATGATACTGTTTTTTAAGATTGATATGTTTTTCTACCCAATCGTATTCCAGTTTGTGCAAGATACAATCGCTAATCAACATTTTTTTATCAAAACTCCCCCAAGAACAGAGCAGATACTCACTTTCATAAATATCCACCCAGTCTTGAAATTCTTCAATTACATCTGGAAAAGTTCTTGCTTTGTCAATCTCTTCCTGTGAAATTGTGGTTAATTCTTTACAAAAAGGAGAAAGAAATGGATTTAAAACGGGTTTTATAAATCGATTGTACGATCCAAGAATTTCGCCATAATTATCCATACAAACTGCACCAATTTCAATAGTCTCTTGCGCTAAACCATTAGGTCTCCCCTCCCAGCAAGTTGCTTCCAAGTCAAAAATTATAAAATTCAAATTCGTTAAATTTATATTTTTTGAAAATTAAATATACGCTACAAAAGAAGCTTAGGTTCATATCACTAATACATCTGATAAAATAATTTATTGGAAGGCCTTTAATCCTTTTTATTTTGATTTTCAATTATTTGCTTCAATTCTGCTACCTGTTTTTGTAACAAATCCATTTTATCTTCCACCAGCTGAGTATTGTCACTGGTCATTTCATCAACAAATATTGCATTAGCTAAAGACATTCCGAATATTCCTCCAGTCAATACTATAATAATAAAATAAAAGCGTGTTGCTCCAGCAAAGATTGAAGAATATGCAATTCCCCTCTCTTGAGCTGTTTGCGCAATTAATGTAGGTATTTCATTCCATCCTTCTACAGTGAACATTTGAAATATATAATAGCTGGAAATCAGTGGATCTCCAAAATACTCAGGGACAAGTTTGCCGTAAAAATGACAGGTGAATAAAGCCAACATCAAGTTTAAAAAAACTAATGCTATAAAAACAAATACAGATGCTTTTAAGGCGCGCCCCAATCCCCTCACGATAGAATCCATTCTTGGTACAAATCTGAGAAAACGCAACAGTCTTGTCAACCTGAATAATCGTAGTAATTTGAAAGATGATGTATGGATAAATGAAAATGCAGGTAGAAAGTTTATAAAACTCGGTAACGAAACAACCACAATGATAAAGTCAAAAATATTCCAGTTATCCGAAAAATATTTTCGTGGTTTAAAGACCATTATTTTAATAATTGCTTCAAGCAGAAATACAATTATGAAAACATGATCTACAATATCTAAAACTTTGTATAAAAATGGTTGTCCCAACTCAATCTGAGGGAAATACAATAAAAAAATGACTATTGCATTGATAAGAATTGCAATCATCATATTCCTTTCGGAAATGAAAACCTGCTTAAGCATTACTTTAAAAAATTTTAATAACGATTTGTTTCACAAAGGTTTACAAACTAATAAGTTAGTTTCATTTTGTAAGAATGCCATTGAATATCCTTCTGTAAATCATAGTTTTCAAGCCTATTATGATAATAGTATAAAACCTTAAAATCTTCGCTTACAATATGCCCTTTTTTATTAATTTTTAAAGGCTTCAAAGCATGATAATTTCCAAGATTGGCGACTCCATGTTCAATCAAATCCCTGATTTCCCACCTAATTTGTTCAGACAATTTTATTTCACCATTTTGTTCCATCAAAAACAGCTTCTCCTTAACTTGATTAATCACATTTTCAACTATTTCCATTTCAAAAAAATAGTCTTCACTTGGCAGTCTTAACACGCCATATAAATCAAGACCATCGTTTTGATTCCTTAGGATATTGAATATGGTAAATGCAACTAAATGGCTACTCAACACAATATTTTCCTTGTGGTATCGCTCAGCAATTTTGTCAGCCAAAATCTTTGTGTATTCTGCTTCACGCTGTAAATCTTCTTGTATTTCACCTTCACTAATAAAGTATTCGCTGATATTAATTTCGTTACCATTTTGGTCAAAACTTATCCCTTCATTATTTACAAAATTACCTAAAACGTCAAGAGGTTTTCCAAAATTTAAAGTAATATCCGAGCTTTCTGAAAAAAGCTTCCAAATAAATTTAAAAATCTTTCTTCTACTGTAAGAGGCATCTTTTAGATTCAGATAATGCTCTTTTCCGGTTCTCTTTAAATGTTGCTCAATCAAGTATTGTGCTTCTAAAACAAAGTGGTAGTTCAGCACCAAAGGAACTATAAAAATCTTATCATTTTTCCCATCTTGGCATAAGGCTCTTTGTGCCTCCACAGCAGTACCCATTAAGCCCATTTTAAGCCTCTTTTCCAAAGCACCTGATCTCGATCTCGTTCCTCCAGGAAAAAACAATGAGTTGGTACCTCTTTGTATTGAAAGGTTCGACATTGCTTTAAGGGTTTCCAGGTAAATCGGATTTTTTTTCCTTCGATCAACCCGATATGCCCCTAGCCTGTTCATAAAATATGCGGTATAACCTGTATTGTACAAATTTAAACCAGCCCCATAACTAAAAGACGGTAAACCCAAAATATAGTCCATGGCAAAGCCAATCACAATGCTGTCTAAATTGCTGAAATGAGTCGGCACGACTACAACAGTTCCTTTTTTAATTAGATTTCGGATAGCATCGGTCTCCCCTTCCACTTTTATACGGTCATGGAGAAAATGTTTTGAACCAAAAAGACGCTTTAAGTTTCTTCCAGCTGCTGCATTTAACAATCGTCTGAAAAAGACGGTTAAAAACTTTCGCGCAAATAAAAAAGTTCCAATTTTGAATGTTCCAACAATCTCCTGGGAATATCTTGAGATTATTTTTTTTAATATCCTACTGTTTGAAAAAAGGGCGGTCTCCTCTTCTTTGTCAAGGGATTTTCTTACAAGTTCTTTTCGTGTTTTATTCCAAAACAAGCGATCATTAGGAGGATCAACTTTCCAGGGTTCTTCTTTGACTCTGATACGTTCAAGATAGATCGTTTTAGCTAAAACATCACCGATCTGATCTGAGGTACGTTTCCTCATCAATCTATTGAACGTAAATTTGTTAATCTCACGAATAAATCGTTCTCGATCTTCACTTAGTTTATAGATTGGCCATTCTTCGATATTTTCAATGACCGGAGGATATTTTTTTCCCTTTATTTCTACAAGTGGTGGTTTCATTTGAACGCCATATTAACCTCTTTGACAAATTCCAAAATCGATTCTGCTCCTTCTTTTTTAGCTGATGAAGTTACAAATTGTTGTGGGAGTTCATTCCAATATTTGAGTAATTCATTGTTAAAAGCATCAATATTCTTTCGTTTTTCATTATTTTTTAAACGATCTGTTTTGGTGAAAACAATAACAAAAGGAACTCCCATTTTTCCCATCCAATTAATAAACTCAATGTCAATTAGTTGTGGAGGAATATTTGAATCAATCAACACAAAGGCACAACCTAGCGTGTTTCTGTGCAACAAATACCCTTCAATCATTTTTTCCCATTCGTGTCGCTTCCTTTTTGAAATCTTAGCATACCCATAGCCTGGCAAATCCACAATGTACCATGATTTATCGATAAGATAATAATTAAGCATTTGAGTTTTCCCGGGAGTATTGGACACCCTGGCAAGATCCTTTCGATTGCAAAGCATATTGATCAGAGAAGATTTCCCGACGTTTGATCTTCCGATAAAGGCATATTCAGGTTTTTGATCTTTAGGACACTGTCTTTCCGAAGGAAAACTCCCAACATATTCTGCATCTATAATTTCTGTCGCCATGTCAATTTTAAAATTAGTGCAAAAATAACAAGATTTAACACATCCTTATCATCAAAACAATTTAATACTAAACTTTTGTTAAACGAATCAATTTTGTGTTACACCCCTCCTCTTCTCAAAGTCTTATTAGCAAATCAATTGGATCGAGACTTTAACTTTTCAAAATTACAGATTGAATAATGAATCAAAAAATAAAACCGTTTAGACATTCAACAATGAAAAAAATCCGAAATCTAATTATATCAAATCCTTTTAAAAACTATCTAATTATGAAAAAATTAATGTTGTTTGCATTTTTCATTTTGAGTATTCAAATGGCAAATGCACAATTCAAAATCGGTTTTCGTGGCGGCCTTAGCACTATGGATATTTCAGCTAATGAATTGATAATCAAAAACAAAGAAGACATAAAACAACTCGGGATATCAGTGACTGATGCCAATTATGGTGTTCATCTCGGATTATTTATGCAAGCTAAGATGGGCAAATTTTTCATACAACCAGAGGTGCTTTTCAATTCAAACAGTGTGGAATACACCTTGAATGACTTTACTGACACTAATATCTTTCCAACCCTGAAAAAAGAGAGCTTCCAAAACCTGGATCTGCCAATTATGTTAGGAGCAAAATTTGGCCCTTTACGTCTCCAGGGAGGACCTGTGGGTCATGTCCATATCAATAGTAAGTCTGAATTATTCGACATCGAAGGATATTCTCAGAAGTTTGAAAACATGACCTGGGGGTATCAGGCAGGGATTGGTCTTGACATTTGGAAATTCATTATTGATGTAAAATACGAAGGCAGCTTCAATAAATATGGAGACCACATGGTATTTGAGGGAAAAAGATACAGTTTTGACGATACTCCAGGACGATTCATAGCTTCCCTAGGGATTGCGTTCTAATTTGAAATAAAAGATTTTTAAAATACCTGCTGCATTTCCAGCGGGTATTTTTATTTAAGGACAGTTTTTTTTGCTAAATTCAACAGTAGAAAAAACATTATACAAGTGCCCGAAAGATCCAAGAGACAACTCGCCGCAATTATGTTCACCGACATCGTTGGTTATACTGCGCTTATGCAAAAGGAAGAATCAAAAGCACGGCAGGAACTCGAAAAATTTCGGAAGACTATTGACAATATTGTACCAAAGCATAATGGTAAAATTGTCAATTATTATGGTGATGGTTGTTTGTGTACATTCGATAGTGCAGTAAACGCAATGAATTGTGCAAAAGAAGTTCAACAAAATTTTCAAACCACGCCTAAAATCCCTGCGAGGGTTGGTTTACACAGCGGTGATGTGTTTTTTGAAGCGGAGAACGTCTATGGTGATAGTGTAAATATTGCTTCAAGAATTGAATCCTTAGGTGTTGCCGGATCAATCCTTTTTTCAAAAACGATTAAAAGACATATTCGAAACCAAACAGACTTTGAGATTAAATCCCTTGGGTTGTATGATTTTAAAAATGTGGATAAAACCATGGAAGTATTCGCTTTGGCGAATGAAGGCTTTGCCATTCCAAAGCCTGAGCAGATGAAAGGAAAACTTAAACCCCAAACTTTCAATCAACCTTCAATAAATCGGAGCTTTGTTTGGTTTTTAATCTTTACAGTTTTAGTGATCGGAGGATTTTTAGGAAAGCAATTTTTTTTTCAATCGCAATCCAAAATGGCATCCGGAACTGTTGAAAACTCAAAAATAGCCGTTATACCTTTTGAAAATAAATCCAATAACCCCGAACTCGATGTCATTGGTGACATGGCTTCGGATTGGATCACAAAGGGGCTGATGGAAACGGGAAAACTGACTGTTCTGTCTTCTCAAACCGTCAACAACAGACTTGCTGTGGTACAAGCTGGTACTTCAGCAAATACTAAAACACTTGGTGTCGATTTGATTTTGTCAGGAAAATATTATGTTCAGGAAAATGATATTATCGTGCATGGTCAAATTGTGGATGGAACAACTCAACAGGTTTTGCATGCATTTGATGAATTTAAAGGTCCCAAAGAAGATGCTGTAGAAATAATGGAATCCATGGTTCAACGAATTTTAGGATATTGGTTGATCGAAGATGATCCATCAATACGTAAACCACCAAATTTTAAAGCATATAAAAATTATATTGAGGGATATTATTATTGGGTAGCGGTAGATAGCAAAAAAGCAGAAAAATTGTTGACTGAAGCTTATCAAATGGATACTACCTTTCTAAATCCACTTTATGCTTTGATGTTCGTTTATTCCAATCAAGGTCGATCCGATTTAATCGATACTATGGTCCAAATACTGGAACCTCGCAAAAATGAAATGTCTGAAATTCAATTACTTCAATTTAAGAAGTGGCAGGCTGATGTCAAGGGCCAAATGCAAAAAGTATCAGCATATTACAAAAAACTTTGTGAGCTGGATCCTACCAACGCAGATTTCAACCAGGATTTGGCCTTTTGTCAAATTACATATGACAAGGATCCCAAAGCGGCTATCGAAACCATTGAAAACTTTGATGACCGATATATTGATTATCTAAAATGCACCGGCTGTGATTGGCGGTTTCGCTGGTTGGCGTCAGCTTATTTCAGATTAGGTCATTACGAAAAAGTATTGTCTATTGTCGATTCCTTGCCAATCGAAATTCGCGATGATAGGTTGGCAGCAATTGAATTGAATTCATTACTTCGTCTGGATAGTTTCGAAAGGTTTGATAGGAAAGTTGACTATTATAAAAATATAAATTTTACAGCTGGCAATTATGGAAGGTTGTTAATTTTTATTAACACAGATTTAAAGTTGTTAAACCTCGAAAAACTACAAAAAAAATATATCGATGAAATATTCTCTTATTGCAAAAAAAACGAACAACCTTATAATGATTTTCTATTAGCTTATGCTTATTTGCTTTTACAGGATTGGCAAAATGCTATCCAACATTTTTCAAAATACTCATCTGCTCCTTATCAACCCGTTCGTCATTTAAGTATTCAAAATATTGCCTATTCTTATTTCCATTCAGGAAACCATGAAGCTTTGTCAGCATTTTTAAAAGAGTTGCAAGTCCAAGACCAAACGTATGAATATGGCTTAATTCCTTATACTTTAGCCATTGTTGAATCTGCCCGCGGAAATAAAGGGGAAGCAGTGAAATTGTTAAAAGAAGCTATTAAAAATGGAGAAACCTTTTCATCATATTTATTTAATTATGATTTCAGGTTAAAGCCTTTGTTTGGATATCCATCATTTGAAGAATTGGTAAAATTGAAAGATTGATTATTATCAATACAAGAAAATTCCATGCAAACTAAACAAAACAAAGCTCACGGTCATACACAACGTCGTTTAGCGGCCATCATGTTCACCGACATCGTTGGTTATACTGAAATGATGAACCAAAACGAAATGACTGCTGCTGCCATTCGTCAACGTCATCGCGAGGTATTTGAAAAAGAGCACCAAAATTTTAATGGTGAAATTTTGCAATATTACGGAGATGGGACATTGAGCATTTTTAAAAGCGCAGTCGAAGCTGTCGAATGTTCCATTAAAATGCAGCAGCAATTTCAAGTAGGTGATATTGTTCCACTTCGGATTGGAATTCATCTTGGAGACATTGTTTTTGATAAAAACGACGTGTATGGCGACGGAGTCAATCTGGCTTCAAGAATTGAAAGTCTTGGTGTTTCGGGTTGCGTTTTGATTTCAGACAAAATTGGATATGCCATCAAAAATCAGTCAAATTTCACATCAGAGTCATTGGGATTTTTTGAATTTAAAAACATCAAAGATCCTGTTGAAGTTTTTGCCATAAGCAATGAAGGAATTAAAATTCCCAAGCGTTCTGAGTTGAAAGGCAAACTCAAAGAAAATAAAAAATCTGTGGCTGTTCTTCCATTCGTAAATATGAGTTCTGACCCTGACAATGAATATTTTAGCGATGGCATTGCAGAAGAAATTTTAAATGCTTTGGTAAAAATAGAAGGCTTGCAGGTGATTGCCCGTACTTCTTCTTTTGCGTTCAAAGGGAAAAATATAGATGTTCGAGAAATTGGCCGTTTGCTCAATGTCGTCCATTTACTGGAGGGTAGTGTTCGCAAAGCTGGCAACCGTGTTCGAATCACTGCTCAACTGGTTAGTGCATTAGACGGCACACATTTTTTCTCTGAAACCTACGATCGCAATCTCGAAGATATTTTTGCTGTTCAGGATGAAATAGCTTCTAAAATCACGAACCGTTTAAGAGAACATTTAGGAGAAGATCTGCATAGACAGACAATTGTGCAAGCACCTACTTTAAATATGGAAGCCTATGAGATTTATCTTAAAGGACTTTTCTTTTTCAATCAATGGGGAGAAACAATGGGAAAAGCAATTCCCTTTTTTGAAAAAGCTATTGAATTGCAAAAAGACTTTGCCCTTCCACATGCCCGCCTGGGCGTCTGTTATTTTTTCCAAGCTTTTGGTGGAAAAATCAGCTGGACAGAGGCTTATGAAAAAATCCGAATCCATACCAATATTACTATCGAGTTAAAAACTGAATCACCTGAAGTTTATTTTGCTCAGGCTATTTTTCATTTTTCATGAATTGGGATTGGAAAACTGCTTATGAAACCATCATAAAAGGATTGGAGCTATTTCCAAATTATGCGAGTCTTCATCATGCTTTTTCCAACATGTTTTGGTTAACTGGCGACCAGCCGAATTGTCTCAAAATACTTAAAAAAGGCTTGCAGCTTGACCCATTATCTGTCGAATTAAAATTGTACGTTGGTGTGGCATATCTTTTAGGGAAAGAATACAAAAAAGCCAATTCTTATTTTGATAAAATACTTGAAATGGTTCCGAATCATCGAGTGTCTTATGAATACAAAGGATGGGTAGAGGGACTACAGGATAACCACGAAGAGGCACTGGCCATTTTTGAAAAATTGGAACCTTTTGGATACCGGTTGCACCGTTCTACATGCCTGGGGTGGGTTTATTTTAAATTAGGACATAAAGACAAAGCTGAGGCTTGTTTACAGGAATTGCTAAACCTTGAATCTCAATCACTTCAGGGTATAGGATTTACAGTGGATTTAGCAACTTTATACACTGGCTTTGGCAATTTTGATAAAGCATTTGACTATTTGGAAAAAGCTATTGAAAACAGGGTTGGCTCCATCATGTTCGTAAAATCTTATCCTATGTTTGAACCATTATTTGACAAACCTCGATTTCAAAAAATAGAAGAGATGATTGGAGAAGTTCCAGAAATTGATTTTTAGAAAAAATAATCAAAAATGCCTGCATTCAAACATAATGCTCCTACCCGTCGCCTCGCGGCCATCATGTTTACCGACATCGAGGGTTATACTGAAATGATGAATCAAAATGAAATGGCTGCCGCCTTTATTCGACAACGTCATCGCGAAGTTTTTGAAAAAGAACACCAAACTTGCAATGGTGAGA
This sequence comes from Saprospiraceae bacterium, assembly GCA_028277915.1. Taxonomy (GTDB): domain Bacteria; phylum Bacteroidota; class Bacteroidia; order Chitinophagales; family Saprospiraceae; genus JAHDHW01. The sequence goes on from JANQFJ010000262.1 coordinate 9,871, forward strand.
TTTTGCAGTATTACGGTGATGGAACACTGAGCATTTTTAAAAGCGCTGTCGAAGCAGTCGAATGTGCCATTAAAATGCAGCAGCAATTTCAGTTGGGCAATGTCGTTCCACTGCGAATTGGTATTCATCTTGGTGACATTGTATTCGATGAAAACGACGTGTATGGCGATGGAGTTAACCTTGCTTCACGGATTGAAAGTCTTGGAGTTTCGGGTTGCGTTTTGATTTCAGACAAAATTGGCTATGCCATAAAAAATCAGTCAAATTTCGAATCACAATCTCTGGGATTTTTTGAATTTAAAAATATCAAAGATCCTGTTGAAGTTTTTGCTATAAGCAATGAAGGCATTAAAATTCCCAACCGATCTGAATTGAAAGGCAAACTGAAAGAAAATAAAAAATCTGTGGCGGTTCTTCCATTTGTAAATATGAGTTCTGACCCTGAAAACGAATATTTTAGCGATGGTATAGCAGAAGAAATTTTAAATGCTTTGGCCAAAGTGGAAGGTTTGCAAGTCACTGCTCGCACCTCTTCTTTCTTTTTTAAAGGAAAAAACCTCGATGTTCGTGAAATTGGCAGACAACTTGGAGTCAGACATATTTTAGAAGGTAGTGTACGAAAAGCAGGCAATCGTGTTCGAATCACTGCCCAACTTGTTAGCTCGGTGGATGGCTATCATTTTTTCTCCGAAACTTATGACCGGACGCTGGAAGACATTTTTGCAGTACAAGATGAAATCGCTTCAACTATTACAAATCGATTAAGACAACACCTTAGTGAATCTGACCATGAAGAAAAACTGGTCAAAGCTCCTACTTTGAATATGGAAGCATATGAAACATATTTGCGAGGGTTGTATTATTCCAACCAGTTCGGGGACGATAAAGCAATGAGCAAAGCTGTTCCATTTTTTGAAAAAGCTATCGAATTACAGCCAGATTTCGGATTACCACACGCACAGTTGGCTTTGTGTTATTTTTTCCAGGCCATGGGAGGTCATGCCGGTCTGGATGAAGCACGTCAAAAGGTGTTTAATATGATTAAAAGGATTAGAGAGTTGGGAGTGGAGTCTCCTGAGGCTTATTTTGCTTTGGGTGTATTCGAAATTTTTGTCCAATGGGACTGGGCTGCTGCACTCGAAGTAACAAGAAACGGCTTGAAACATTTTCCTAACCATCCTCCGCTTTACCATATGCTAGCAACCTTACATTGGATAAATGGAAACATAGAAGAAAGGTTTGAAATCCATCATAAAGCATTAGAGCTAGATCCGTTTTCAATTGAAATGATTCTTTACAATGGTATATCTTATCTATGGAACCATCAATTTGATGAAGCACTACCCTATATTGAAAAAGCACTTGAAATGGCTCCTACCCACAGAGCAGCTTTAGAATATAAAGGGTGGGTAAAAGCATTCAAAGGGCAATATGATGAAGCTATTTCGATTTTCAATAAGTTAGAACCAATCGGTTATCGCTTACATCGATCCACTTGCTTAGGTTGGGTATATCACAAACTTGGCGATCAAAAAAAATTACAAGCCTGCTTGGAGGAATTGAACAATTTGGAAAAACAATCTCCGAATTTTTCTTTAGATCTCACATCGTTATTTGCCAGCACAGGAAATTTTGATCAGTCGTTTAAATACCTTGAAAAAGCAATTAAAAATAGAATTGGAGACATCATGATGCTTCGTTGTGATTTTTTGTTGAAACCGCTGAAACAAGATCCACGATTTAAAAAAATGGAAACTATGGTTGGAAAAGTACCTCCTATTAACATTGCTTGATTAATAGTAAAAAATCGATTTATCAAGTGATTGATTATAAATGGAATATTTCACCCCTTATTACTATTCAAAGCCAAAAAAATCATATTTTTAATTTATGCCAGATAGGAAACTAGTTGCCATTTTATTCGCTGACATTGCTGGATATAAAGCTTTGATGCAAATTGATGAAGCGAGAGCTATGAACTGTCTCAATAAATTTAAAAACATGCCTGAGTTTTAAGTTCAAGAATTATGCGACTTTGATTCTTGGATCCAAAACTGCGTAAAGAATATCCACTAAAATATTGATCACCACAAAAATTGCGGCTGTAAGCAATACTGCTCCCAAAACTAAAGGGATATCATAAGACAACAAGGCATTAACAGTCAATTGCCCAAGCCCGTCATAATCAAATACATTTTCCACAAAAAATGCACCAGCCAGAAGCGCTGCAAACCACCCGGAAACAGCTGTCAACACAGGGTTGAGGGCATTTCTCAGTGCATGTTTAAAAATTATTCTATAATAAGACAGTCCTTTTGATTTTGCAGTCCGAATATAATCTTGTGAAAGCACATCCAGCATTGCACTTCTCGTCAATTGGGTAATAATGGCGATCGGGCGGATACCTAAAGCAATAGCCGGGAGTATCAGATTTTTCCAAAAAATGGTTTCATCCCCAAAATCATTGAGGTCATATAAACTTCCCCTGACTTCAAAGCCTGTATAATCTTTCAAATAATAACCAAATAACAAAGCTAGCAACATGGCCGAAACATAACTTGGAACAGAGATACCCATCACAGAAGCAACAACAGCTGAATTGTCAAACCAGTTGTTTTGATTAATGGCTGCGATGACACCAAGAGAAATTCCGATAATAAGTGCCAAAAAGATTGCTGAAATTGCCAAAATCGCGGTTTGTGGAATTTTATCGCGGAGCAATTGCCAAACGTCTCGGCCCGATTGGAAAGACTCTCGGAAATAAGGCGCTTTTATCACCAATGTCGATGCTCCAAAGGAGATCAGTTTTATGAAATGGTATTTTTTTAAATTTTCTTGAGAATTTTCCAACACAGCGACAGGAGAAATATCTCTTAAGTAATAAGCTAGTTGAATATAAAGCGGCTGATCCAAACCCAATTCTTTCCGTTTCAATTCAAGTGTTTCTGTATCGTAACGCTGCCCAAATGTAAGTCTCTCAGGATCAACTGGTGCTAAATAAATAATGGAAGAAATAATCAAAACAACAAGTATCAAAACTGCAAATCCATAAACCAGTCTTCGCAAAATGTATTTTAGCATTTAAAAGCATTATTTTAAAATGTACTTATTTTAATCATTGATTTTCAATCATTTAAATCAAATAACCTTAACTGTTACATTATCCGATTGTTCAAAAAATCCAATTGGTTTCAAATCCAAATTTTGCTTATGCAAGAGGATTATAAAATCTTCTTCCATTTTGGACTCAACAGCAACTAAAAGTCCTCCACTCGTTTGAGGATCACACAGAATAATTCTTTGATATTCTGAAATCTTACCAATTTTATGTCCATAGCTATCCCAATTCCTGTTGGTACCGCCGGGGATACATTTTTCAGCGATATAATAATCGATAATATCTTTGTCAATCAAAGGAACATTTTCAAAATCTATGATTGCAGTTAATTTGCTGGCTTCACACATTTCATCAAGATGGCCAAGCAAACCAAAACCGGTAACATCTGTCATCGCTTTTACATATTCCTGTTTTCCAAGTAACTCTCCTACTCTATTCAGCACTACCATATTATTTCTCGCCAAATGTTTGTCAGTACTTCTCAGTTTTCCTTTTTTTTGAGCTGTTGATAAAATCCCAACACCCAGGGGCTTTGTCAAAAACAATTTGCAATCCTTTGTAGCTCCTCCATTTTTTTTCAAATGTTCCAGTTTTACTCTGCCAGTCACTGCCAGTCCAAAAATTGGTTCCGGACTATCTATGCTATGACCACCTGCTAAAGGAATTCCAGCTTCGATGCAGGCTTTTCTGGCTCCTTCGATAACAGTATTTGCAACATTAGATGGTATTTTGTTTACAGGCCAACCAAGAATTGCAATTGCTACGATCGGAGAACCGCCCATTGCGTAAATATCACTGATCGCATTAACTGAGGCGATTCTGCCGAAATCTTCCGGATCATCCACAATCGGCATAAAAAAATCTGTGGTGCTCACAATAGCCGTTCCATCGCCCAAATCAACAACAGCAGCATCATCGCGTTCATGGTTCCCAACGATTAAATTTGAAAATTGTGTGGAAACCAAGCTGGATTTCAAAATTTCATTTAAGACTTTTGGGGATATTTTACACCCACAACCCGCACCATGACTGTATTGTGTGAGTTTATATTCCAGTTGCTTTATTTCGGTAATCATATGTTCAATTTTGAAAAGTAGGCAATAATGAATGGTGAAATTTTATCAGTGTTTTTGCAATTTTTACGGGATCAAATTCTTCAAATTGCAACATGTGAATTTCGGGTGCTTTGTTGTTTTCCAATAAAAACTGGTAGGATTTATCGTAATATTTCAATGCTATCTCAACAGCAGTGGCAAAATCGTTTTCTTCCAAAGCGGTTTCCGCGGCTTTTAAGTTTTGGCCTCCGATTCGTTTTTTGATTTTATTAAAAGCAAACATCAATTGCTCATTTGGAAACTGAGCATATTCATCTACGAGTATTCGAATTCTGTCAGCAAATGGAATTTCAATATTTATCAAAGGAGAATCTTTCATTAATGGCCAAAAGGCATCAGGTAAATA
>JANQFJ010000022.1 GCA_028277915.1 Saprospiraceae bacterium
AGAAAAATTGATCAAGATCTAGCCCGGTTGTTTTAATAAAATTTTAGTTGGTCCACTTTCATTAAAAGTATTATTGCAACTGATAAAATAATCTTGTAATAGGCTTTCTCAGGGTCTTTAATTTCAATGATTTTCCCGTTATTTTTTCTATACCAAGATGCGTCAAATTGCGTTTATAAGTTGGAAAAAAAACATTCTCTGTTGAATGTGGTTTCATTTTATGATTGACAAAATTGATGTGGTTTTGGGATTGTGCTGTCAATTAAATTAAAGCCAGTTTAGCTGAAACCATTTTACAATGGATTTTTTATTTTTGCGAAAATTTATAATAGAATTACTATGAACAGATTGTTGACCCTGTTTTTTTTATTAAATATTGCAAATCTGTTGGCGCAAGAGCCGATGCGAGTTACGCGAAGTGCTGCAGTTGATCGAAATATTCCCATCACAAATATCTATATCGACGAAAATAACGACAAATGGGTTGGAAATAACGAAGGCGTTTTTCAGGTTCATTCTGTAGATTATGCAACGGAATTTGAAATCGGATCGGATGAATTGTCCCTTTTGAATTATAAAGGTGGAAACCACAACTTAAATTTCAACAGATCACAGTTACTTCAGTTACTAAAGGATCAGACCGACGGATTGTTTGAAGGTGAGCAGGATATCGCCGGAGCATTTTATGATTCGATGAAAAAAGAACTTTGGATAGGAACGCTCGGCATTGGTGTTTTTCGGATCAAAGTTGAACCTTCCGTTGAACTTCTGGAACATATGGATATGAGCAATTCCAAATTGCGAACAGATTATATTACAGTCATGTTTTCTGACAAGCCAGGGAGTTATTGGATAGGGACTGAAGAAGGGGTTTTGCATAATCCGGATGGGAAATGGAGACTCTATGAAAAATATGTAAAAATTGAAGCGATTGAAAAATCGGACACCGATGTTTGGGTCTTTGGTGATGGTTGGTTATGGAAAGTGGACGCAAGTGATAAATGGACAGAGATTGAACTTGACGATAGCATGGTGGAAGGCAAAATAAATGACATCGCTTTAGATCATAAAGGAAATATGTGGATAGCCTCTGAAGTAATCACTCGATTTCACATGCATTCGGGGTATTTTGACAAATTTGGTGCTGCCGAATATTTCACGAGCAATGCGCCAACAAGCCTTGCTGTTGATCAGGAAGGTGCAATTTGGGTAGGTACAGAAGACAAAGGACTATACCTGATAGAAAAAGAATCCGCCATCACAGTTAATTGTTTAGTGGATAAAGAATTGGGCTGCGATGGGAAAAATGATGCTGCTCTAAAGGTCATCGTCAGTGGGGGAGAGGCTCCTTTTGAATACGAATGGGAATCCGGTTTAAAAGGTGAAAACCCTACTGGGTTGGGGCCAGGAACTTATAAAGTGTCTGTGACGGATGCCAGAGGCAAAAAACGGAATGCAAAAGCAACAATTCAGGATCCTCGGATAACTTTGAAAGTTGCCCAGGATCGGGTTGAAAGCACTATAGATGCAAATGATGGAGCAGCTACGGCTATTGTGGAAGGTGGTCAGGGAGATTATACTTTTGCATGGGATAATGGGGAGACCACCAAAACCGCTGAAAAACTGAATGAAGGTACGCATGCTGTTACAGTTACAGATAAAAACGGCTGTAGTGCTGTTGCTTCAGTTGTAATAGCAAGACAACTGGAATCATTGAGCTTGTCCTTTGTTCAGACAAATGAGAATAAATGTTTTGGTGATAAAAATGGAGCGATTTCTCTTGAAATTAAAGGTGGATTGAGTCCTTACCAAACCCAATGGAATGTTCCAGGACTAACGGGCGAAAAACTAACCGGATTAGGAGTTGGTAAATATCAGGTCACAGTCACTGATGCTGAAAATAATACTTCCGTTGGGGAGATTGACTTAAAAGAGCCAGAATCGTTGACAGCAACGATTACAGTAGATTCACCTGCGAGTACTGATAATTCGGATGGCAAAGCAATCGCCAAGGTCGCAGGTGGCACTGCCCCATATAGCTATCAATGGGACAATGGCGAAACTTTAGCGATTGCTTCAAAACTAGCACCTGGTCAACGAAATCTGACTGTAACCGATGCATCAGGTTGTACCGCAACTTCTTCAATCACAATCGAAGAAAATATACTTCCGCTGAGCATTTCCATCGATCAAACGGCTGAAAATAAATGTTTTGGTGAAATTGCAGCAGCTATTGAGGTGCAGGTAAAAGGAGGAAAAAAGCCATTTCAATATCAATGGAATATTCCTGAATTAAGTGGTCGTACCGCAGAAAAACTACCAGCAGGTGAATATTCATTGACACTTATGGATGCAGAAGGAAGTACTGTAGCGGGATCAATAAAAATCAAAGAGCCTGCAGCGCTTTCAGCAACAATTACAGTAGATTCACCTGCCAGTACAGATAATGCAGATGGCAAGGCAACTGCAAAGGTTACGGGTGGCACAGCACCGTTTAGCTATAAATGGGACAATGGTGAAGTATCAGCAACCGCATCAAAGCTATCTCCGGGAGAACGAATTCTGACCTTAACCGATGCATCAGGTTGTACTGCAGCTGCTTCTATCACGATAGACGAAAATATTCTTCCTTTGAGTGTTTCCATAGATCAAACGGCAGAAAATAAGTGCTTTGGGGAGCACGAAGCGTCTTTGGAAGTACAGGTGAATGGAGGAAAAGGCCCCTTTCAATATCAGTGGAATGATACTGACCTAAGTGATGAGATTGCTTCTAATTTAAAAGCAGGAGAATACTTTTTAACGGTAACCGATGCAGTTGGAAATTCAAAAACTACAAATATTTCAATTAAAGAACCTGTAGAGCTTTCAGCAGAAATTATACGAAACAGCCCTGCAACAAACGAAAACAAAGCAGACGGGAAAGCAGAAATTAAAGCAAAAGGAGGCACCGGAGCTTTTACTTATCTTTGGGATAATAACGAAAACAGCGCAAAAGCAAGTCAATTGGGGATTGGGGAGCATAGTGTGACGGTCACTGATGAAAACGGTTGTAAAATTTCTTTAACATTCGAAATCAAGAAGAGAATTCTTCCACAATTGACTGCAGCAAACCTTAGAAAAGGGCAGACCGTAAAGATGGAAGAGTTGTATTTTGAAGCGGATAGTTTCCGAATTACGACGGTTTCTATTCCGGTAATAGAAGAATTATATGAATTTATGATTGAGAATAGTTCTGTGGTGATTGAAGTTGGCGGACATACCAACAATATTCCAGAGCACGAGTTTTGTGATAATTTGTCGAAAGCTCGTGCAAAATCCATTGCCAACTATATTATCCAGAAAGGAATCGACCCAAAACGGGTTTATTACAAGGGGTATGGCAAAAGAAAACCCATTGCAACGAATAAAACTGCAGATGGCCGCAGGAAAAATCAACGTGTCGAAATAAAAATATTGAGCATTTAAAACGAATTTTTAATATTCAACTCTTTCTTTATTTGATGGAATTTGATTTTTGAAGATTATTCAAAATTGATTTAATCTGCTGATAATCAGAAATTTAATTGTGGAGTTTTTGCGTGTGATTAATAAAATCTTGTCTTAGAGAATGGTGGAAATACTTTAAATTTTGAGCCATTTTATCCTTCCAATTGGTTTGAAGTTAATTTTTTCACATTTATTTCAACCAAATCTTAAAATTTCTCGTATGAAATTTATATTTTTCACATATGTTTTTTAATTGTGGAGTCAAAAATACCATTTTTAGGATATTGTTGCCTTAAGCACATATTTTTATCTTTGTATAATTGTAGTTTTTGACTATATCTTATTATTTTTGACTATAGTCCCGTGAATATCAAATACTAATGAACCGAAGCTCAGTCATACTTTGTACGTTTCTGATATTACTTATTGCCTGTTCAAAAGATCAGATTTACGTTGCCACTCAAAACGACTATTCACTTAAATCGCTTATTAGTCAACACGGAGGGCTTGATCATTTTACGCTTCCTGAAAGTACAGATTATGCAAATATTCCTCAGGATGCTTCCAATCCTCTTAGTCAGATAAAGGTTGAATTAGGCAAATTTCTGTTTTTTGAAACTGGGCTTGCTCTTGATCCCGTCCATGATATAGCGATGGAATCTTATTCTTGTGCTTCCTGTCATGTACCGTCTGCAGGATTCAGGCCAGGCCGGCCTCAAGGCATTGCTGATGGTGGATTGGGATTTGGAATTCAAGGTGAAGAACGTTTTATGGATACCGAATATCAGGAAACTGAAATTGATGCTCAGGGTATTCGTCCACTGAGTGTTTTAAACGCAGCTTTCGTGACTAATACGCTTTGGAATGGCCAATTTGGAGCAACAGGAGTCAATGTTGGTACAGAAGATCTTTGGTCATTAGATCCGCTTACTGAAGTCAATCATCTTGGATTTGATGGTATGGAATGTCAGAATATTGAAGGGCTTGATTTACATCGAATGGTGATCAGCAAAGAGGTGATGGACGAATATGGATATACACCATATTTTGATGCTGCTTTTCCAGAGTTTTCTGAAGAGGAACGGTATACACCCATGACCGCGAGTTTTGCTATTTCTGCTTATTTAAGAACATTGCTGACTACAGAAGCACCTTTTCAAAAATGGCTGAAAGGAGACAAAGATGCATTAACCGAACAACAGAAAAATGGTGCCATGCTCTTTTTTGGAAAAGCCAATTGTTCTTCCTGCCATAATGGTCCATCCTTAAATGCGATGAAGTTTTATGCCCTTGGAGTTAATGACCTTTACCAAATTGGCGCACTGAATACTTCTGCTGCTGATGGTAAAAACAAGGGCAGGGGAGGTTTCACCGGTGAAGAAGAAGATATGTTTAAATTTAAAGTTCCTCAGCTATATAATTTAAATGATTCTCCATTTTATTTCCATGGTGCAAGTAAAGAAACCCTGAGAGATGTGGTGGAATATTTCAACGATGCTATTCCAGAGAACGAAAATGTTCCTTCCAGTCAGATTTCTTCAAAATTTTATCCACTCAACCTAACTGAGTCCGAAATGAATGATTTGGTTTCATTCATCAGCGATGGGTTAAACGATCCAAACCTTCAAAGATATGTTCCGGAATACATTCTTTCCGGCAATTGTTTTCCCAACAATGACCCATTCTCCCGATTAGATTTAGGTTGCGATTGATAGCTTTTCAAGATACTTTCGATCAATCATTTTTAGTAACGGCACATAAGTCAATGGTTTTTTCTTTCCCACGAATTGAAACGGGTCCAAGGTTTACTATCGAATAAGCAGGTCCTAGTGGAATTTTCTTTAAAATATCTGCCGATACCAGAAGTTTTTGATTATACTGATTGCAAAGTGATTGAATGCGAGCTGTCGTATTTAGCACGTCTCCATTGTACGTAATTTCACTTTTGAGTTCTCCGATTTGAGCAGTAATAACCTCACCAGCATGGACACCGGCTTTGAACTCCGGTACAATTCCATAAGTCTTCAAAAAATACTCCCTACGAGCCTCCATTTGCTTTTCAATCATAAAAAATACCTTGATACAATTCGCTTCTTCCATGCCGGATTTTAATCTCCATGTCAGGATAATTTCATCGCCTACGTACTGATAAATGTCAGCATTCGATTCCAGTATTGGTTCAGACATTTCTTTAAAATAATTGTGAAGAAAGTCAAAGTAGTGATTTGCATCCATCCTTTCTGCCAGAGTGGTGGATCCTTTTAAATCAAGAAACATGAAAATTCTATGTTCTTTTCGCGGACGATGATAGCGACCAGTCATGTACCCAATGAGTACTCCTGGACCTAGCAAACGATCCAGTCTTATGAAAAAGAGCAGAAAAACTATAACTCCAAGTAGTTCTAATAATCTAATCAAAGTGGTCCATTGGAATATGTCATTGAGGTAGTCTAGCCAGGAAATTCCATCGATGAAAACATCAAGCAGGTTGAGCACAGCAAAAGTCAGCCACATGATCCCGACCAAAGCAATGGATTTTACAAATAAATGTAAAAAGAAAGGAAGGTTTTTGATCCATTTTTTAAACAAAAAAAGCTCGGCAATGCCTACAGAAAATCCTATCCCGAATCCCAAAATAAAAACTCCGGGATTTAAATTTCCGACATGAATCAAACGGAGGATCATTAAAAAAGGAATAGCAGCTAATCCTAATTTTATTGACGCTAAAATCCTCCGCCGAGTATAGGAATTCATTTTGAGTGTAGTCATGTCCGGAATTGGTTAGATTTCAATTAAAACTAAAAATCAGCAGGACAATTTTGAATGATAAGGCAAGTTCAGGAAATCTATTGAAACATTCCAACTATTTGATTGTCTTTCAAATGTATTAATTTGTGGATAGAAACTGCAAGCTTTTTTAATAACAAATGCTTTTATAAGTGACAAATTTGAAAACCAATACTATGAACCTTAAAAAACTTACCGACCTAAATCCGAAAGAATATGAACACCCTTTTGATAAAAAGGCGCTGGATACTTTGCACGGTACAAAAGGCTTGGATACTCTCGTGAAAAAATTTTATGAATATGGTGTAGAAAAAATATTCAGAATCCAGATCAAGGGTAGTAACCTAAAAGTCGATACCAACAATTTTCCCGAAATCCATAATTTATTGCTGGAATCCAGATCTGTATTAAATCTTAGCATTATTCCCGAATTGTATCTTTTTCATACTGATGAATTGCAGGGAATAACTACTGGAGTTGATTACCCGATAATTGCTTTAAGCAATGGATGTGTTGATAATTTTACGGATGAAGAATTGGTTTTTATTATTGGTCGGGAGATTGGGCATATTAAAAGCCAACACGTTTTGTATTACGAGATCGGTACTTTGCTTCCCTTACTAAGTGAGGTCCTGGGTAGTTTTACATTGGGCATCGGTTCTATTATCTCCTATGGTTTGCAGGTTGCTTTATTGCAATGGCAGCGCATGTCTGAATATACTGCTGACCGTGCAGGATTACTGGCTTGCCAAAATTTAGAAGTAGCTGTTTCTGCGCTTTCAAAGATTTCCGGTTTGCCAAATAAATACTATTCTTCATTTGACGTTGATGGTTTTATTCATCAGGCTCGCCAGTTCGAAGGATTTGACGTTGGAAATTACAACAAAGTGATCAAATACGTCAGCCTGATGCTCGGTGACCACAAGTGGACAGTCGATCGTACCAATGAACTTTTAAAATGGATAGATTCCGGGCAATACGATGCAGTGTTGGAACGAAAAACTTTAGAAGTGACTGAAGCTCCGAAGTTTAATTTTTGTAGCCATTGTGGAACCAGGATTTTGAGTGTTACTGCTTCATTCTGTCCAAAATGCGGGAACAGGGTTTAATGTTTGGAAAAAAGTGAAGCTTCTTTCCCTAAACTTTTAAATATCAATTTTCCATACACTTTTATCGAAGGAGTCAAAAAATCATCTCCGCTTTGGTTTTATTTTTGTAAATGAGCTGAAATCCTTAAAACGTTTATAGTTTTTGAATTGCACTTAGAGTAAATCGTTCAAGTTGGCGGTAGCATCTTTTTCAATTAATTTCTTGGCTTTTTCAACATCCAGTTGTTCATAAGGAAGCGATAAATAATAGGGTAACTCTGTTTTTTCATCGGTTACTACTATCAATTTTGCATCGGAAAGTCGATCAATTACAGAGTGAATAGTTCCTTTAAGCGTAGGGGGAGGATTTCCTTTGTATTTGCTCGATACATACTGTATGAGTTCTTCAATGGTATGCTGCCCATCAGCCAGTTGTAGAACTAGCCCAAACCATGATTCAAGAACCTGGCGTTCATTGTCAGGGTTAAATATATTTATTATTGAAATCTGCTTGCCTTGTTTTGAGAATACTACATTTCGGTGAAAATATTTAGAATTATCCATTATTAAATTTTTTACATTTATTTGAAGATATTTTAGAGACGGTTTGCCTTTCCTTTAAGGCATCCGTTGAGCAATACTAATAATTAATAATGAAAAGAACAATAAGAAACTTAGCGCTTTTTCATGATAAGGAATTATCCTCAGCAGCTTTTAGCAAAAACAACTCTGCGGGTAATTTATTCAAATCAATCAGTTGACCGGAGAGTGTCACTTTCCTTTCTTCTTTTGCACGGCCAAAATAACTTGCTTCAGACCTGTGACTACATTGTAAAATGCCTCGTCCATGTCATCCCATTTATTGACTGGTTTTGCATTTTTTGGTAGTGCCTGGAGTTTGGCAAATTCAGTTTCCGTCCAGTCACAGGGTTTCAAAATTATTGGAACGACGATCGCATTTCTTTTTTCATGTCGTTCAAGAGCCGTTTTGATTTCCACTTCGTAAATATATCGAGAGGCCAAAAATCGGGGACTCACCAAAAGGAGGATAATATCCGCTGATTCTAGTTCCTTTTTTATAGAATCATCCCATTCTTCTCCTGCTATGATTTCTCTGTCGTTCCAAACCTCAACGGCGGGTTGGCGTTTGATCATCGCGAGATGAACGTCCAACTCTTCTCTCAAGTCTTCGTCTTTATGCGCATAGGAAGTGAATACACTTACAGGGATATTGTCGTCAAACATATTTTTCGTTTTGTCCGGAAATTTTAAGTGAGCCGGCTGTTAAATTATGAAATTAGTTTTTCAGTTTTCAAGTCAAAGACCGATGGAAAATGATCTTCCAGCACTTCCTTTTCGGCACATTTTTCACCAATTTCCATCAACACTGCACAATTTTCTGAAGCTGACATTTCGCGAAGATCAATAGCCTTTATGTTGGTCAAACCAATTTCTTTCAAATGATCATCTTGCAACAAAGAATCATATCTCAAGTAATGGAGTGCTGGTTTTCCATGAAGAACATCTTCCCCCAAATCGCCAATTTCGCCATCGATATGCGCTGCAGTCGGACTTTTTGAAAGGTATTGCAACAACAATTGATTCATGACTTTGGAATCATCCATCAGCATGCTGATCACATCAGATGCCCAATCCCATAATTTGTTATCCGTTACTTCTTCCACAGTTTTTCGATTGTCCCAGAATCCTGTTCCAATAGATGTTAAAAGCATTTTTTCATCGCCGGTGTCCCAATGAAACGGAAACCCCTTTAAGGTTGCAAGTAGGAAAAGTTGTAAAGCAGGATTATTGTGCATGCTTACTCCGCCATCTACGAAAGCTCCGATTTGTCCGCCACCAACATCAAAAGCTTCCGGTTGGAAGTAGGTAGGGGCTGCAGTGCTCGCACGAATCGCTTTTCGCAAAAGGATGTCTTTATTGTATTTAAAATATTTTCCGCCAGGGTGATTGATCAGGGGCCAGGTACTGCCCGTGTCAGCACGTTTGGTGACGATGCAAAGACCGGTTTTGATCTGATCACTTTCCAAAGTCATGTCTTTAAATATTTTTTCCAGTTCCACTTCCAGCGCTTTTATTTTAAACTTGGCGCTTAGTCGCTGAAACAAACCTCGTTTTGTGCCAAATATTTTATCGCCCAGTTTTAAATAAAGGGCCTTGATCTCGGCCACGTCCATGCCTATAGCGAGGCCTCCGGCGATGATGGAGCCTGTACTTGTTCCACCTATCAAATCAAAATAATCACAGAGCATCAGACTAGGATTGTCAAACCTTTGACGAAGGATGGTTTGTATTTTTTCTAAATATCCAATTGTGATGGCACCCCTGATTCCGCCGCCATCTAATGCAAGGATTCTTTTGGGTCCGTTGGATTGAAGTCGATCTTGTAAATTCATTTTTTAAAATTGAGGGGTTAAGAATTTTCTTTTTCAGGATCATCGGATTTTTGCTGGTTGGTGAACCAGCTTTTGTTTTCAGCACTCATAATAGCTTCGGAGCGTTCAACAAAAAAGGGAAAGCTTTTACTGTTTTTGTAGGGACCTGAACTGGTCTGGTAAAGTAGTTTCTCTCGATTCAACATTTCTGAAGTCATGCGATACTCAAGCCAAATGTCTTTATATTTGTAAAGAGATAATATTCCTTCCAGCACAACGATGAGGACTCCGGCAAGACCCACAGTAATTTTTAGAAAGTCATCGTTTCCTGTAATGATAATTGCTAAAACAGGAATACAGGCTGAGATTATAATGACTAAAGCTTTGAGAAACTGATAACGTTTTTTGTTGAAGGAGCTTTTTTTGCTATACCAATTGATCTGGTCGTCGATTCTTTGGCTGAGGTAGTCTTTTTCGGTCATCGGTTCCATTGTTTTTCAGGACTTGAGGATTTTTAACTGAGTCAAGTTAAAAATAATAAAATATTT
>JANQFJ010000039.1 GCA_028277915.1 Saprospiraceae bacterium
ATTAGTGGTTTTAAAAATGAAAAAGTGCAGGATTTTATTGGCTTGCCTTTGTTGGAACCTTCGCTATTAGCAATCAATTATTTTTTTACTTTTCCTCAAAAGTTTAAAAATATCTTGCCTGAAGTTTTCGACGTTTATGTTAAAATTTTCAACCAAAATCCCCTGAATTACCAAATTCCCGTAATCGATAACGAAAAAAGAGGTCACAGAATTTAGTGCAATTTGGACTTGAAATTCTGCCTAAAAATGGCGATCTTGAATAAGCAAAGTTTTCAAAAATGCTTTTCAAAACTTACCTTTCCACACCTCTTGGCTATTTCGAAATCAGCGGAACTGATAATGGTGTTCAAACTGTCAAAAAATTTGATACTCCGGGCCCTGAAAGTATCGAAATCCCGCATTGTTTAAAGGAATGTAAACAACAACTTAAAGAATATTTTGAGCGGAAGCGAATTCATTTTAAAATAAAAATTGACTGGGGAGATGCAACCGATTTCCACAAAAGCGTTTGGGAAGAATTATTGCGCATTCCTTATGGTCACACCACTTCTTACTCCGCTATCGCAGAGAAACTCGGCGATCCTAAAAAAGTGCGCGCTGTCGGACAAGCTAATGGCTCCAATCCATTAACTATTATTGTCCCCTGCCACAGGGTAATTGCAAAAAATGGAGATCTGCAGGGTTACTTTTATGGTCTTGACATGAAACGAAAGCTACTCGAATTGGAAAATCCAATGAGTTTTGCCAGTCAAGGTTCTCTCTTCTAGTATTAAAATTTAGTTTAAACCTTTACTGTTATCTTTTATAAAAACCAGATAAATTCAGCAAAGCATGAAGGTCAATGTCGATCTCCATGTTTTATTTTTAGTATTTTGACATCGTTTTAAAACCGAATTCAACATTTGATGCAAATCAACTCTTTCATCATATTAATCTTCCTATTTCAAATCTTCCAGGTTTGTGCCCAATCAAATGATAACACCAGTCTTGATTCAACGATCAATTCCAGGATATCAGTTTCAGAAAAATTTCTTTATGAAGCCAATTTTGACGACGCTGAAAAATGTCTCCGGATTTCAAAGTTCGAACGATCTAAAGCATTTCAGCCACATCATCAGCTTGCTTTATCTATTCAAATATTCAGAGTAAAATCTTTCAAAAACAGACTCCGAAACATCAAAGTTGATCCTTCAAAAAACCTTGAATCACTTTTGGCATTGGACACTTTGGTAAAAAGAACCACCAATAAAAATATACTAGGGGAATATTTTGCACTCATTGGTTCTGCCTTTTTTTCAGTAAAAAAGGATTCAACAGCGCATCAGTATTTTTTGCTGGCCCTTCGGTTTTTTGAGGACACTGGCAACTTTTATAAACAAGCTCAAGTCAGGGCATCGATTATTTCTATGCAACAAACAATATTGCAAAGGAATGGGAATACAAAAGCTTTGGAAGATTTGATTTGGAGATATGATCAGGAATGCGAATTTGCGCAAATGCATGATAACAAATATGTCCTTTCCTTTAATACTCGACACCTCGCTCAAATTTACCTACGGCAAAAAATAGAATATGAAAATGCCGAAAAGCTTTTTAATAAATCACTTCTTTTGAGGAAAGAAATTGGTTTTAAACCATACCTTCCTGCTTCTTATTTTTCACTTGGTGAAGTCGCTGAAAAAATGAAAAAGCTTGATCAAGCCATCATGATGTATGAAAAATCCATTAAGTTGGCAGATGATATAAAATTTGTACGTTATCAATTCTTATCTCGCTTCAAAATCGCTGAAATATTTGAAAAGAAAGGAAATTTAAACAAAGCAAAGGAATATTATGTTGATGCATTGAATTCAGCTTCGGCGAATGATTATTTTGAAGGAATTGAGCAGGCAAAGCAAAAAATTAATGCCTTGCTAAACAATTAATTGACTATGCTGAGATATACTTTTTCAATATTTTTAGTCTTATACTTTAACATTGCAATTATGGCTCAAACGAAAGCAAAATTGATCTATGTCGCTGACCCAATGTGCTCATGGTGCTATGGCTTTGCGAATGAATTATCTGAAGCACTTAAAAACCTAAACGACAAAGTGGATTTGCAACTGATCATGGGCGGCCTGCGTCCGTACAACACCGAAACCATGAAAGATCTGGGAGAATTCCTCAAAGGCCACTGGCAACATGTAGAGCAACGAAGTGGCAGACAATTCAATTATGCCATTTTAAAAGACCAAAGTTTTGTTTACGACACTGAGCCTTCCTCCAGAGCAGTTTTAGTGATGAGACAATTAAAGCCCGAACGGGAATTTGATTTTTTCAAAGCCATTCAAACCGCTTTCTATGCAGAAAATAAAAACACAAATGAAGTTGACACTTTTCTGGATTTAGTCGAAGATTTGGAAGTCGATCGCAATAAATTCAAAGTCATGTTTGAATCCGAAGGAATGAAGCAGGCTGTTCGAAAAGATTTTGAAACTGCGGCAGAAATGGGAGTGAGAGGATTTCCTACGTTGATTTTAAAACTGGAAGATCATTTTTTTTTAATTTCAAATGGGTTTACGACTGCAAAAAATATCGAATCAAAAGTAAACCACCAATTGGAATTCGTTGGCAAATAATTTTTTTACCCTCAACAAATACAAATGTACGTACGGAAAAATTTTACTCTTTGGGGTGTTCTCAAATTTACTGGACACCATATGATTTGGTTATCGCTTTGGGGTGCTTTTGTGGCTTTTTTACATCACTATTTTCATGATCAGTGGATTTCGATTCCCTGGCTTCCTTTGTCAATCATAGGTACAGCCGTTGCTTTTTATGTCGGTTTTAAAAACAACAGCGCTTATGACCGAATGTGGGAAGCTCGGAAAATATGGGGAGCAATTGTAAATAGCAGCCGAATGTGGGGAGCAACTGTAAAAGGTTTTGTCGGCAATCAGTTTACACCAATTGATCTTTCCGACCCCGAAATACGATCCATTCACAAAAGTTTGATTTACAGACACATAGCATGGTTATATGCATTGCGCAGCCAGTTATTGATTCCAACTCAATGGGAGCATCTTGGTGGGAATAAATTTAAAAGAAAATTCTTTGAAAGACGGTTAAAATCCTACGGTGTCGGATTGTACGATGATGAAATTACCAAAATGGAATTGACTACTTTTTTGGAAAAACAAGAACATGACAAACTCATAGACTTCCAAAATACGGCTACACAAATCATTGACAAACAATCACAAGAGTTAAAAAAACTTAGGAAACAAAACCTCATTGACGATTTCAGGCATATGGAATTGCAAAAAATTCTCAATGATTTTTATACCCATCAAGGAAAATGTGAGCGCATCAAAAAATATCCTCTACCTCGACAATATGGTTCATTCAGTTTTATTTTCGTGGGTATTTTTGTGTTTTTACTTCCTTTTGGGTTCATCCCCGAGTTTCATAAACTTGGTGAATTTGGAGCGTGGTATTCTATTCCTTTCACTGCTTTGGTCGGCTGGGTTTATGTAGTGATGGAGTTGATTGGCGATTACAGTGAAAACCCATTTGAGGGGCTAGGAAATGACATCCCGATGTTATCACTTTGCAGAGTCATAGAGGTTGACTTACGGGAAATGTTGGAGGAAACAGAACTACCTCCTGCTATCCAACCGGTCAACAATGTGTTGATGTAAAAACTTATTTTGTTATTTGATCGAATACGAATAAGCTGGAAATAATTTGGCTTTTTTAAGTCATTTCTTCATCCAAAATTTTAAACAAAAATCTATTTTTGCAGGAAAACAACATTCATGCAATACGAAAACAGCCTGACTTTTGCTCAACAACTTGATCAGCAAGATCCTTTAAAAAGTTATCGGGAGAAATTTCACTTCCCTCAACACAATGGGAAAGATGTCATTTACCTCTGCGGCAATTCTCTTGGCTTGCAACCCAAATCTGTTAAAAATGCTTTGCTGGCCGAATTAGAACAATGGAAAACCTACGGAGTTGAAGGCCATTTTAAAGGTGAGATGCCATGGATGTATTATCATAAATTCTTGACGCAACAAAGTGCCAATCTCGTCGGCGCAAAACCTGAAGAGGTTGTTGTGATGAATACGCTGACGACCAACTTACATCTCATGATGGTTTCCTTTTATCGTCCTACTAAGGATCGATTCAAAATCATCATGGAAGGCGGTGCTTTCCCATCAGATCAATATGCATTGGAAACCCAGGTCCGTTTTCATGGCTTTGATCCGGAGTCAGCAATCGTAGAAGTTCACCCAAGAGAAGGTGAAACGACACTTCGAACTGAAGATATCCTTGAGGTAATTAAAACACATAGTGATCAAACGGCATTGGTGATGTTTGGCGGTGTCAATTACTTCACCGGGCAATGGTATGATTTAAAAGCAATCGCTGAAGCAGGTCACGCTGCTGGCGCAAATGTTGGATTTGATCTTGCTCATGCAGCAGGAAACGTAGTCCTCAAATTGCATGACTGGAATATTGATTTTGCAGTTTGGTGCAGTTATAAATATTTAAATTCCGGACCAGGTGGACCTAGTGGTGCTTTTGTTCACGAACGACATGGCAACAACCCTGAATTGCCCCGATTTGCAGGCTGGTGGGGACATGATGAAGATAGTCGTTTTTTAATGAAAAAAGGATTTATTCCAATGAAAGGAGCGGCAGGATGGCAGCTAAGCAATGCTCAAATTTTTAGTTTTGCTGCTCATAAAGTAAGCTTGGATATTTTTGATGAAGTAGGCATGGAAGCCTTGCGAATAAAGAGTGAACTCCTGACAGGTTTCATGGAATTTCTGATCAACGAGGCAAATCAAAGTGGCTATAGTTTCAACATTATAACGCCCAAAAATGCAAAAGATCGCGGTTGTCAATTATCCATTATTACTGATGAATCTGGGAAAGAACTTTTCAATTTTTTAACTGAAAATGGCGTGATTGCTGACTGGAGGGAGGATAACCTCTATGGTAAAAATGCAGGAGTAATTCGAGTAGCTTCGGTTCCTCTTTACAATAGTTTTGAAGATGTTTTCAATTTTGTGGAAATGTTAAAAAAGGATATTTAAAGAAACCTCCTTTTTCGTATATGGCATAAAATTACGTTTATCTATAAAAATCAAGCAAATTCATCTAAAAAGACAAATTGCCCGGGACCTTTGATGTAATTTGCAAAACTATTTTAGAAAAATGTAATTGCATGAAACATCTTTTTACTTTATCACTAATCTTATCTTTTTTAATTACACAGGCCCAAACCAGCATCAAAGGTGAGCTTCAAGACGAAAATGGATTGGCGATTGAGTTCGCTAACATAGCTTTGTATAATGAAGCAGACAGTTCGTTGGTAAAAGTGGAAACCAGCGACGAAAATGGATCTTTTCAACTTCAGTCCATTATTCCCGGAGATTATTATATCTCCGCCACCTATGTTGGATTATCTGATTTGAGGGTTTCCAATATTAAATTAAACATAGATCAGCAATTGGATTTGGGGGTTTTGAGTTTCTCACCAATGGCTGTTGAACTCACCGAAGCGACAGTAACTGCTTCTAGAGTAATGGTAGAGTCGAAAGCAGACCGAATGATATTTAATGTGCAGGGAACGATTAATAGTGTTGGTTCTGATGCTATCTCCCTTTTGCGTAAAGCACCTGGAGTATTGATTGACAACAATAACAACATCAGTGTTTTAGGACGCTCTGGTGTTTTGATTTATGTGGATGGAAAACAATTACCTTTAACTGGCGATGACCTGACAATTTACCTTCAAAATCTTCCTGCTGAGCAAATTGATCGTTTTGAAATCATAACTAACCCTGGCGCTAAATATGAGGCGCAAGGCAATGCTGGAATTATTGATATTCGTTTAAAGAAGGATAAAAGCCATGGAGCAAATGGCTCAATCAGTGGAACTTACAGCCAGGGAGAATATGGGCGTTACAACTTAAGTGGTAGTGGAAATTATCGAAACAAATCACTCAATATTTTTGGTAATGCCAGCTACGGAGGACATGAGTCATTTCATAATATGGATTTTATTAGTTTTCAAAATGGAATCCAATTAGAGGAAAAAGTGAGAGAAACTTTCGATCGCAATTATTACAATTATCGAATTGGGACTGACTTTTTTATTGCAAAAAATCATACACTTGGGTTTATTGTCCGTGGTGGTGAAAATAATGGTGAGCGACTAACACTTGATCGTATCTCAATTTCACCACAAGACAATCCAACAGAAATTGACAGTATTTTAATTGCCAATACAACTGCCAACAATGACAGAAGACAGAACACATTTAATGTTAATTATCGATTTGATAATCGTAAAGGCCAAAGCCTGAACATTGATTTGGATTATGGTAGATATGAAAATAAAAGTCTTCGATTCCAGCCAAACATTTATTATGATGCTAAGGAGGAATCTGTTTTGTCAAAAGATGTCAACAGTTTTGATACGCCTACAAATATTGACATTTACACTGCAAAAATAGATTACGAACGATCAGTCTTGAGTGGAAAGTTAAGTTTTGGTGTTAAATATAGTCGTGTCGTTTCAGATAACACTTTTCTTGTTTTTGATGAAATCAATGAAGAATCTTTACAAAATGATACACTCTCTAACATTTTTGACTACGATGAAAGCGTTTACGCCGGCTATATAAATTACAACCGCTCTTTGGGCGAAAAATGGAGTTTTTCTGTTGGCTTTCGTACTGAACAAACGGATGCTACAGGCGATTTAAGGGCTTTTTTGCCAGAGTTGCAGGAAGATCCTGTCGAAATCAATTATTTGAGTTGGTTTCCAAGTGCTGGATTGAATTGGCATCTAGCTGAAAAACATAGCTTTTCTTTAAATTATGGAAAAAGAATAAATCGCCAGGATTATAGTGTGCTCAATCCATTTAGATACCAATTGAGTAAAATTTCTTATCGGCGTGGCAATCCATTTCTAAGGCCTGAAATTGTAAACAACATGGAATTGGGTTACACCTTTGCCCAACGATACAATTTCAAACTGGCTTACAGCAAAACGGACGATCAAATCACTCGACTAATTGCTCCTGATAAAGACGACCCGCTTGCCAATTTCATAACTTGGGAAAATCTCGCAGAACAAACGGTTATTAGTTTTAATGCAAGTATTCCTGTCCAAATCACAAAATGGTGGAATGCTTATTTTAATGCAAGTGCTTCATACTTAAATAATCAAGCGGATTATGGAGGTGGTGCGGTTGTTGATCTCCAGGCCTATACTTATAGCATTTATCAGCAACACACTTTTAATTTACCCGCTGGTATAAAAGGTGAAGTTTCCGGTTATTACTCAGGTCCGGGGGTTTGGGGAGGTGTTTTTAAATATGATTCAAATTGGAGTTTGGACTTAGGATTGCAACGCAAATTTTTTAAAGATCGTTTAAATGTCAGAGTAAGTGCCGCAGATTTGTTTTACGAAACGGGTTGGTCTGGATATTCTGATTTTGCAGGGCTTTATTCTGCTGGTAATGGCTGGTGGGATAGCCGAAGAGTTTCCGTTAGTCTGAGCTATAATTTAGGAAATCGAAATGTAAAATCACGCAAACGAAGGACAGGACTTGAAGAAGAAGCTGGAAGAGTTGGAGATGATGGGTAGAAAGTTTGGCTGAAAACTCTATTTCACAATTTCAAAAACTTTTTCAATTTCGATAAATTCGCCTTGTTGTTGGATAACTGCAACAATGAAAAGATTTCCCCCGGCTTTAATTCTTCGAGCTAATTTTTCGACCTTTTTATTAACTGACCCTTTCGTTCTTTCCTGAAGAAAAACCCTTTTTCTTTCATATGAAAATATCAATTCAGTAATGGGCAAGTCATTACCCAATTGATCGCGAACCATTATTTTCTTATTCAAATTATTTTGCAATTGTTCTGCAGTAATGCGCTTCGCAGCAAGGCCTCCCCAATTAATTTGATAATTTGAAGCTTTGTCTGTCAGATCATTTTTTAAATAAAAATGTATTGGAACATTCAATTGAACTTTCACGGGTTTTCCATCTTCTATTGCGGGTTCCCAACGAGGCATATTTTGGATTACGCGAAGCGCTTCCATCCCACATGCATCGTCAAAATCATTCAAAATAGTAGCTCTCGAAACATATCCATTTTCATTGATGTCAAAACTGACATAAACCGTTCCTTGAATTCCTGCTGTTTGAGCAGACTGAGGATACTTTAAATTTTTTGAAATATAATTTACAATGGATTGGTTCGAACAATTGCGTTTGTCTTCTGAGTCTTTTGTTAAATGATCGCAACCTGGAAAATATGGCAATTGGTCGGCTTCGGTCAAAACAACCTGTTCAGAT
Source organism: Saprospiraceae bacterium (assembly GCA_028277915.1). GTDB lineage: Bacteria > Bacteroidota > Bacteroidia > Chitinophagales > Saprospiraceae > JAHDHW01. The sequence continues at coordinate 8,364 of JANQFJ010000039.1, forward strand.
TGTGCAAACAAGTTCCCTGAATAAAGAAATATAAAAAATGAAAAAATGTAATTTTTTATCATAACAAATCAAAAAATGTAACTTTGGAATTTCAATTGGAATCCAAAAACTTTGTGTTTCAAAATTTAAAAACGAGCGTTATCGACTGGCAAACAGGAGGAGAAAAAGCGTTTTTAGAACGCTTTTTTAAAACGTATATTATTAACAAAAATAATAAAAATGTCCAAAT
>JANQFJ010000074.1 GCA_028277915.1 Saprospiraceae bacterium
AAAAACGACAAATTCCATTGTCTGACCGTCACCATCGAAAGGTCCAAGGGTGATGTAAAGATCGTCATAAGCAAAAGTTCCGTAATTGTTGCCGTTTCCATGTACCTCAAAGGAGTCAGAGGTATTGGCGAAATTAAAATCAAGATCAACAAGGAACTGGTCATTGTCATCACAGTCATGTGCTTCTGCAACTAAATCCCAGATTTCACAATCATTTGAATTGCAGTCGATTGGGTCAATGACTGCAAAATCAGAGCATTCAGGGTCATCAAGGTCGGTCACAACAAATTCATAAATTGTCGTTCCGTCTCCAATCAATGGTCCGATTGTAATTGGAAGATCATCATAAAAGAAATCTCCATAATCCGTTCCATTACCTTGAACAGAAAACTGGTCGCTGGTATTTTCAAAATCAAAATTGATCGTCACCCAAAAGAGCATGCCGTCACAAGCACTTGGATCCACTACTACATTTGAAATTTGACAGGGATCAGTACAATCCAAAGCCATAAATTCTGCACTAGCGCAGCAATCAGGATTGTCATTAATACAGACCTTTACAAAATCATAATCATTACCGCTGGGAACAAAATTTTCATGAGTTACAGGCAAGTCGTTAAGTGCATAAAAGCCAATATTATTGCCATCCGCATCAATGACATCAAAGAAATCATTGCCTGGATTGGCATATTCAAAGTTGATTACAATGTCGTAGGTGCCATCATCATTACATTCTAACGGATCAACAACCAAATCCCAGATTTCGCAATTGCTACTCCCTCCACAATTCGGAGCTTCGAGCACTGTTTCCGCATTACAACCATCATCCATCTGGTCAAAGACGACGAATTCCATCGTCTGGCTGTTGCCATCGAAAGGTCCAAGGGTTATGTATAGATCATCATAAGCAAAGGTTCCGTAATTATTACCATTGCCAATAACAGTAAAAGAATCAGAAACATCAGCGTAATTGAAATCAATATCGACAAGGAATTGGTCATTGTCATCGCATGGATGCGCCTCGGCAACCAAATCCCAGATTTCGCAAGCAAGGGATGACTCTAGTTTTAGATCTGTAGGGGAGGTAGCTAACAAGGGGGTATTAAATACTGATAAACAGATGGTTATGAGTATTGATAAAGAAAATTTGGTCGAAACTGTTTTCATGGTGACAAAGGTTTTCCCGTTTAGAATCTTTCTATTATACAAATATGCCCACAAACTAATCAAACAAAAAACACAATTCCACTTGTTTTTTGGATTTTTTATCTCTAAATTTAATTAATTTTGTTTTGTAAAATACTGTAATTCAATATTTTGAATTTATATATTATCGATATTTTTTTTGAAAAAAAATAGTGCTTCAAAACAACTTAATTAAAATATTATCGACTTTTTCAAGAAAGGAAATGACCCGATTTGTCGAATTTTCACGGTCTCCTTACTTCAATAAGCACAAGGAGGTGGGAAGGCTAATTGATTATTTGAACAAAATCTATCCAAACTTCAATCATCAGAATTGCCAACGGGAAGTGATTTTCAAATCACTTTTTCAGCAGCAAAAACACAACCAAAGCCATCTAGCGCTTTTGTTTACCTATTCAATGCGGCTGCTGGACAAATTTTTAATTCAAGAACAATTTAAGGAAAATAATGCATTTCATAAAGTTTTACTACTCAGGAATTTACGCCATAGAAAGCAATATGGGTATTATGAAAAAACGATGACAAACCTTGAAAAAGAATTGGACTCCAGTAGTTTTAAAAACAGTACCTTTTACAATTTGCAATTTTTAAAAGCTTCTGAATCTGATGCCTATTTCACACAGCGCTCAAAACATGAAAAAGATCACAGCATTCAGAAAAAGCAGAATAATTTGGACAACTATTATCTGGCCGAAAAACTGAGGGATGGTTGTGAAATGAGTGTCAGGAGCAAGATTCTTGAAATTAATTATTCGACGAGTTTACTTGAGTTGGCTGTAAAGGAGGTCCAACAAAATTTAGACTATTACGAAGCCATTCCTTCGATCAGCGTTTATTATCATATTTACCTGATGCTCGTCAATGAGGGGCATGAGTATTTTTTTGAAGCCCTTCCGGTATTACAAAAATACAGTTCCTTTTTTCCAAAGGAGGAACTCCAAAATATGTACAACTATTTTCAAAACTACTGTATCGGCCAGATCAACAGGGGAGAGCGGCAGTTTTTAAAAGAAACGTTTCATTTATTTGTTGATCAGTTGGACAAAGAACTTTTGATGGACGAAAATGGCTTTCTGGATCAATGGCATTATAAAAACATTGTCACTTCAGCGATTCGCCTGAAAGAAATGGATTGGACGAAGCAGTTTATTGATAATTTCAAAAGCCGTCTTCATCCTGAAGTAGTTGAAAATGCCTATTCCTACAATCTGGCTTCCTATTATTACAGCACTAATCAATTGGACAAAGTGCTTGATCTGCTGGTTAAAGTGGAATACACAGATATTCAATACAACTTAGGTGCAAAATCCCTTTTGTTGCGAACTTATTATGACCTGGAAGAAAGTGAGGCTTTACTTTCGCTCACACGATCCTTCAGACAATACCTGAGCCGCAATCGCCTGATTCCCGAAAACAGGAGAAAAGCAATGTCCAATCTCATTCGTTTTACCAACCGTGCTCATTCGATCAAGGCAAATTTTGGGTTTGATTCAAAGGCCAAAAGTCAAAAAGATTTGGCAAAACTTATTGAAAAAATCAATGCCACTGATTTGATTATCAACCAGGATTGGCTGGATACAAAAATTGATGAATTGAAAAAAAGGATAATTTAAAAATTTCTCCCATTCAAAACCATTGACCTATTTCGCGATTTTAACACGGATTTAATACTTTTGCCTATCCTGATAATTTTCATCACAGCGTTTTAGTCTTAACTTTGTTTTATTATTAAATTTAAAAATGTAAACTATGAAAATTCAATTATTGACATTACTTGCCTGTGCAGTGATTTTTGCTTCATCGTGCAAAAAAGATGACCCTATCCCTGGCGAAGCGACTTTGAAGTATGACAACCCAAATGCCACGGGGCCACTTCTCGAAGCTGGGTTTCATGAACTCGCCGTTTATTTTCCTTCTAATATGATGGGGCAATACAGGGATTGGAGCCTGACGGAAGTAACCTGGTATATGGGAGGATTTCCGGACTCGTGTGTGGTAAAGATATATGAAGAAGGTAGTGGAGACACTCCAGGTGCTTTGCTTTATGAAAATGACGTAACCGGAACTACCGTTGTCAATCAGTGGCAGGAACATCTTCTGCCAACGCCTTTAACTGTTTCGGGCGATGGAATCTGGATAAGTATTGCATTGCGCCATGATACGGAAAAACAATCAATCGGTTGTGATTCTGGACCTAACCAAACCAATGGCGACTGGTTGTATAAGGAAAGTGACCAGCAGTGGCTAACTTATGTTCAAAGAACCTCTGAAAGTGTAAATTGGAATATCAGAGCGATTGTAGAAGAGTAATTTTTTAAAAATTATTTTATTAAAAAAGCCTGCGGATCTATTTTGTCCCGCAGGCTTTTTTGATTTTTAAGCTACAAACTATGAGCTACAAACCAAAAACCATTAAGATTTAGAACTCCAATCTGCCAATTTGGCTTCGATTTTAGCTTTTGAATCTGAGTAATAGTTGTCTTTTTCAGAAGCTTCATCCAATTCTTTACATTTCGCTACACTTTGTACCGCACTTTTGTAATCTCCATTGGCTGCTTCAGCATTGGCGCGGATAAACCAGTTCCAGCCATGGCTGTATAAATCCGTTGAAGCTTTTGCCCATTTAAGTGCTGTTTCTGGTTTTTCGTTTACACCTAAAAGGAAATCGGCACCCTGTGCATAATAAGACCAATGACGCTCTTTTTGAGTAGTATCTGCTACAGCAGCAACAAGGTTTGCAATTGCAGCATCAAGGTAATCTACTTTAAATCGAATAAATAGTCGTGCTTTTTCCCATCCAAATCGAATGTAACCTTTGTTCATGCCTTGATCAGCAATTCGGTATGTTAATCGCTCTTCACTAGATTTTTTAAATTTTGGTGTAACCTCTACGCGCAAGGCGTCTTTTGATTCGTCGTATTCATAAGCACCCCATTGGTCAGCTACTTTGTTGAAAATAATAGTCCAGGCCCCTTCTGCCTTAGGAACAATGAAAAATGAATACTTCCCGGCGGTGAGTTTCTTGTTTTCTATCAGGATATCAGTGCTAAATTCCATGGTTGTAGCTTCATTGGCACCAGCACGCCAAACCTTGTTGTAAGGTTCTAAAGCTCCCCATATTTCACGTTCATTTACGGCTGGACTCCCGTAATTGATGGTAATATCTGTCAAACCAACTGTGTATGAAGTGCTGGCTTTTGGACTTTTACGAGGTAAATTCAACTGACTGAAAGCCGTCACAGTGAAAGTTGCCAATAATGCCAGTGTTAGCATTGATTTTAAAGTGAATACAGATTTCATAAGATTAAAATATTTTATTTTTTAAAATTTATAAAGCCGCGAATATACGTTTTTGCATCGACATGTAAAATTGTTTGAAAGACATGTAATCGTTAAAAATTGTTAAAGTGGAGAAAGGTGTATGAAGGGGAATCGAAGATGGGAAGTGTAGGACAGAAAATGGGAGGAAGGGAAAATGGAGGACGAAAGATGGTGAACAGGAAAAAAGGAAATAGCTCTTAACCACTAACCAATTAGCCGCTTAATCCCTGGCGTCTAACCATTTCTATCACTCCTGTCCTTCCTTAAGTTGCTGTAACGTTCTGAATAGTTCGCCTTTGGAAATAAGGCATCCATTTTCCATCATTTCGAATAGTTCCATTTCTCTTTGTTTGGAAAATTGTTTTTCAGCTTGGTAGAGTTTCAATTGAGCTGAAGATTTTTTGAGTTGATCCAGCATTGATTGGGGATTGGTAGGCTTTGTGAAGTCAATGTCAGAATTGCCTTCGATAAATAGTCCAAGCATGACGATTTTGTTTTCAAGGCAATGGAAAAGTTTGATGTCGTTCGGAGTTTTAAATTCGAGGTGTTCTACTTTTTTTAGCGTTCGATCAAAAATCAGGTCACTGAACAAGTCGATAAACTCGTTTGACTTTTTTGGATTATTTGACTTCATTTTTACCCAATCTTCGCCGGTAATGCTGTTTGTAGCAAGGAATCTGATAAAATCCTGTTCCAGTTGCTCAAGTTCTTCCACGGTGAGTCTTCTGTATTTCATTTATTTCCCATCAATGGTAAAAGTAATACAAGTTACTGCTTTTCGCTTTCCCCTAAAAGAGAAAGTTTAAAAACAAAACCATTTTTCGTAAAATTGCATGAATTATTAAAAACTGAATGCAAATACAATGGAATCCTTAATCCTTTTTGTAATGCCAAATTTTGGAGAACCTGAAATCTGGTTCAGCATGTTGACGCTGATTTTTTTGGAGATAGTGCTGGGTGTTGACAATATTATTTTTATTTCGATCACATCTGGTAAATTGCCGGAAGACGAGCAAGCAAAAGCAACAAATGTCGGATTGGTACTGGCGATGCTTTTAAGAATAGTCTTGTTATTTGGAATTTCCTGGCTGATCGCCATGGAAGAGCCCTGGTTTAATGTTGATTTTTGGGGGATTCATGGCGGGTTTTCCGGTCAAAGCCTGATTTTGTTTGCAGGGGGATTATTTCTGTTATACAAAAGTGTTACAGAAATTCATCACAAACTTGAAGGCGAAGATCACATAGATGGCATTAACCCGAAAAAAAGCAAATCCACTCTTCAAAGGGCTATTTTTGAAATTACATTGATAAATATTGTATTCAGTTTTGATTCTATTCTTACCGCTGTAGGAATGACGAGTGGTGTGAAAGGAGCTAATGGTCCACAGGGAGAATTGGTCATTATGATAATAGCCGTAGTAATATCAGTGATTATAATGATGTTATTCGCCAATCCAGTTGGACGATTTGTAAATAAACATCCGACAGTCCAAATGCTGGGGCTGTCCTTTTTACTACTTATTGGTTTTATGTTGATAGCCGAAGGAGCGCATTTGGCTCACCTCACTGTCGCCGGGTCTGAGATTGGTGCGGTACCGAAAGGATATTTGTATTTCGCAATTGCATTTTCACTTTTGGTTGAATTTTTTAATATGCGACTGCGCAAAAAACACCTTCCGGTTCAGCTGCATGGTGTTCAGAAAGAAGCTTTGGATAAAGGTTTGTTGAATGAATAACGTCTTCATTGAATGCTATTGTAAGAATGAATTATTGGATGTTAATTAAGAGTTTGTGGTTTCAAACTTTGAACTACTAAGTATAACAATGAACCTCAAAAACTTTAAACCATAAAATAACTTAGTATTTACTTTAATTAATTACCTTACGTCTTTGTATTTATAAAGAAAAATGAACGTATTTAAAAGCTTATTTTTTCAACAAAAAAACATTGGTTATTTGATTTTTTAAAATGAGAAGCCTACTATTTTTTACGGTCTTCGTCTTTTTATTCAGTTGCAAAACTGAGACTGCCAAAGAAGGTGCAACTTTCCTGAAACTCAATGGCAAAACAATGGGCACTACCTACCATATTTCGTATAAAGATAGTTTAAAAAGAAATTTTCAAAAGGAAATCGAAGCACTTTTAGCAGCCGTAAATATGGAAGTGTCTACCTATATTGATTCTTCCTTTATTTCAAAATTTAACCAGGCTGAAAGCGAAATAAAATATCTGAATCTATTGTCACAGGAAGCTTCTTCAAAATACAAACATTTTCGGTTGAATTTTGAAAAAGCGACTGAAGTTTATGAAAAAAGCGAAGGTTATTTTGATCCTACCATAATGCCTTTGGTCAATTATTGGGGCTTTGGATATGCCGAAAAAAAAGCAGTGGAAAAAGCTGACAGCCTTATTATTGATTCTTTAATGCAATTTGTCGGATATGACAAGATTAGTCAGCGAAGCCGAAAGGATGGATCGATTTTCCTGGTCAAATCTGCTCCTGGTGTTCAGTTAGATTTTAGTGCGCTGGCTAAAGGTTATGGCGTTGATGCGGTAGGATTCCTTTTAGAAAAAAATGGTGTGCAAGATTATATGGTAGAAATTGGTGGAGAGGTTCGCGTAAAAGGAAAAAACCAACACAATCAATGGTGGAAAGTTGGCATCAATACGCCTGATGAAAATGCTTCCGTTAATGATTTTCAGTCAAAGATTTTGTTGAAAAACCGATCCCTTGCTACATCTGGCAATTATCGCAATTTTTACAATGTCAACGGCGACCGGTATGGACATACACTTAATGCCAAAACCGGTTACCCTGAAAAAAACAGATTATTAAGTGTCTCAGTATTTGCTGATGATTGTATATCGGCTGATGCGTATGCCACAGCTTGCATGACAATGGGACTCGAAAAAGCTTTTGACCTGATCAGCAGTATTGAAGGGCTAGATGCTTATTTTATTTATAGCGAAGAAGGTGGGGATATGATACAAGCACATACAGAAGGATTGGAAAATGTTTTTGTAGATTGATCTGTTTTTGACTCATAATTTATAATTCATAGTTTATAGTTCATATCTACTTTACCCAAAACCACTTAACTTTAAAAAGCAACTCATGGAATTGAACCTGGAAAGAGATATTTGTTTTTTTGATCTCGAAGCAACCGGCCTCAATGTAATACGGGATCGTATAGTGCAAATTGCAATAATTAAATATTTTGCCAATGGTAAAGAACCAGAAGAATTGGAATTGATGATCAATCCGGGAATCCCGATTTCTGAAGAAGCAATGAGCGTTCACGGAATCACTCCTAAAGATCTTTCCAACAAACCCACATTTCAACAGGTTGCCCAAAAAATTTATGATTTTATTGGCAAAGCAGACCTTGGAGGGTACAATTCCAATCGGTTTGACGTTCCTTTATTGATGGAGGAATTTGCACGGGTTGGGATAGAATTTGACGTGACAAAACGTCGAACGATCGATGTCCAGCGAATTTTTTACAAAATGGAACCCAGGACATTGAGAGCAGCTTTGCGGTTTTATACTGGAAAAACATTGGAAAATGCCCACAGCGCCTTAGCTGATGTACAAGCAACCGTCGATGTTTTCAAAGGACAACTTGAATATTACAAAGACACAGATTTGATTGATGATGATGGGAATACCATTAAAACCCCTATCAAAAATGATATTCAGACACTTCATGACTTTACGACCGACCTTAAAACAATCGATGCTACTCAACGATTGAAATATAACCAGGATGGTGTCGTTGTATTTAATTTCGGCAAGTATATGGGACAACCGGTTGCTGAAGTCATCGCAAAAGACAAACCTTATTATCACTGGATTCAAAACAAAGAATTTTCAACACAAGTCAAGCAAATTGTTAAGCAGATTTATAAAGACTATGAAAAAGCGCAGCGCTAGTTGGGTTATTTTGTTTATTAAAGCCGCTTTCTTATTATTGGTTATTTTGAGTGTTTCGAACTGTAGAGAAAAAGTCGAAGGCTGCCTGGATATTGAAGCTACTAATTTTTCGTTTTCAGCAGATGAAGCTTGTCCGGATGACTGTTGTACATATCCGGTTTTGGACTTTGAGATTGCTTTTCGTTGGGATACGCTTTCAATGATTTACAATGAACCTTATGATTTATTGCGCAGAGTGATTAAGATCACAAAGTCTAAGTTTTATATTTCAGATATTAGTCTGACAAATAGTACCGAAAGTTTAAGAATCACAGACCGAATCGAACTCACTGTGAATGACGGTTCATCCAGTGTCGTGGAATTTGTTGATGATTTTGCTTTGTTGAGTCGTGATTTTTCATCTTTCAACTATAATATTGGAGAAATCCGAGGAACGGGTAGTTTTGACACCCTTCGGTTTGTGGTGGGGCTGAGCGAAGATGCCAACAAAGTTGAACCTGATTTGGCGCCAGAGGGACATCCGTTGTCCATACAGGCTGATTCGATGTGGAGTATGGAAGACGCTTATGTTTTTAATAAATTAATCATAATTCCCGATACGCTACCACCACAAGATACTTTGGAATTTAATATATCAGCCACAAAGGTAGAAATTGCCCTTCCGTTTAATTATGAGCTGGAAGTTGGGAATGATTTGACAGTCCCTCTCATTATTGACTATTCCAAATGGTTTGAAGGTATAAATTTTGAGGCCAATCCTGCGGAGGTAAAACAAAATATTGTCGAGAATACTACCAAAGCCTTTTCTGTCAACGAATAATTGATGGATTTTAAATAATTTTGAACAACATCTTTTGTATTGGAATTGTTATTAGAATTGGACATCCCAAAATGAACTTTTAAAAATAAAAAAAATGAGAAATCTATTAATTTTAACTTTTTTGAGCATTATTTTGATGAGTAGTTCTTGCGACAATAATCCGCAAGTCGAAATCACTTCTGACGTGAAGCTCAATTTTTTGGCGAATTACAATAGTGAACTTCTTTTGCTAGAAAAGGAATATTTGTATGCTGGAGATATGCCGATCAAGTTTTCTCATTTTAATTTTTATGTTGCAAACATATCCCTCATTAAGCAAAACGGCAATGCGTTTGACGAAACCGAACTTGTCGAAATTGACTTTGTCGATTTCCCGCATAACCTGAATCAGGTTGATGAAGCAGAAAAAGGACAAACTATCCAAATCAATAAAGTACCTGTCGGAGAATATGACGGTATCAAAATCGGATTTGGTGTTCCGGCTGATCTTAATCGAACCAAAACTAATGATTATGGGCCTGAAAACCCACTCAGTATGGCCAGTCATTATTGGGATGGTTGGAGTAGCTACATATTTTCAAAAATTGAGGGGAAAGCTGATATGGACTTCGATGGCGCTTTCGAGACCAACGCCGGAGAAGGATTGACTTACCATATGGGAACTGACGATGTTTATACCACCCGTACATTGTTTGAAAATATCACTTTGAAAGAAAATGAAACATTGGAGTTGCAACTGAATCTTGATTTGAAAAAATTGTTTTTAATGCCAAATCCTGATTTTGACCAAAACGGCGACGGGTATTTGGATATTGAAAACTTTGAAAGTGTACACGCGGAAGACCGTTTGGTAATTGCAAAACAATTAATGAATAATTACTCAGAAGCGATCAGCTTAACAGAATGATTTAGTCTTTTAAAATTGTGCAGCACTTTGGTCTGAAAGTGATATTAGTTTTCTGAAAAAATGAACAAAGCTGTTCTCATTATTGCTTTTTTGGTTACGATAACAAGTAATTCATGTCGCGATAATGGTGACCAAAAACCTACCTTAATACCTGATTCCAAATCCGATTATACTTTGATCGTTCCTGAAGATTTTCCAGAAATGGAGATTCCGCCAAATAATCCACTGACCAAGGCAGGTGTAGCTCTTGGAAAACGCCTTTTTTTTGATCCTATCCTTTCAGCTGATAGCACCATGTCTTGTTCCACATGCCACCTTCCTTCGCTGAGTTTTACTGACAATAATGCATTTAGCAAAGGAATTGACGGTAAATCCGGAAGACGCAGCGCAATGAGTTTGCTAAATTTGGGTTATAATAAAAATGGTTTTTTTTGGGATGGAAGAGTGGCCACATTGGAGGACCAAGCTTTAGTGCCTGTTGAGGATACCATTGAATTACACAATAATTGGGATACTTTGATTGAAAAAATCAAACAACACAAGGAATATCCTTCGTTGTTTGAAAAAGCGTTCGGAATACAAAGTGTTTCGTCCATTCATAAGGGTTTGGTCGTAAAAGCAATTGCACAATTTGAAAGGACGCTGGTAAGTAGTAGAGATTCGAAATTTGATAAAGTTAAAAGGGGAGAAGCTACTTTTACACCTGATGAATTGATAGGATTTGATATGTTTTTTGACAAAAGTCCTGAATACAAAGACGCAGAATGTGCGCATTGCCATAATGTGCCTTTATTTACAACGAATGAATATTTCAATAACGGAATTACCGAAGCCCATGATTTGGAGGATTTTGAGGACAAAGGACTTGGTGCAATAACGGGAGATCGTTTTGATATTGGGAAATTCAGAGCTCCGACCCTTAGAAACATTGAACTTACTGCACCATATATGCATGATGGAAGGTTTAATAGCCTGGAAGAGGTTATTGAACATTACAGTTCTGGAGGCAAGTATTCTGAAACGGTTTCACCATTGATCAGACCTTTAAACCTAACAAAAAAAGAGAAAAGACAATTACTTGCTTTTTTAAAAACACTGACAGATACTACTTTTGTCAAAAATCCCGAATTTCAGGCTGCTGTTTACAATTAAAAATAAAACAATATGAATAGAATAAATGTGCTTGCGTTTGCTTTTTTGGTTTTAGTTATCAGTTGTTGTAAAGATGATCCGGTAAATAATCCGCCGGATGGTGACTTGACAGATATTCCTTACAGCCCGGTTGACTATGTGCTCGAAGTGCCTTGCGGCTTTCCCGAAATGCAAATCCCAGCGGATAACCCGTTGACTGTAGATGGTGTTGAATTAGGTCGATTTTTATTCTGGGACCCAATATTGTCAGCTGACAATACTATGTCTTGTGGCAGTTGCCATTTTCCTGAAGCAGGCTTTTCTGATAATTTACCTGTGAGTACAGGGATCGATGGCATTGCCGGTCGTCGAAGTTCAATGGCCTTGGTAAATGTTGGATATTTTTACAATGGCTTTTTCTGGGATGGAAGGGCGGCTACTTTAGAAGATCAGGCCTTACTTCCAGTTGAAGATCCGGTTGAATTGCACCATCAGTGGCCAAATATTGTTGAAGATCTTAAAAAACATGAATTCTACCCAGAGATGTTCCGAAAAGCATTTGGGATCAGCAATTCGGCTGAGATTACAAAAGAATTGGCTGCAAAAGCTATGGCACAGTTTGAACGAACTATGGTCAGTAGCGGTCAGTCAGAATATGACCGACATCGATGTGAAGAAGGATATTTTATGTCCCCCGAAGCCATCGAAGGTTTTATTCTTTTTAGCAATGAGGTTGGTAATCATCCTGGTTGTACGCATTGCCATTCTTCAAGCAACCATTTGTTTACCAATAATAATTATGAAAACAATGGAATCGATTCTGTTGGTTTAGAAATGGAAGATTTGAATAATTTCCTGGATTTTGGAAGGGGAGAAGTGACGAATGATATTTTTGATAATGGAAAATTCAGAATTCCCAGCTTGCGAAATATCATGTTGACTCAACCTTACATGCATGATGGTCGTTTTGAAACGATGGGTGAAGTGATTGAGCATTACAAAACTGGTGGATTTACAGCTGCCAACTCCAATGCATTGCAGCAGCCATTTCCGCTGACTGAAGATGAAAAACAGAAGATGATTATATTTTTAGAAACTTTATCTGACACTACTTTTTTGAATAATCCGGCGTTTTCAGATCCGTTCAATTAATTCA
>JANQFJ010000094.1 GCA_028277915.1 Saprospiraceae bacterium
ATCCGATTTCATTTAGCAAATTGGTGGAAAAAGAATTGAAAATCAATTTGAAAAAAGGATACACGGTTTCAGATTGGGAATCCAGACCTTTTAATAAAAAGCAACTGGATTATGCATTAAACGATGTAATTCATCTTGAACAGTTGTGGAAAAGCCTATCAAAAAATCTAGAAAAACTCAAGAGAACGGATTGGGTCATTGAAGAATTCGACAAACTTGAAGACGCTGAAACGTACTATTTTGACCCCAACAAAGAAGCATTGACCAATAGTATGATTTTGGGACTGAACCTGAAAGAACAGGTTTTTCTGATCAGATTGTATGCTTGGAGAAGACAGGAAGCTGCGCGTAAGAATTATTCAAAAGAAATGGTGTTGCCAGCTAAATTTATCGGCGCTTTTGTTCGAAATATGAAATCCGGAAAGGGCGCTTTACTGAATCACCGGAGAGTACCTGACCGAATTATTGAAAAAAACTGGGAGACATTCCTGGAACTATACCACGAAAAACCCAAACAGGAAGAATTCGAATTGCTCAATCAGATTCCACCTAGTCCACAAGAGAATCCAAGTCATGATGCTTTGATGGAAATATTGTACCTGATCATAAAATATAAATGCCATAAAAAAAATATAGCCCCTGATCTGGTTGTCAATCGCACTAACTTTAAAAAGATGAAAGCAGATTTCAATTATTTTGATGAAAAATTAGCTGAAGGCTGGCGACTGGACATGATTGGTGAGCAAATGATCTACTGGCTTCGAAACCGAGAGAACCTGGAAATTTCAATGAATAATGGCCAATTTACAATGAAGGTCAAGTCTTGATCCTACTGAGCCAATATCTTTTCCAAATCTTTTTCCGAAACTGTAAGTAATTGATTTTCAATTAATCTTGGTGTAAGTGTATGCCAGTTTTTATTTTTAGAAAATACTTCTTTGAAAAGTGGAAGCGCATCTTCCAACCTTCCAACATTTGCTAAAGTAACAGCTGTCCAATATTTCATTTCCTCGTTTTCAGGAAACATTTTACTGGCAGCATCATATTCTTTCATGGCTTTGTCAATTTCGCCTTTTTCTACTGCGAGGTCACCTTTGTTCATGTGCTCATAGGCACGATGAATTTTGAGTAGTCTTTTCAATTCCCTTACTGGGTTTTTATGATCTTCCACTCGTAGGTCAATCAATCGGTCTTTCCAGATTTGTCCCGTTGGGTTGCCACTTACGACCAATAAAGCAGCAGATTGTTTGCCCCGAATGTCGCCTCCGACACCCTCCGCAGCATCAAGCGCGATCACCATGCGTTCTGCTAATGACATTTGAAAGTTTTTTTCAAATGCCATTGACATCGCTCGCCACACTTTGTCATTTTCCATTAAATTAGCCTGTACTGAATAATCAGTACCCAAAATGTGTCCAGCGCTTTGGATACATTTTTCACCGGTGTGAACAGCGGCTTCTCCTTTGTTATTTAAAATTGCTACCTGTCGTACAGCTCTTCCTTCATCTTCTGCCAACAATGAATCCAATGCTTGTTGAGGTGAAAGGCCATTTTTTAGCAATTCAAGACCTTTTGGTCCAAAATCTGGATTGACAAATGATTGAGTGGCAACAACTCCAACACCAGCTTCACCCCAAACAACCAAAGGTCCTACCGAAAACCAATGTGACTGAACTGCGACACCCATTTCTCCGGTTTTAGCATCATAGGCCACGATCGAATAGGTATGAGCAAGTGGTTCTTTTCCGTAAAATTGTTGAGCAGCAGCAAATGGAAGTGAAATGATTACAGCAAAAACAATGGTTAAAATGGATTTCATGGCGTCAGTTTTTTCCTTTTTTAAAACTCAAAATTACCAAAAAGTAAGTTGTTGGAAATAAAAACACGGATAATTTTTGCATGCAAAAATTATCCGTGTTTTTATTGTAAAGGAAAAGTTTTACATTTTTACAAATCGTTTTACCAACTGGCCAGTTTCTGATTTAAAACGGATTAAATAAACTCCGGAAGCCAGATTATTCAAATTGAAAGAAAGAGATTGTACTCCACTGATTTCAAAGTCTTTATGAGTTATTAACTGACCGTTTGAACTCAATATTTGAATTTCAAAATCCAGTGATTCGGAGGATTCCAATTGAATATTTAAAATATCATCAACCGGATTTGGAAACATTGAAAAAGCGGTTAAAGAAGTGATCTCATCAAGCCCGTCAATACTGACTTGTACATAATTTGACACAGATTCACACCCGTATTCGTCTGAAATGATGCAATAATATTCACCGGAAGCGGTAGGAGTGTAGCTGTGGTCAGTTGCGCCGTTAATAATATTGCCATCCATATACCATTGATAAGATGCCCATTGGTCCATATTTGTAAGAATGCCACTATTGAATTCAATATATGCAACAGGATGTGAAATGCTTACTTGCATTACAATACTTTGATCTGAACAGTCATTTTCGGTCATAACCGTAACGTAATATTCTCCTTCATCAGCAATTTGGAGAGTGTTTGTATTGTTGCCTGCTGGCTGTCCATTTTTAAACCATTCATATTGAGCATTAGGTTCTGATGGTACAGCCAGAACGAAAGAACTTCCATAGCATAAATGAATGGAATCGGAATCAACCGCACCGTTCAAGCCAATGACAGAAAGGTTGACGTCCGGAAGTTCATATTCTGTGATTTCTACTTCAGACGATAATTTCGAACATCCATTTAATGTCACCTCAACCTGATAATTGCCACCATTGGAGATAGTTTGATAGTTTACAGTTGTAGATCCTATTTCATTGCCATTCCAATACCAGACATAAAGATCTGCTCCGTCATTTGCTTCTAATGACAGCTCATCACCTTCACAAAAGCTTAAAATTTGGTTTAAAATAGTTGCTTGAGGAAGTTCCAAAATGGTTGCTGAAATAACTTCAGAAGTAGAGCTGCACCCAGCAAGATATGCCAATAGTGAGAAATTTCCGGCTTCATTAATTTCAAGTGTATTGCCACCTTGTTGGTACACATTTCCGTCTTTTAACCAAATATACTGATCTAGGTTATCCGGAGCTTCTACTAAAATTGATTCATTTTCACAAATCTCAAATTCACCGCTGGGTAGAGAAGATAGGTCGGGGCCAGCTTGAGTTTCGAGAGAAATTACCTCGGATGTAGCAAAACATTGACCATTTGATATTTCTACTTTATAATCACCTGTCGAATCGACAAAAATGAAATTTTGATTAATACCGAATGGTTGGTCGTTTTTAAACCATTGATAGTTTTCAGCACCAGACTCAACGGTTAAAAGAGCTGTTTCGCCTTCACAAAAAGGTGAAGGTACATTAGAAACGATTTCTGCATCAGGAGTTAAGTTAGGTGAAACCGGTGCAAAATCAATACTGTCAGCTTTCAAAACCAATAATCCCTCATTTATGTCAGAAGCAATGATAGTTTCAGATTGGAAAAATGGGTACACTCCCCAACAACCTTCAAAACCATTATAAGCATCATTGTCAAAAGTGTCATAATAAGCTACTTGAACAGGATTTAATGGATCACTAATATCAAATATCTGAACACCATCATGATAATAGGATACAATGAGATAATTTCCGCGAATAAAAGGGTTGTGTGGTCGATTGTCTTCATGATTTGGAGCCAATAACGGAAATTTAAATGTATGAACCACTTCGATATTTCCGTTTACCATATCAGTCAGGTCTATTACGCCTAAAGGCATACCTATTGGAACTTCTTCCGCGTAAATGGCATAATTTCCATCAGCTGTAACCCAGCTACTATGGTTGTATCCACCGGTTTCTACATCAGCAATCAGCACAGGATTTGTCGGAATAGTAAAATCCCAAATAAAAAACCCATCGTACCCTTGAGAACAATAAGCAATATTATTTTTTACATAAATATCATGCACATAACCGCCTGCAGGCATTGGAATTGAAGCCAATAGGATTGGATTGTCGGGATTTGTTGCGATATCAAGTATGACCAATCCCTGAACCTGAAAGGTTGTGCCGGTGGCATAAAGCCGACCATTTTCTTCGTCAATATAAATGTTGTGGCTTTTTCCAAAAAAATCAGCACTGTGATAGGTTTTTATAATCGTATCTTGGATATTACTTAAATCAAAAATCATCAAGCCTTCACTTGTATTATCTGAAACTGCAAATGCTCTATCGCGGAAAGTTTTTATGTCCCTCCATGTAGTTACCTGACCTCCAGGAAAGTAGGCTAACTCTTCTATGTTTTGTGGATCATTAATATCAAAAAAGTGAACCATACTTGCAGACCCAACTATAGCATATTCGTTGCCGGAGCAATCCGTATAACCCCAGATATCATTGTATTCTCTTCCACTTGCTGTTGGAAGAGTGTCAGGGTCCCATTGATCCTGTAAAGTCATATTCAATGATGGAAGCTGTCCTAAAGCAAGATGAGACAGGATAAGCAAAATCGAAATTGGCAAAAGCTTTTTCATTGGAATTATAATTTTTATATAATGTTTTTTTATAAAATTTATCCTTTTAACTTTAGGTAAAATTAATCAATTGGGAGCTAAAATTTTGCCATAAAAGCTACATATATTGCTTAATATTAATTTGTGAATTGATATCAAAGTCTGATTTGGATAATATGCCTGAAGATTTATTACTCTCCGTAAAAAATTTAAAAACTCATTTTAACACTGAAGAAGGGACCGTTAAGGCTGTTGATGGTATTGATTTTACATTGAACAGAAGAGAAACAGTTGGAATTGTAGGAGAATCAGGCTCCGGAAAATCGGTTACCGCACTTTCTATTATGCAATTGATCCCTTCGCCTCCTGGTGAAATTGTAGATGGAGAGATAATTTTTCATAGCAAAAACAAAAATTCTGTTGACCTGTTAAACCTGAAAGAAGAAGATATGAGGCGCTACAGGGGAAATGAAATCGCGATGATTTTTCAGGAGCCCATGACTTCCTTGAATCCCGTTTTTAGATGCGGGGATCAGGTTATGGAGGCAATATTGCTTCATCGGGGAGTTGACAAAAAAGAAGCAAAAAACATCACGCTTGATTTATTTGAAAAGGTAAAACTTCCCGACTCAGAAAGGATTTTTAAAAGCTATCCGCACCAACTTTCCGGAGGACAAAAACAACGAGTGATGATCGCTATGGCCTTGTCCTGCAATCCATCTATTTTGATTGCTGATGAACCAACGACTGCACTCGATGTCACCGTTCAAAAAGCGATTCTTGACTTGATGTTGGAATTGAAGCAGGAAGTGGACGCTTCTGTGGTTTTCATTACTCATGATTTGGGAGTGATTGCTGAAATTGCTGATCGTGTGATTGTGATGTACAAGGGGAAAATAGTGGAACAAGGCTCTGTGCAGCAGATTTTTTTAAATCCAAAACATCCTTACACCAAAGGTCTTTTGGCCTGCCGGCCACCTTTGGAACATCGACTAAAAAAGTTACCGGTTATTGAAGATTTTATGAAAACGGAGATGAAAGAAAACGGAGATATTGAGTTAGTTGAAATAAATAAAAATATTTCAGTTGTTTTAAAAGAAAGAATAATTTCTCCAAACGATATAGCTGAAAGATTAAACCTTTTAAAGACGAATTCTCCAATTTTAAAAGTTGAAAACCTGAAAACATGGTTTCCTAAAACAAAATCCTTTTTCGGAAAGACAAAGGATTTTGTAAAAGCAGTTGACGATGTGAGTTTTGAAGTTTATCCGGGAGAGACTCTTGGACTCGTTGGTGAATCAGGATGTGGAAAAACAACCTTGGGTAGAGCGATTTTGAGATTAACACCTTCTAATGGAGGCAAAGTTTTTTTTGAAGGAGAGGATATTTTGCAAATTGCTGACAAACAAATGAAAAGTTTGAGAAAAGATATGCAAATCATTTTTCAGGATCCATATTCTTCCCTGAATCCAAGAATGACAATTGGGAATGCCATTCTTGAACCCATGAAAGTTCAATCTTTAAACGAAAATGACAAAATTCGAAAAGAAAAAGTTTATGAATTGTTAGAAACGGTCCGTCTTGATCCTAAATTTTATAATCGTTATCCTCATGAGTTTTCAGGTGGTCAACGACAACGGATTTGTATTGCCAGAGCCTTGGCTTTGAATCCACGTTTTATTATTTGTGACGAATCGGTTTCAGCATTGGATGTTTCGATTCAAGCTCAGGTTTTAAATC
>JANQFJ010000098.1 GCA_028277915.1 Saprospiraceae bacterium
GCGGCTTATTATAAAATATCCCATTTTTATTAAAAAATTCCTATCAGATGACAGAAAAGCTTGATAAAATTGTTTTGAAAATCCTTAAAATTCTTCAAGAGAATAGTAAGATTACAAATCTAGATCTTTCCAAAAAAATTGGTCTTTCTCCTGCTCCAACTCTCGAGCGAGTAAAAAAATTGGAGCAATCAGGAATTATTGAAAGTTACCACGCTCAGGTCAATCCCCAGACGATAGGATTAAGTGTTAAGACTTTCGCATTGGTTTCGTTAGCCTGGCAAAAAGAAAATGCTTTGAACCATTTTCTGGAAAAAATAAAATCAATTGAAGAAATCACTGAATGCTACATTATCACAGGCGAAGCTGATTTTTTGATCAAAATTGTTTGTAAAGACATCCCGACGTACGAAAAGCTTTTGTTTAAGACCTTGACACAAATTGAAGAGATTGAGCGTTTGAAAACATTGATGACACTTTCCACTGTGAAAGATTCCAAATTGCTTCCATATAAATATGAATAAGTATTTTATGTAGAACATGAAACAAGAAACCGCTGCCGGATGTTATTCAGCAGCGGTTTTATTTTACTTGCATAAATGATGAAAAAAAAGAAAAAAACACTGCTTTGGAAATTGGAGAGAGAGAAAAATGTTTCACCAAGCTATGTGTTTGGTACAATGCACGTGAGGGATCAACGGGCATTCAAATATAAAGAATTAGTGGAAAATAAGATTCTGGAGTGCGATGCATTTGCAGCTGAAATGAACCTCGAAGAAGTAGATCAAATGTTTATGGCAGAGTCGATGGATTTGCCTGAAGGACAGACACTTAGCAGTGTTTTAAAACCCAAAATATATGAGAAAACAGATAAGATTTTCCAAAAAGTAGTTGGGGTGCCATTGTCTTATTTTGAAAGAAGCCAGCCTTTACTGATTTCAAATATTATCACTGAGCGTTTACTTTCCTCTGACATGCCGCTTTCGCTGGATGCAACGTTGTATCAATTTGCAGTACAAAATGAAAAAATCACTTTGGGTATAGAAAGTTTTCAAGAGCAAGTTGAAATTTTGGGAAAAATATCACTTGATTTTCAAATTAGATCATTGAATTGGATGGCAAAAAATTTCAAGCAGTTTAGGAAATTATTGATGAAGATGACAACAGATTACGAGACATCTGACATTCAAAAATTGTATAAGTCCACGAAAAAGCAAGCAAAAGGATTACGTAAAGTTTTGCTTTACAACAGAAATCAACTAATGGCGCAACGCATTGCTGACATGGCAAGAGAACAAAGCATTTTCGTAGCCATTGGTGCAGGGCATTTAGGTGGTCAAAAAGGAGTACTCAGGCTCCTAAAACTTCAGGGGTTTAAGCTTAGGCCTGTTCTTTTAGATCAAAGACAATAGTAAAAAAAGGTTGTTAAATATTTTATTTCCTACTTTAAATTGATTTGAAAAATAAAGACAATAAATCTTGCATTTACAATAACAAAATCCAGCCTGGAGTGTTCTTTAAATGTATTATTAAAAGTCAGGAATATACCATAAGCTATGAGCGTACTTTTTCGCATTTTTTTCGCAACTATCTTTCTTTTTTTATCGATTTTTGTTTTTGCCCAAGGAAAATTTACCATTAGTGGATACGTAAAAGACGGAGCCTCTGGCGAAACATTGATAGCTGCCAATATCATCAACAAATCCAATCCAACCCAGGGAGTAGCTACCAACCATTATGGGTTTTATTCTTTCACATTACCTGAAGGGGAATACACCTTGGTTTTTTCATACCTGGGATATTCAAAAAAAGAAATTGATGTAAAACTTGTTGAAAATCAGCGACTTAATGTCGAATTAGTTGAAGGTGTTGCGATTGAAGAAGTCGTTGTTACCGGTGAACGAAAAGACCAAAACGTCAATTCGACTGAAATGGGAACAGTGGAACTTCCTGTTGCTGACATCAAAAAACTTCCTGCGATATTTGGAGAGGTTGATATTTTAAAGACGCTCCAGTTACTTCCTGGAGTTTCATCGGCAGGAGAGGGTAGTGCCGGATTTTATGTGAGGGGAGGCGGACCTGACCAAAACTTGGTTTTACTGGATGAAGCGATCGTTTATAACAGTGGTCACTTGTTCGGTTTCTTTTCTGTGTTTAATTCTGATGCTATTAAAAATGTTTCTTTGATCAAAGGAGGTATGCCGGCTTATTATGGGGGTAGAGTCTCTTCGGTGGTGGATGTCCAGATGAAAGAAGGAAACAACAAAAACTTCGCAGCAGAAGGTGGTATTGGTTTAATTGCTTCAAGGTTGACGGTCGAAGGACCTATTCAGAAAGAAAAAAGTTCATTTATGCTGTCTGGGCGTAGAACTTATGCATTCGATTTGGCTCAGCCTGCTTTGAAAGGGACAAATTTTGAAGGAACCAATTATTATTTTTATGACCTCAACGCAAAAGTGAATTACATCTTTTCTGACAAAGACCGGTTATATGTAAGCGCATATTTTGGAAGAGATGTTTTGAATTATACTTCAGCAGAAAGGGATTTTGATTTTCGAATGCCGTATGGAAATACCACAGCCACTATCCGTTGGAATCACCTTTTCGATGATAAGTTGTTTATGATTGTTTCGGCAATTTACAACGATT
>JANQFJ010000103.1 GCA_028277915.1 Saprospiraceae bacterium
AAACTGCCAATAATCTTACTTTTTATACCCTCGTTTTAACACAATTGGTTCATGTTTTCAATTTAACACCAAAAAATCAATCCTTTTTCAAAAATGAAATCACTTCCAACAAATACATTTGGTTGGCGATTTTAATTTGTGTGCTCATCACCGTATTTGTTTATTATCAACCCACGATGCAGCAGGTTTTGAGTCTGCATGATATTGGCTTCAATGAATTTTTATTGGTGATTCCTTTTGGCCTGTTGCCCGTTCTGTTTATACAAATTCTCAAAAGGTTGCGTATTGTCGAATGATGATTATTGATGAAAATCAACCAATCCACTAATCTAAATCAGTTCAATTGTTGTTATACTAATACAATTTTGGTTGAAAGGATTTTTAGAATTTAAATTTCTGACATGAATGGTTCAAATTACAAGCGTTCATTTTTGCTTGGATTGATATTAATCTCATTGGGTGTGGCTTTTAAC
Source organism: Saprospiraceae bacterium (assembly GCA_028277915.1). GTDB lineage: Bacteria > Bacteroidota > Bacteroidia > Chitinophagales > Saprospiraceae > JAHDHW01. The sequence goes on from JANQFJ010000103.1 coordinate 474, forward strand.
ACTACTTTGGAAAATGGATCTATAGGGACAGTGTTCATTGCTTTGGGAGGGTTCTTTTTTGTAGTAAGTATGGCCAGGAAGCGGAAAGAAGAAAGTAAGAACAGCCAATAGAATTGACAATCGCTTTTGAAAACAAAATTAGAGTTATGTTAGTCTTAATCGTTGGATTGCCCGGAACCGGTAAAACCACCTTTGCAATTGAACTGGCAAAGGAAATAGATGCTGTGCACTTGAACAGCGACATCATTCGGTCTTCTTTGGGGAAACGTGGGAAATACGATACGACTTCAAAAGCTGCGGTTTATAAAGAATTGCACGACAGAGCTGAGGAGATGTTGAAAAAGAGAAAAAATCTGATCATTGATGCAACTTTGTACAAAGAGATTCTTCGGGAGCCATTTAAAAAGCTGGCACAAAAATTTAAAATTCCTGTAAAATGGATTGAGCTTAAGGCAGGCGAAGCTACTGTCAAACAAAGGGTCAGTAAAAAGCGAAAATACAGCGAAGCTGACTTTGAGGTTTATTTAAAAATAAAAGCAGCTTATGAACCTATAACACAGAACCACTTGATTTTATGGACAGATGTTTTGAGTTTGGAGGAGATGGTCGAAAAAGCTTTGGAATACCTGAGATTGAATGAATTTTTGTCAAAATGATTTAATTTTTAGTTTGAATTTTTAGAATACAATGAAAAAGAAAGCAATTGACCAAATCCTTAAAAACAATGCCTATCCGGGCAAAGATTCAGATGCACAGCTAATCGAAACGCACATTTCATGGGTATTGTTGACAAAAGATTTTGCTTTTAAAATTAAAAAACCGATCCAGTATTCATTCCTTTCTTTTTCAACACTGGAAAAAAGAAAGTTTTATTGCGAAAAGGAAGTCCGATTGAATAATCGGCTCACCGAAAATATTTATCTCGGGGTTGCTCCCATTCGGTTTTACAAAGGAAAGTGGACTATCGAAGGGGAAAAAGGCAAAATCGTGGACTATGCTGTAAAAATGAAAAAACTGGATAATGATCGCAGGATGGACGTGATGTTGAGAAAAGGTAAAGTCACCAAACGACACATGGAGCAACTTGCTGATCAATTGTCAGAATTTCATGCGTTTACCGATGCCATTGAAAAGGAAGCAAACCTGCAAGGCATGTGGATGGATTTTGCCGACATCTTAATTGTCAGAAATTTTTTGTCAAAGGAATTTGGAAAACAAGCCGGAAAAAAAATTAAAGCTGCCGTTGAATTTTCAAAAAAGTTTTTGAAGAAATTTAAACATCGAATTATTGAGCGCCAGGAAATGGGATTTACCATTGATGGACATGGAGATCTGCATTCCAGGAATATTTTTCTGCTCGACGAACCTGTGATTTTCGACTGTATCGAATTTAATGATCATTTTCGGCAAGTTGATGTGCTCAATGAAATTGCATTCTTTTGTATGGATTTGGATTTTTATGAACAAAAAGATCTGGAGGAGTATTTTTTAAAAAAATATCTGATCAAGTACCCTTGCATTTTTAATGAGGAAGATCGTTTGATTTTTGCTTACTACAAACTTTACCGCGCCAATGTCAGAACAAAAGTGAATGCGCTCAAAGCTATTCAAAGCGATGACGAAAATGAGCGTTCTTATCGATTGAATCTTACCGAAGATTATTTTTTGCTGATGCGGGAATATTTGTCCTTTTTAGAAGAAAATGTGGAACTGAACACTCGGCCGGTTTCGTGAAAAACTATCTAAACGTGGCTGGTTCTTTTTTCTTCACCGGCCCGTAAAACCCATAAAGGGCAGCACCAAACAAAGCAGTGTTTTCATTTAAAACAATATGGACGGGAACTTCCTGAAGCATTGGTCGCAGTCGGCCAGCTTCGTAAAAATAACGTTGAAACAGTTGTTGATTGAAAACATCCAGGTTTTTTGGAGCGATTCCTCCGGCAATAAAAAGACCTCCAGTAGCTTTTAGTTTTAAGGCAAGGTTTGCGGATTCTTCGGCGAGGTATCTCCAAAAAAGCTGGAAAGTTTCCTCACTGATGGGGCAACCGTTTTTTGCGCCGAAACTTACAGCTGCTGCGGGATCTCCTTGAGCAATTTTGGCCTCCATCCAGTCCAGTTCTTTTACATTTTTATATTGTAACAAGAAATTGTACAACTCAAAAATTCCCATTCCTGATACTACTCTTTCCCAGCTTACATGACCGTATTTCTTTCTTAAATACTTAAACAATTCAATGTCAATCTCTTTACGGGTGCCAAAGTCAGTGTGTCCCCCTTCTGTAGCAAAAGGATGAAATTGTTTCCCATCCCAAAATAAACCCGCTTCTCCCAAACCCGTTCCCGGAGCGATAATCGCAGCGTTTCCTTTTCTTTCTGGATTGCCTTTTTCGAGTGCGATCAAATCATTTTTACCCAGTGCAGCAAGACCATAAGCAGTTGCTTCCAGGTCATTTAAAATATGCACATCGTCGATATTGAGTTCTTCTTTGAGGTGGAGTGTATCGATCATCCAGGCGAGATTGGTAGCTTTTGCTGAATTATCTAAAACCGGTCCGGCGAAACCTATGCTCAAACGATCCACATGGGGTTTTCCTTTTAAAAAATCTTTTACAATTCTTCCAAACGAAGGATATTTTTGCGAATCGTATTTGTATTCTTCGATCAAAGATAATTCTTTACCTGTCATTTTGAACAGCGCCAAATGAGTTTTTGTGCCACCCACATCAGCGGCAATTACAGTTGTGTTTTCTTTTATTTTTGTAAAATTGGGAAAAGCTATCGAAACTATTTCTCTAAACATATTTTGTCTTCTTTATGCGAACTGCGCAAAGTAAAAATATTATCCTTTTTGTAAAATGATATTAATCAGCGGGCAGGTTGATTTTTAGCAGACTGCAATATTATGCGGTTGGGTGAAAAGAAATGGACGCATTAACCGACGAGAATATCCAAATGTTTAAACAAATCGGTGCTATTCATTGTATATTTGTAATAAACGATTTGATTATGAGAATCAGAAAAACTGGATTTGAAAGTGAGATCACAGAAGAGGATCAGCAAATTTCGAAAGTTGCAAACGCACTGGCGCATCCGCTTAGAGTGGCATTAGTTCGATATTTAAAAGAAAAAAACTGCGGTGAGGGAGTTGAAAATATCACCTGCAATAAGGATCTCGTGGAAATGTTTGATTATTCTCAATCTACTATTTCACAGCACATAAAAATATTGAAGGAATGTGGATTGTTTACGGTGAAAACCAAAAACAAGTTTTGTTATTATTATCTGAACAGAGAACTTTTGAATGACTTTTCAAAGAATTTGAAAGTTTGACGCTGTTTCAAAAACCCAATACCTGCCTGCAAAAGCAGACAGGTACAATCGGGTAAAAACAACTCACTAGTTAATCTTTCGGGTATGCTAAGGCTCAAAATTTATTCTTCATCCTGTGGATTTAATTCTTCAACTTCAAATGAATAATCATTTAAGTAGGGGTCATACACAGACATATCATTTTCACACCGCAACTCCAAATCAAGGCTTTTTGGTACAGTTATTTTGTAGATGAGCTCTTGCTCGTTACAATTGTTGAGTTTGAGTATTTTATTTAAATCCGGAATAGTCAAGTATAAAAAGTCATTAATGGTGATTTCCTGTTGGATGATATGACTTTGGTTGAGTCCAAGAAATGCTATCATTTCCTCTGCTTCTGTATATGGATTAAATGCTACTTCGAATAAAATATACGGTTCATCCCAGGTTTCAACATTTAGCCTTCTTTCCGAGTTGATAAAAACCGTTGAAGCATGTTGAGGATCAATTGAAATACTAAAAGTATTTTGAGTCTTGACTTGTGAAAAAAGAGTAACGTTAACCAAAACAGCTACAACAAATAGGGTCAATATTTTTAAACTGTATTTCATCACTATCAAATTTTTGGATGATAATATTAATTGCAAGAACCGATTCTAATTTGACTAGTGAGTTAAGTGAGTATTAAATTTTTTAAACAGGTTGAATGATGTTTTACCTGCTCTATTCGGTTTGCAAAATACAACATATTTCGTATATTAGCAATAAACGATTTGATAATTTTTCATTATTTAACATTCATTGCCATTAACTGTCTTTTCTTTGATATTTTCATTCATTTTTTAAATGATGAGAACAAAGAATTCCATCTTCAGTTATTATCGTAATTGGTTATTATTCCGATATTGAACTGAAAAGTTTCTATCAAAGAAAATAAATACTGAAATCAACCGATTGTTGGAAGGGTATCTTCCTCTAAAACTTAAGCGATAAGAAAATCACTTTTGTCTAACTATAAGAAAAGACATAAAAAAAGTTCAAACGTTGCCTCGAAAAGCAATTTAAATAATAATAAGATTTTAATAAAGGCGATATTTAAATCTACGAAAAGGTAAAAATAAAAGATCAACATGGAATTCAATCTTATTAAATCAATTGAAATTTTAGAAAAAACTCCATTGGTTCTCCAGGCTTAATTGGAAGGTTTGTCAGATGATTGGACTTCCCAAAACGAAGGGGAAGCAACCTGGAGTGCTTACGATGTGGTCGGCCATCTCATCCACGGAGAGAAAACAGATTGGCTGCCTCGCACAAAAATCATTTTGAGGCAGGGTGGAAGTACCAGGTTTGTTCCATTTGACCGTTTTGCCCAATTTGAAAACAGCAAAGGCAAATCACTTGACCAACTATTGTCAGAATTCAAGACACTTCGAAAATCAAATATTGCTGATTTGAAATCATTGAATATCGAGGACAAAGACTTGGAATTGACGGGCATCCATCCCGAATTTGGAAAAGTAACCTTGCGACAGCTTCTGGCCACCTGGGTTACCCATGATTTGGGGCATATTGTACAAGTATCCAGGGTCATGGCAAAACTTTATAAGACAGAAGCTGGTCCCTGGGTGAAGTATCTGAAAGTTTTGAATCAATAAATCCCGCCAGACTTTTGCTGGTTCCATCCAGGGTTATTTTCAAAGACAGGTAATTGCTCTGGAATAGCAGTTGGACCTGTTATATCTGTCAGAGAGCGCATAAACACGATTAAGTCACCAACTTCATTTTCTTTCAGGTTCAATGGAGCATTCGGAGTATATTACGGAAGCATTTCAATTTCTCTTTAGAATAAAAATTATTTCAAAAATTTCGCTGTAAATGATTCTTTATAGGCTCTTCCAATTGGAATAACAGCTTCGCTTTTCAAGTACACCTGATTACCAGCAATCTTAACTATTTTTGATGAATTAATGATGAAAGATTTGTGAATCCTTATAAAACTATCTTGATCTAGTTTTTCCAGCCAGTATCGAAGAGGTTCAGACGATAAATATTTTTTCGTTACAGAATGGAGTTCCGTGTAATCTGCATCAGATTTGATAAAAATTATATCGTCAATTGTGATTTTTATATATTCATAGCCGGATTTTATGAATATTTCTTTTCGGCTTTGTTGGTTATTTTCATTTGTATCCAATGCTTGTCCTGGTTGAATATTAATTGGCACTTTCGAAACTGCCTGCACAAACCGTTGAAAAGAAAATGGTTTTAATAAATAATCAACAACATTAAATTCATAACTCTCCAATGCATAGTCTGGGAAGGCTGTGGTTAGGATCACATGAGGCCGGTTTGGTACCGTTTTTAAAAAATCAATCCCTGAAATTTTAGGTAAATGAATATCTAAAAATATCAAATCTACAGCTTCAGATTTTAGAAATTCCATCGCTTGGATTGCGTCTGAAAAAGTGGCTTTCAAATTCAAAGAACCAATATCTTCAACATATTTTTTTAAAACTCGCTGAGCAGGGGGCTGGTCTTCTATGATGATACATTTCATTTCTATGTTAGTTTGTATAAATGAATGAACAACAGGACTTCATACTCGTTTTTATTTTTTTTAATATTTAGTTGATGAGCATCCGGATACAATAACTGTAATCTTTTTTTGACATTATCTAAACCAATACCCATTGAAAGATTTTCAGTATTGGATTGAGGTTGAAAGGAGTTTTTACAAACAAATTTCAAGGTGCCTGAATCTGATAACTCAAGGATTATATCAATAGAAATTTTATCTGTTTGACTTGCAGTACTGTGCTTAAAAGCATTTTCGATGAAAACAATTAAAATCAGTGGAGCAATTTGGTATCCAGGTTGAATATTTTGAACTGAAAAATGTACATTTCCTCGCTCCTCAATTTGCATTTCATTAAGGTTAATAAAATTTTTAAGCTGGGTTACTTCTTTTTCAAGAAGCACATATTTTTCCCTGCATTCGTAAAGCATATAGCGCAAAACTCCAGATAATTCTAAAATTATTTCAGGAGTCTTTGGAGAATTTTCGATGGCATATGAGTACAGGTTATTCAGGTTGTTAAATAGGAAATGCGGATTAATTTGAGACTTTAAAAATTGAAGCTCACTTTCTTTTACAGTAGCTCTTAATTGATCCACTTCACGATGTTTCCCAAGCGCATCCCAAGCAAATTTGAAACCAGTCAAAATAGTGATTACAGGTAATATCTGTGTTAAAGTGAACAACAAACCTGGAAATGAATTGGCTCTTTTTGGAAAATAAATTGGTTCCAAAACTAACTCTTCGATTAAAATGACGACGACAATCACAATTGAAACGGCAATGGAAAATTGCAGGTGTTTTTTTTGATATAAAAAACGAGGTAAAAGGAAATAATTTATGATGAAAGCTGCCAAAGTATAATGAAGAAAATAAATAACTTTATGAATTTCGATAAACGGTTCGTTTCTTTCGAAAGAGTAAAATACAAACACCATTAAATGTAAAACAAGTTGGAAAATGACTTCTTTGTAAGTAATCGATGTGGGTTGGATTTTATTCACCATTTTCCAAAGTTAATCTTTCGATGTTGGTTTTAAAAAAGTAATCAGGTTAACTGCAAATCCAAGCCTGCCAACTGCATTTACTTCTCTTTCAACAAGTGTTATGTCGTTTGCATGTAAACTTTTGTAGTTTAAAGAAACTATTTTTTCATTTCAAATATTTATCTCTTCTTTGTCGTATCAATTTTATTAAATCTTTTTTATGAAAATTAAATTTACTTCCATCTTAGCGATCTTCATATTGACCTTTTTTGCAAACAAGATTCTTGCTCAACATCAAGGTATCGAAATCTCAGGAACAGTTGTAGAAAGTTCAAATCAACAACCTATTGAATTTGCAACAATAATGATTGGAGATAATAAGACTAACCAATCAATTACCGGAACTACTACGGATTTAAATGGAAAATTCAGCATTAAATCTGAATCAGAGGATATTTATGTTGAAATCAGTTTTTTAGGATTTGTAACCAAAACTATTAGGGAATTCAAGATAGTTAATAATAAGGTTGATTTAGGTGTAGTCCAGATTTCTATGAATGCACAAACACTAGATGAAGTAGTCGTTCGTGCTGAAAAATCTTCAACAGAATTTAAACTGGATAAACGAGTGTTCAATGTTGGAAAAGATTTGAGCAGTACCGGAGCCAGTGCTTTGGAGGTTTTAAATAATGTTCCTTCCGTAAATGTGAATATTGAAGGTGTCATTAGCCTTCGGGGCAGTACGGGAGTTCAAATTTTGATCAATGGGAAGCCTTCTGTTTTGGCAAGTGAACAAGGAAAAGCACTTGGAACTATTACCGCTGAAATGATTGAAAAGATCGAAGTGATTACGAATCCATCTGCCAAATATGATGCTGAAGGTACTTCTGGAATTATCAACATTGTGTTAAAAAAGGAAGAAAGAGAAGGGCTTAATGGATCTGTCTCAGTTAATACCGGAATTCCCCATAATCATAGCATCGGCCTTAGTTTGAACCGACGCACAGAAAAGTTCAATTTGTTCAGTCAACTTGGTGCCGGGTACCGTGAATTACCCAGAAAAAATAAAAACTTTAATACAGATTTAATTACTGAAACTTCGGTTAAAAGTGAAGGCACTGAATATCGAAATGAAGCTTTTTACAACCTGATTTTAGGCACAGATTATCATATCAATAAGTACAATGTGCTCACTCTTTCCGGTTTTTTTGCTTATGAAGTAGAGGAACAGCCTTCGTTGGTCAATTTTAGTCTTTATGATAAAATGGATGACCTTCTTTCACAATGGAAACGCGATGAAACGACCGAAGCTACAAATCCCAAATATCAGTATGAATTTCAATATAAAAAGGATTTTAGGGACAATAAGGAGCATACTTTTCTTTTCAGCGCTCTGGGAAATTTCTTTGGCAAAAAACAATCCTCAGAGTTTCAAAATATAGATGCCCTTTCCGGTGAAATTACTCCTGACCTTCAAACCAGAACGGAATTTAAAGAAGCCAAGTATACTTTTAAAATGGATTATACCAAACCATTTTCCGAAAGTATAACTATGGAAACGGGGGCTCAATATGTAATTCAAAATGTAAGTAATGACTACGAAGTAAAGGATTTTGAAAACGGAGAATGGGTACAAAACACCAACTTAACGAATATTTTTGAATACGATCAAAAAGTTTTGGGAGTGTATGGAACCGGGGCTTACGAAAAAGATAAATTGGGGGTTAAAATAGGACTACGAGTTGAAAATACGCTTTTAAGTACTTTTTTAATAAACACTGAACAATCAAACAATCAAAACTATACAAATCTGTTTCCTACTTTTCATACTTCGTATAAAATAAAAGAAAATCTTTCATTGCAAGCGGGATACTCCAGAAGGATTCTCAGACCACGGTTATGGGATTTGAATCCATTTTTTAATATTAGAAACAGCTTTAATATTCGTAAAGGAAATCCTGAATTGTTACCTGAATTTACAGATTCTTACGAAATTATTAGCATTTATACAGTAGGCAAATACTCAATGAACCTGGGAGTATATTATCGTTTTACGACTGATGTAATTGAGCGGATTTCAACTTTTGAAAACAACATAAATGTTTTCCAACCAGAAAATATCGGCACCAACCATTCTGCTGGAATTGAATTCAATTTTAAATATAGTCCAAAAAAATGGTTAGCATTCAATGGTGATGTCAACTATAATTATTTCAAACGTCAAGGAGAGCACGAAGCTACCTCCTTCGATTTCACAGGTGATCAATGGACAGCAAAAATAACTTCAAAACTCAAATTACCCTGGGACATCGATTTTGAAATAACGGGTCACTACCAATCCAGCTATCGAACTGTTCAAAGTATAATTTCTGATAACATTTTCGCAGATTTAGGGTTAAGAAAAAAAATCTTAAAAGGAAAAGGAGTAATCAATTTTAGTATAAGGGACCTTTTTGCTTCCAGGATCAGAGAGGGTGAAAGTATTCAACCAACTTTTTATTTATATCATTGGCAGCAAAGAGGCAGGTTTATTACCCTTGGATTTAGTTACGGCTTTGGGAAAGGAGAAGCAATGGAATATTCTGGCCGTAGAAGGCGATAAAAAACAAAATATACTTATAAGACAATGGCAAATCCCCATAAGAGTATGAAGTTATTTAAACTTTTTGGATTTTATTAATCCATTGAATGATGCAAAAGATGTAATGCCAAGCGAACCAACTTGCGATTGATCTATCG
>JANQFJ010000269.1 GCA_028277915.1 Saprospiraceae bacterium
ATTATCCGATAAGCTAAAAGTGGAAAAAATTCATTATCAAAAATAATAGAATAAATACTCAATTTTTTTGATCGCGGAAGTAGGTAGAAGGGGAGATGCCAAAGCGCTCTTTAAAGAGTTTTGAAAAATAATTTGGATGATTCATGCCCACAGAATAACTAACTTCTTTTACTGTTTTTACATTACCCTCTTCCAAAATTGCTTTAGCTTTATCTAACCGGAGTTCCTGAATATATTGATTGGGAGTCATATTGGTGAGTGTTTTGACCTTTTCGTAAAAAACAGAACGTCCAATATCCATATCATCCATTACAGAGGGTAGATCCAGGTTAGGATCTTCCAATCTTTCATTTATAATTGATTTGAATTGCTCCAGCCAGAGTTGGTCTCTGTGGTTGAGTTGATCTCTCATTTTCGCAATCTGCTCGGCTTGAGAGGAAATGGTTTTTTGATTTTTTAAAATCTGGTTTGTTCTTTCAGTTACTAAAATTTCCAACTCCACTTTTCGTTTTCGAAGGTGGGTGGTTCTGAATTTCAGGAAAGCCCAAAAACTCAACCCCAGAACAACTACTGTTAATATCCAAAAACTTCTGGTGTGGAAAAAAGGAACGGCAATTTTCAAAGGAATGTGAATTGATTTGCCTAGTTGTTTTCCATTTTTTTTAATCACTTTAACTTCAAGATGATAATTTCCGGGCGTCATCCCAAAAAGCTCGATGTGATTGTCTGTGCTCACATTTTCTTTGGAAATATGTAATGTGTTTCCGTTCTTATCCAGTTGTTGTAAAGTATAATGGAGATCTGTTTTATTTGTCCAAAACATATCAGAAATTTCCATTTCCAAATCAATTACCCTTGCACCAGGATCTAAATCCATTAGATCGATTTTCGAGCCGTTTGGTAAAGTGTCTCTCAATTCCTTTAACCCAAAAATAGAAACGTGTTTTATAGCCAATTCCAATTCTTCATGGTTCGATTTGCTATGTAGAAAATCCTTCGGATGAAATCCGATTACTCCATTTTGTCCACCAAAAAATAAATGACCATCGGCTGCCTGATGATGTGAAATCCGATTAAACTCGTTAGCGCTAATTCCATCTTCTTCATTATAAATAGTTATACTTTTCGATTCTTTTTCAAATCGAATCAATCCATTAAAACTACTCAACCAGAGGTATCCGAAATTGTCTTCGTAAACCGAATAGATATTATTGGAAAGAAAGCCATGGATTTTGTTAAATTGCTCAATTTCCTTTCTTACCTTATCCCAACGCAGTAATCCGCTATCTTCTGTTGCTAACCAATAATATCCCTGTGCATCCTGGTACATATGTTGAAACTTATTGGTTGGTAGAAAAAAATTCCCCTTTCTGTTTAATCCATAGCCGGCAATAATTCCTTTTTTAGTATCTAATTGATAAAGTCCGTCGTCGCTTCCAATCCAAATCACACCACTTCTATCTTGATAAAAGAAAAGAACTATAGCATATTCCAATCCTGGAAAATCATTGTACTGTTCAAAAGATTTTATTTCGCCGTTTTCTATGAAGTATAAGCCTCTTCCTCCTATCCAGATTTGACCTTCAATATCTTCAAACATTGACCAAATTCTGGGTTGATAATTTTTATTGGTAAAAGTGTTTATAATATCCTTGTCAAATTGATCAAGCTGTCGAACCTTCCTTTTAGCACCCCAAAGCTGTTGATTCCGATCTTTAAGCATCACAAAACCAAAATCAATCTTATCAGGAAATGATTTATAATTTCCATTTTTCAAATCAATAATCCGGGTCCCATTGTAAGTAGAAATGTAAAGGTTTTCATTTTTTTTAATTATCCCACGGCAACGATGAAGATCCTCAACCTCTTGAATTTGTTGGTCTTGGTAGAGGTAACGTTCAAATTGTTTCTTCACCGGACGAAGGATAGTAATACCGAATTTGCCGATCCAAAGATTTCCATTTCCATCAATGCATGCTGTTCTGGGCATGATCTCATTTTGGTTGAGTATATTTCCATCAGTATCCAACATGCTGAGGTAAGGCTCAGCATATAACCAATAATGGTGACTCTGTTCATCAAAATGTATTAAACTATAATTTAGGGCTCCTTTTCGTTGTATTGGAAAAAGAGTTTGTTCGTAGCCATTATTGGTTTGTAATTTAAATTGGAGGCAGGGTGCTCCTTCTTTCCAAACCAAGAAGTTTTGACGATTACCTAAAACATGATAATCACGATTATTGATCTGATAATCAGAAACATATGTTGTTTCTCCTTTAGGTGAGACTAATACAAATTGGTTTTCCAGGGAACCTGCAAAAGTGCCATCTGAAAAGACAGAATGTGGTTCAAAACCCTGGGGGATTTTTACAAGCTCGAATAGGTTTTCTCTGGAGAATCGCCAAAGCTGATGATTGACAAAGAAGTATAAACGTTGTTGGCTATCTTCAAAAAAGTTTAGAATAGCCGTCGGCTGAAAAGGAGCAGAATTACCAAATTTCTTTTCAAAAGATTGGACAATTCCACTTTTTGGATTTAAAACGTAGATGGATTGTACATTAAATTTCTCGCCGGTCTCTTGCGCATTGAATAACCACAAATGATTGTTCTGGTCTTTTTGTAAAAACTCAACACTCTTATGTTCTAAATGTCCGAGTTCTTTTTTCCAGTACTTCCAGTTGTAGCCATCAAAGAAATTGAGCCCATCAGCAGTTGCAATCCACATTCCATCATTTTCAGGGTAAAATGAATTTACTTTGTAATGGGACAAACCCTCTTCCATACCGATTTTACGGATATTCGCAAAGTAATCCTGAGCAAAGACCGCATAAGAATATATTGAAAAAAAAAGGATAAACAGATTTCGCATGTGGTGACAAATTCTGACTTTAATACGACAATATTTCTTTTCAGTTTCTCTTAAGAAATAAAAAGTAGATACGGAAGATGCTTAGATGGGGGAACCTTTGATTTTTCAACCATGCTCGTTTTTGAATGAAGCAAGCTCTGAGTTGGCATTATCTTAATTAACGCCAATGATAGGACATTCAATAAAAAGCCAACCTAGAGGATATATTGAAATCGTTGCAGAAGAAAATACAAACAGAATTAAACTTAAACACAAACCGCTATAAGTCTTTGATTTATAGCGGTTTGTGTTTTTCGAAGTTGACCCACTAGGACTCGAACCTAGAACGACAGGACCAAAACCTGCTGTGTTGCCAATTACACCATGGGTCAATCATGCTGAAAAGCGACGCAAATTTATAACAAAAAAGTAATTTAGTAAAGTTCCGCGATAAGTTTTTTTAGCAGGAATCAATTTAAGCTCTTTTCGTACTGGCAGGATTTCCGGAAAGTCGCTCAAAAAGTTGATCATCATTGAGTATATCATAGAGAATGTCGTGGTATTCTGCAAAGTCAGGCATATTGTTATGTGCAGCATCTGTAATTTCAAAAAGATGACTGTTGGAAGGTGCCAATGCCTGGAGTTTTTTGCTGTGATTGAAAGGTATAAGCCTGTCTTTTAACCCATGAATAAAAAATATCGGGCAGTTGATCTGTGTGATAAATTGATCGGTCCGGATATGATATTTTAGAATCCAGTTTATTGGCAATATAAATCCATAACGCTTGACTTGATCCAGAAAACTGTAATACGGAGCATCGAGGATCAACATGCGTGGATTATTCCATGAGGCTATTCGGGCGGCGATTCCGCTACCCAGAGAACGGCCATACAAAATGATTTTTTCTTCGCCATATTGAGCCGAAAGCCATTTATAAACATGCTGTGAATCGTTGTATAAAATGGCTTCAGTCCGTCTGCCGCGGCTTTTTCCAAATCCACGATAGTCGATAATAAAAAAATCATAACCTTTGCTTACAAAATCTTTGGCAAATTTCCCCCAACCTTTGATGCTTCTGGAGTTTCCTTTAAAATAAAAAACAACTCCTTTTGAATTAGGGACTTTGAAATGAATGCCATTGATCGTTCCACCATCTTCCATGTCAAAATTGACCTCATCAAAAGGAAAAGGGTACCGGTAGCGAAAATAATCTGGCAATTTCTCCGGACGAAAAAAGAACAGATCCTGAGCGAAGTAAAAAACCAGGATAAATAATAAATACAAGCCCGTAAAAATCATTAAAAGGGTTGTCAGCATATGTACACAGGTGGTTCGGGTATTTTATTTTTTTTGAAAAAAAGGGATGTTCAGCACAAAATCTTATTCTGCCAACTGATAGATGCTGGCAAGGTTACGGCCCTCACCATTATAATCCAATCCGTAGCCGATCACAAATTTGTTAGGGATGTCAAACCCTTTGTAATCGACTTTTATGTCAAATTGAAGAGCAGTTGGTTTTACTAATAAAGAAGCAAGTTTAACCGAAGCGGGCTTCAGCTTTTTCATTTCATTCAAAAAATGGTAAAGCGTTTTGCCTGTATCGATAATATCTTCAACAACAATTACATCCCTTCCTTTTAAGTCAATATCCATTCCAATCAAAGTCGTAACATTTCCAGTGCTTTTCACACCATCATACGAAGAAAGTTTTATAAAAGTTGTCTCGCACACAAGATCACAAGCACGAACCAAATCAGCAACGAAGATAAAGGCTCCGTTAAGGATGCTGAGGAAAATAGGTTTTTTGCCCTGATAATCAGCAGTTATATCCCGGCTCAATTCAACAACACGTTTTTGGATCAATTCTTCGGAAAGAAAAGGTTTGAAAGTGAGATCGTGGGCTCGAACGAGTTTTTTGTCTTCTTTAGATAACAATTCCATTTGTTTTCGATTTAAAACGCAAAGGTACGAAAATAGACGGTTTTTGCTATTACAGGCCGTATTTGTCGATAAGATAAACCAGGCTGGTAATTGATGCTGCTCCAAGTTCCAGCTCTCTTTTATTTACAGCATCTATAGTATCCAAAATAGTATGATGGTAATCGAAATACCGTTGGGAGTCAGGACGGAACCCAAAAAGCAAACCATTTTGACTTTTCAAAGGAGAAATATCAGCTCCCGAGCCTCCTTTCGACAATGACAAATCATAAGCTTCTAAAAGCGGCAACCATGTTATAACTTTTTTAAATTTTTCAGTAAAAATCGCATCTTCACCATCGCAGGAAAACCCTCTAGGTGTAAATCCTCCGGCATCAGATTCAATTGCAGCGAGATGGAATTCGTTTTTTTCATTCGAAACTTTTGCATATTCCAATCCTCCCACCAATCCGTTTTCTTCATTCATAAACAAAACACATCTAATGGTCCTTTTTGGTTGATAGCTCAATCGCTTGAGTAGTTGTAAAACATCCATCGCATGGACGCATCCGGCACCATCGTCGTGTGCACCACTGCCAACATCCCAGGAATCAAGATGTCCGCCAACGAGAATAATCTCTTCAGGAAATTCACGGCCTTTTATCTCACCAATAACATTATAAGATTGAACGTCAGCCAGTTTTCGGCAATTGGATTCCATAAACACTTGGATAGGTTCTTTCTTTAGTAAATTACTCAAGAGTTCCGAATCGTTTGTACTAATTGCAAGTGCAGGGATTTTTTCAATTTTGTCATCGTAAACAAGGACACCGGTGTGTGGAAAATCATCAAGACGAGTTGTCATTGACCGAACCAAAACTGCCACTGCTCCAAATAGAGCAGCTTTGGAGGCTCCAAAAACCCGTTGATCAACAGCTCCTCCGTAAGCATTGAAAGTTCTGATCTGTTTTGGGTCCATCGGACGATTATAAAACACTATTTTTCCTTTAATATTTTCATGCCCAAGACGTACCACTTCATCGAGACTTTTGACCTCAATGACTTCGGCAGTTAATCCGCCTTTTGGTGTACCTACCGAATTTCCGAGGGCGAGAGCATTTAAGTTCATGGAACCCATAGATTTTGAATTTACAATTCTCACTTTTTCTTTGTCACCTCTGACCCAATGAGGAACCAAACAAGGTTGTAACCAAACAGAATCCAATCCAATCGTGTCAAGCATTTGACGAGTGTATTCTACGGCCGCTGCTGCTTGTGGGGAACCAGCTAACCGTCCTCCGATTTTTGTGGTCAAATGGGTTAACCAATCGTAGCATTTCCCTTCAGTTAGGGCTTTGTCGTAAATTGAACGTATAAAAAATGCGTCATCATTTTTGTCATCCTGACCAAATAAATTTATTGAAGTAATGATTGTAAAAAAAGAGAGCATTAAGAATTTTCGCATGATTCGAAATTAGTTGGATTTCTAATAAGGTATTCGACAAAAGTAAGCCTTTAAAAACTTTTAATAAACAGAAATTTGTCAATGATAGAGAAATTAAATTTGGTGAAATCTAATATCTATTCTTAAAAGTTTGTCTGTGAACAATGAAGAGAATTGTTTTTTGGATGAAAAAGATGAAAAGTAACTAATAAAATTGATTTTTTTCAAAAATGATTTACATTTGCCTAGCGTTAGTGTAAAAATCACAACAAGAAAGTAAATATTCAAAAATAATTTGGTTTTATTTGGTTAGGGCTGAGGCAGTGCTTGTAGTGCTGTCTCTCTTTTTTGTTTAAATCACAAGATGCTTTTCTCTCCATTATTCCTATTGTCAATTCTGTTTTTCAAATTAGAACTTATTTAAAGGCTATTCATTACTTTTGCCGCTGATTTTAATTTTTAGGAAAAAAGACATTAAACCAATCAAAGTAATTAACATGTTTAGAAAGATTTATTTTGCTTTTTTATTAATAGTTGCAACTTCATTTAATTTGCTTTACAGCCAGGTGGATGGAACTCCTTCGGATGAAATAAAAAAAGACACATTTTGGAAATTTGGAGGGGATATAGGCCTTAACTTCGATCAAATATTATTTGTCAATCCAAGAGTTGGTTCAGGAGATAACAGGATTGCGTTTGGAGGACTAGTCAATTTTTTTGGTAATTATAAAAAAGATAAGCTGGCCTGGTCCAATTCTTTAAAACTTCAATACGCCGTGCAACGAGTTGGAGAAAATGTAAACGACAACCCTTTTGAAAAAACCATAGACAATTTGAGACTTGGAACCGCAATTGGGTATAAAGCTTTTAGCGATAAAACCTATTGGGTATTTGACGCTACCTTTGAAAGCCAGTTATCGAAAACCTATGAAGGGAATCTTTTGAAGCCTACGACTTCTGAGGAAAAACTAATCTCAAATTTTATGTCGCCAGCTACTATTAATTTAGCTCTGGGTTTAGGATATTCTCCTAATGAAAATCTAACCTTCTTTCTATCACCTGCTGCCTTTAAAACAATTCTGGTTTTGGATGACTCGATTGCTCAATTGGGTGTTCATGGTAATGAACCAATAGATCGAGATGATCCGTCAAAAGGCTATAAAAATAGTTTCAACCAGTTTGGTGGTTCGTTTAAAGCGTTGTATAATAATAAATTTGCCAAGGACAGAATTTTGGTTTCCTCTGAGCTCAATTTGTTTTCCAATTATCTATTTGAACCACAAAATGTGGATGTGTATTGGAACGTCGATTTAGGTTTCGTCATTTGGAAAAATATTTCTATCAACGTAGTAACTAACCTGTATTATGACCACGATATATTTATTCCGGATGATCGAAATGATCCTGAGTCAGGCGGTGGGCCAAGGACTACTTTTACCGAAGCTTTGGTAATTAAATACAATTACAAGTTTTAAAAAAGATCAAGAAATAAACTCTTAAATGTTTCTTTTCAGAAAGCCAATTCTTTACTGAATTGGCTTTCTGTTTTCCTTCCAAATGTAGTATCTTTCCGGTTCACCTGAAAACTCAAAAATGTCAGAAAAAAAACTCTTTCTTTTAGATGGCCATGCCTTGGTTTATCGGGCACATTATGCCTTTATCACTCGTCCTTTGATCAATTCTAAAGGGATGAATGTGTCTGCGATTACAGGTTTTACAAGAGCATTATGGGATGTGATCCGAAATCAAAAACCGACGCATATTGCCGTTTCCTTTGATCTAAAAGGCCCAACATTTCGGCATGAGATGTTTGAAGCATACAAAGCCAACAGAGAAGCGCAACCCGAAGATATTTCAATCGCAATTCCTTACATCCAAAGAATCATCGAAGGTTTTAATATCCCCATCGTTACAAAGGAAGGTTTTGAGGCGGACGATGTTATCGGGACTTTGGCTAAACAAGCTGAAAAGCAAGGCTTTAAAGTTTATATGATGACACCTGATAAAGACTATGCGCAGTTGGTTTCCGAAAATATTTTTATGTACAAGCCAGGTCGAAGAGGAAATGAGGTTGAAATATTAGGTGAAAAAGAGGTTTTAGAAAAATGGCAAATCAAACGAGTGGATCAAGTGATTGATATTTTAGGTTTGCAAGGTGATAGTGTTGACAATATTCCAGGTATTCCTGGCATTGGAGCCAAAACTGCAGTCAAATTATTGGAAGCTTATGATACGGTTGAGGGGCTGATCGCGCATTCCCACGAATTAAAAGGAAAACAAAAAGAAAAGGTAGAAGAATTTGCAGAACAAGGCAAGCTTTCTAAAGTATTGGCGACGATTGACATTAACGTACCAGTCCAATTTGATGCAGACACTTATAAGCTGGAAGGAATGAAACAAGAAGTGTTGGCCGAAGTTTTTAAAGAATTGGAATTTCGAACACTTGCACGTTCGATATTAGGCGTGGACGAGCCTGTCGAAAAGCCTCAAAAACCAGGTGTGCAACAAGACCTTTTCGGAAATACAGTTACTGCAAAGCCCCAACCAAATTTTCCAAAAATTGAATCTCATTCAGTGGCTGAAAACACCATTGAAAACACAAAACATGAGTATCATCTTATAGATACTAATGAAAAAAGAACGGAGTTGATAACACTTTTGGAAAAGCAATCCACTTTTTGTTACGATACCGAAACAACAGGAATTGATGCTAATCAAGCCGAATTGGTCGGTCTGGCGTTTTCAGTAAAAGCTGGTGAAGCATTTTATGTACCAATTCCTGAGGATCAAAACAAGGCAAAAAGTATCGTTAAGGAATTCAAAACAGTTTTAGAAAATGAAAAAATCGAAAAGATCGGTCAAAATATCAAATATGACAATTTGATTATGAAATGGTATGGTGTTGAAGTAAAAGGCATTTTTTTCGACACAATGATTGCGCATTATTTATGCGAACCCGATCTTCGCCATAAGCTAGACTATTTGGCAGAATCATATTTGAAATATAAAATGGTACCCATTGAAATGCTGATTGGAAAAAGAGGAAAAAACCAACTTAGCATGAGAGATGTGCCCGTAGAAAAAGCCGCTGAATATGCTGCTGAAGACGCAGACATTACATTGCAACTGAAAGCTCCCTTGTTGGAAAAATTAAAAGAAATCGGAACGGAAAAATTATACAATGAGTTGGAGGTTCCGTTGATTTCTGTTTTGACAGATATGGAATTTGAAGGGGTGCGTATAAATCCGGATTTTTTAAATGAATATTCAAAAATTCTCGGAAAACAAATCATCCAAAAGGAGCAAAGCATACATAAAGAAGCCGGTGTGCCATTCAACATTGCTTCACCGAAGCAAGTGGGAGAGGTGCTTTTTGATCGCATGAAAATCCCTTACCGATGGCGCAAAACTTCAACAGGGCAATACTCAACCAACGAAGAAAAACTTTCTGAATTGGCACAGACTTATCCATTTGTGCAAAGCATTTTGGATTATCGGAAACTCGCAAAACTAAAGTCAACTTATGTTGACACACTTCCTTTGCTGGTCAATCCAAAAACTGGAAGAGTACACAGTTCTTTCAACCAGGCACGAGCCGCTACTGGTCGTTTGAGTTCTGAAAATCCAAATTTGCAAAATATCCCGATTCGGGATGAAGCAGGCCGTGAAATTCGCAAAGCTTTTGAACCAAGAAATAAAGATCATATTCTTTTGGCTGCGGATTATTCGCAGATCGAACTTCGTTTGATCGCAGAAATCAGTGGTGACAAAGCTATGCTGGCATCCTTTCAGGCTGGTCATGACATCCATCGTGCTACTGCTGCAAATGTGTACGAAAAAAACATTGAAGACGTCACTGCTGACGAGCGAAGAAATGCTAAAACTGTAAATTTCAGTATTATTTACGGTGCCGGCGCTACTAACTTGTCAAGACAATTGAATATTAAACGTGCCGAAGCTAAAATATTGATCGAACAGTATTTCAAGCAGTTCCAGGGTTTGAAAAACTATATGGACAAAACTGTAGAATTTGCCCGTGAGCATGGTTATGTCGCAACTCTGATGGGCCGAAAAAGGTATTTGCGGGATATTAATTCCCGCAATTCACTGATTCGCAGCAATGCCGAAAGAATAGCCATCAATACACCAATCCAGGGAACAGCTGCAGACATGATCAAAGTGGCAATGATCAATATTCACAAAACATTGAATGACGGCGGTTTTAAAACAAAAATGATCATGCAGGTGCACGATGAATTGGTTTTTGATGTTCCAAAAAATGAATTGGAAAAAGTAAAACCTATCATTGAAGAAAAAATGAAAACAGCTATTCCGAACCTAAAAGTGCCAATTTTAGTAGGAATGGATACCGGCGAAAACTGGTTGGAAGCACATTAATATTCAATCTTTTGAAAAGAATAGACAACAGACTATGAAATTTTTAAAACCAATTCCTGTAAAAGAAATTGCCCAGCGATTCAATTGTGAAATCATCGGCAATGCTGATTTGGAAGCTACCGGGATTAACGAAATCCACAAAGTCGAAAAAGGAGATATTACTTTCGTCGATCATGAAAAATATTACAGCCAATCGATCAATTCTGCAGCGAGTATTATCATTATTGATAAAAGAGCTGAATTCCCGGAGGGAAAAGCTTTGCTGCTTTGTGAAAATCCATTTGAAGTCTATAATCAAATTGCCAAGGAGCACCGCCCTTTTGAGCCACTCAATTCGATGATCAGTGAATCTGCGGTGATTCACCCATCAAGTGTTTTGGAGCCTAATGTCGTTGTTGGACATCATGTTCGAATTGGGAAAAATTGTTACATCCAGGCGAATGTTTTCATCGGCGATTATACTGTGATTGGCGATAATGTGACCATTCAGGCTGGTACTGTGATAGGAACCGATGCTTTTTACCATAAAAAAACAGAAAAAGGTTTTGAAAAATGGCGTTCTGTTGGCCGGGTTATCATCGAAAATGATGTAGAAGTTGGTGCTTGCTGTACGATCAACAAAGGAGTTTCCGGAGACACAATCATCGGCGAAGGAACCAAAATGGACTGCCAAATCCATATTGCTCATGGCGTTGTCGTGGGAAAAAAGTGTCTTTTTGCAGCTCAAGTAGGGATCGGTGGGAAAACAATTCTCGGAGATGAGGTAGTTTTGTACGGACAGGTGGGAATTATTCACAACCTGGTAATCGGTGATAATGTAGTCGTTTTAGCTGGTGCAGGTGTGAATAAAAATCTGGAAAGCGGTAAAATTTACTTTGGAGCACCAGCTTCTGAAGCGAGAGTGAAATACAGAGAACTGGCAGCGCTGAAAATGCTCCCTGACTTTATGAAAAGAAACAGGAATTAATGGAGGAGGAAGGATTGGAGTTATTTGACTCTTGTTCCTTCCTCCCTCCTCCGTCTTGCTTTCTTCTCCATTTTACACCTTCCACTTAATATTACAACCCATACTGGGCTTTTGAATTTCCGGAACGTGTTGCCCTGAAAGTACTGCATCCAAAGCTGCCCGAAGATCTTCACCGGTCACCGGAATCCCGGAACCTGGTCTGGATGCATCCATTTGGCCACGATAAACCACTTCCATCGCATTATTGAAAACATAAAAATCAGGTGTGCAAGCAGCGTCGTAAGCTTTGGCAACATCCTGGCTTTCATCATATAAGTAAGGAAATGTGTATCCAACTTTGGTTGCATGAGTCTTCATTTTGTCCGGTCCGTCTTGTGGATAATTGATCACATCATTGGAACTAATACCAACGAAAGAAACTCCCTTTGCCTGGTATTCTTTTACCAACTTGACTAATTCTTCATTGACATGAAGTACATAAGGGCAATGGTTGCAAAGAAACATCACGACAGTTGCTTTGTCAGATTTTATATCATTCAAACTGAAATTATTTCCCGATATAGTGTCAGGCAAATTGAAATCAGGGGCAATAGTCCCTAAAGGCAACATATTTGAAAGCGTACGAGCCATATAATTCGATTTTGTATTAAATAATTTTAATAATTAAAATGCGAAAATAACAAGATTGTTTAAAACTTGGGTTGAATGAAAATCATTAAATAGTGATCAGTCTAAACGCATTTTTTGAAGCATGCGGTTTTGGGCTCCGTGGTAAGGATTTCGGTACAAAAAATAGAGATGCCCATCGTGAATTTTAAGTTTGTCAATAAAATCCCGATTGATAGGTATCGCATTTCCGAGTGCTCCGGTATTCATATCAATTGAACAGATTTGATTACCCCATTTTGTATCAAATGTAGTGTATGCAGTTTCGTTTATTTCATCGAAAAATAAGGTTTTACTCCATTTTTTTAAACGATGATATTGGATAGGTGTACTTGATACCATTATTCCATCTTCCTTAAAAAACTGGATTTCAGAATCGCTATGATTGAAAATACACAACAGTGAATCGTATTTTGCAATTGGAGCATAAAGCTTCGGATAAAAAATCCCCATCATTCCTTTCAAACTATATGGAGCCTCTCTTAAAGAAACCAGCCGGTGGGAAACATCTTTTTGCCAGACATTTCCCGATATGGGAAACCTGGTACCGGTTTCTTCAATCAAAAGATCAATGTTTTTCAAATGCTGGATCATTGGAAAAATTACCTTTTGAAGTTTATTGCTTTTTGAAAAGCCAAAATATTGAAGTGCCTGCCCCTGATAAAAATATCTGCCAAAATAAAGAAAACTATCTGTGGCAAAAGCACATGGCTGGATGACTTCCATTAAAAAATCATCATCAACCTGCTGAGCCAGGGCGATAGAATCTGCTTCAGCCAGAATAGTAAATGTTCCAATATCCGTAGTCAAGAATATCTGACCTATACAACTTTTGAAAAGACTAGAAGGCCGATAGTCTAACAGAGAAAGTGTGGCGATCACCGATTCATTCCGGTCTAATACAGCCAGTTGATATTTTTCAAAAATATTTTTATAAATCAGTAAAATTATGGTGTCACCTTTAAATATGTAATCGACAACATTCAACGGTTGATGGAAAACGGTATCGATTTTTCGTTCGGCGGAAACAGCAATCTCGGGAAGAGGAATTGAAATGGGAGAAAGCTGAATTTTAAGCAGTTTTGAATTATTCGGAAATTCTACAATTTTATCTTCATAACCGATATGAGAAAAATTCAGCGTCGCAGGAAGTTGAAAAACTTTAAATGAAAAACGACCCAGGCTATCTGAACTTGTCCCAAGACTATAATTTCCCAACAATGAAATATTGACATTGTCCAAAGGTAAGTTAGTGGCTGAATTCAAAATAATTCCTCTTACCCAAAAACCATCTTCCTGTGCAAATGCAGCTTGCCCAAATAACAACAATATTAGAACTAAAATACATCCGTGCCGTTTCAATTTTTTTGACTGTAAAATAGAAGTAAAATGACTTTGTATCAATCGAAAAGGCAATCAAAAGTCAGCTTTCTGAATAGTGAAAATGACCTAATTAGCGGTCTTTCCATTCCCAAAGATATTTACAGGCGAGACTTCGATGGGGTTTCCATTGTTCAGCGATTTCAATCAACTTTGGCTTGAGTTCTTTTTTGTCTGCGTTCACATCATAAAGAGCAATCATGGCTTGTTGAATACCCAAGTCACCAACTGGGAAGACATCCGGGCGGTCGAGCGTAAACATCAAAATCATTTCAACGGTCCAGACACCAACGCCTTTTATTTGGGTCAGGGTTGTGAGGATTGCTTCATCATTTTGCACATGCCAATCTGTTTTTATGATGTCTTCTTCGAGGAAAAAAGAAGCTACATTTTTTATATAGGAAGATTTCTGGCGCGATAATCCGACTTGCCGCATTGTTTCTGGAGCCATTTTTATAACATGCTCCTGATGCGGATAATTGTTTTCAAACAAATCCAAAAATCGCCTGTAAATGGTCGCTGCTGCTTTGATGGAAAGTTGCTGTGAAATGATGGATCGCACTAACGCTGCATAAACATCACCATTGCTTTTTGGAATATTCAAAGTGATTGAATCGATCACTTTTTTTAGTAAAGGATCATTTGATAAGTGTTGTAAAGCTTTTTTACTCATGTACTAAAATAAGTAAGATTTGAAAAAAAATCGTTATTGAAAACCAAATTATGATATTACACTGAATGTCCGAAACTTGTCATTTTTGCAATAGCCTTGATGGATTTTTTTAAAAATTTGCTAAATTCACGTAATCGCTTGTGCCTTAAAGATCCATAGATACACATTTATTAGAATACTTAAACTTCGGGTTATGAAAAAGCTTTTTTTTCTTCTAAGTTTTTTGATGGTTTTCTTTTTAGGTAATTTATCCGCACAGGAATCCATGAATATGGAAGAGTTGTACAACTATGATTTAAGCGAGGATTTTAACGACTGTTGGGGATACGCCGATGATGAAGGAAATGAATATGCGATCGTTGGAACGAAGAAAAAGATTTTGTTTTTTAACGTCACCGATCCTGATGATGTGACTCTTGTGGATGAATTTTCAAATAGCAATGTCTCTGAGATGTCTGTAAATGGCTCAATTTGGAGAGATTTTAAAACCTTTGGTGATAAAGCTTATGCTTGTGCTCAGAAAGGTGGTGAAGGGCTTCTTGTTTTTGACCTAAGTGGTTTGCCAACTGAAGTGACTTTTGAGGAACAACATTCGTCTTCTTTTACTAATGCACATAATATATTTATTGACACTAACAGTGGATATCTTTATGTTGCTGGAGCGAATACCGAATATTATGGATTAATAGTCTTAGACATTGATTCCGATCCTATCACAGAAGTTGCTAGCGAATATTTAGGGAACAATAAATATGTCCATGACCTTTATGTCAGGAACGATACAGCTTATTGTTCTCACGGCAATCCAGGGTTTTATGTTTGGGATTTTACCACACCAACAGACCCAGATTTAGTAGGAAGTCTGTCAACCGGAGGATATAATCACAGTAGTTGGTTAACTGAAGATGGAGACTATGCCTTTTTTGCCGAAGAAATTCCAATAGGTCGATCCTTAGGGGTTATTGATTTGACTGATTTTGGCAATTTGGATGTCGATGTCACTTTCAAAGAGCCTTTACTGGCACCGGATCATATGAACAACCGGCCTCACAATCCTTATGTGAGAGATGACTTTTTAATTGTTTCTTATTACCATGATGGCGTCCAGATATTTGATATTTCCGATCCTTTGGACCCTGAATTAGTCGGGTATTACGATACTTATCCGGCAAATACATCCTATACAGATAATTATCCTGGCTGCTGGGGAGTTTATCCGTATCTCCCATCAGGCAATATCATTGCCTCAGATATAAATAATGGTTTTTTCCTTTTGGAATTTACAGAACCGCCTCTACCTGTTGAGTTAACTCATTTTTCTGCAAGGTCAGTTGAAAAAAAAGTAAAACTGACCTGGGCTACAGCTTCTGAAGCAAACAGCGAACTTTTTGAAGTTCAAAAAAGTGCCGACGGTGAAAATTCTGAAACTATTGCCCGCATTGCTGCTGCTGGCGAAAGTGATTCAAATATTGACTATGTAGCTTTTGATAAAAATCCGTTTTTAGGTGATAATTATTATCGGTTGAAACAGATAGACATGGATGGCACATTTAAATTATCTGAAATTGAAGTTGTTCGTTTTACCACTTCACCGATTGATGTTTTTCCAACTTTGGTGACTTCTGATGAACCACTGAAAATTCTTTTTTCTAAAAAGGTTAGTGAATGGCAGGTTCAAATTTATTCAGCGCAGGGGCAGTTAATGCGAAATTTAAATCTTTCGGGAGGTAATGGTCTGTTAGAAGAATTACAGCATGACGATTTGCCAAATGGGGCTTATATTGTTCAGGCTTCCAGCAACAATTACCAGGTCACAAAGCGGATTGTAATTGCGAGATAAATTTGTCATCTTTTTCCCATTTATGAATTTTTTCGCTATTAGCTGATTGCTAATCTGTAACTTTATACAGTTTTCAAAGCTCTTTTGAAGCTTCAAAACCCAACCAAAATTAAGTTGAGTTAGGTCTGTTTTTAATGAAGCCATATTTTTTCATTAAAAAACATCGATTATGAAGATTAATAATTTTTTATTGATTTGTGCCATTGTTTTTTTTAATACCTGTGCAAAAGATAACGATCCTGTGATTGAGGATCCTATAATTCCTATTCCTGAGAATGCCGTAAATCTTTCAGATTTGAAAACAGGTCAGCAATCAATGTTTATGGGATACACTTCTACCTGCGATTCTTTGGAAGAAAAATTTGAATACACCCGTGACACTCTTGTCGTCGAAGTAGTTGAGCAAGGGGGAGAACTGTTTTTAAAAGAATATTTCACAGAACATTCTCCAATTTCGATGGATACCTTGACTCCGAATGACCCCGTTTATTATCCAATACATGGTATTGAAAATAATGTGTTGATCCCTGAAAGAACTCAATCTTCGCTTTTCTTTTTTTATGGAAATGATACTATTCGTTTAAACAGACAACATGACGTAAATCTTGTCCAAGACGGTTGTAAATTGATGGTGGACTCAAATCCATTTATTGGCGATGAGATCGGAGTAGTGAATGATTTTAAATTTGGAGAAGTCAGTGTAACAAATAAAACAGTTGTTTCCTGTGTTCCGATGGTGGATATCGATGCTTATCTGATTTACAACGATGAGCAATTATTTTTGAGTCACACGGTAACAATTGTAGAGTTTATGGGTAACATAGAAGAGTATATTTCCGGCTGGGAACTTATCGAACCTTGATTTTATAATGAGCTGATGCTCAAAAAACAAAAATTGCAATGTTTAAAAAGACTACGACAGTTTTAATCTTCGGTGTGGGATTGATCACACTATTCGCATGGAATTTACCTTTTAATGAAGAGTGGAAAGAAAAGGTTTCGCCCTCTTTGCTGGATAGAGCGGAAAGGGGTGGAGAAGTTGATTTTTTGATTGTTTTAAACGAAAAAGCTGATATTTCAAATGCTAAAAATTTAAAAACTAAAGACGAAAAAGCATGGTATGTTTTTAATCAATTAAAACAAATAGCAAAAGAATCTCAGCAAAACATTATCAATTTTTTACAAGCTGAAAGAGTAAAACACAAATCATTTTACATCATCAATTCCATCTACGCAGAAGGTGACCTGGAATTAATAAAATCATTGGCTGAAAGAGCTGATGTTGCTCAAATTCAGGACAATCCCAGAACCAAAATGGAAGCGCTTCCCGATGAAGACTTATCTAATTCCCGAGGGCCAGATGCTATCGAATGGGGAATTGAAATGATCAATGCTGATGATGTCTGGGCAATGGGATATACTGGCCAAAATGTAGTCGTGGCAGGAGCAGACACTGGCTATGAATGGCATCATCCAGCTCTCAAGCTAAAATATCGCGGATGGGATGGAACAGCAGAGGTTCATGATTATAACTGGCACGACGCTATCCACGAGTTTAGTCCTCTGGGGGATTCCATGAACGTTTGCGGATTAAGTTCTCCGGTTCCGTGCGATGATCATAGCCACGGAACACACACCATGGGAACAATGATTGGTGGTGAAGGAGATAATGAAATCGGAGTAGCCCCAGGCGCAAAGTGGATCGCTTGTCGAAACATGGAAGAAGGCAACGGAGCACTTTCTACATACATCGAATGTTTTGAATGGTTTTTGGCACCGACCGATGGAAATTACGAAAATCCTGACCCTACGAAAGCACCTCATGTCATCAACAATTCATGGTATTGTTCCGAAGGAGAAGGTTGCAACTTGTCTAATTGGGGATTGATCGAAACCGTGGTCAATAATTTGAAAGCATCGGGAATTGTCGTTGTTGTTTCTGCTGGCAACGAAGGTTGGAGTGGTTGTGAATCAGTACAGTATCCGCCTGCAATTTTTGCCAATAGCTTTAGCGTTGGTTCTATAGATTCTAATGATTCCATTTCAAGTTTTAGTAGTCGAGGACCTGTGACTGTTGATGGAAGCAATTTAATGAAACCAAATGTAGTTGCACCTGGCAGAAATGTCAGGTCAAGTGTTTTAAATGGAGAATATGGAAATAAAGGTGGTACAAGTATGGCAGGGCCTCATGTGGCAGGATTGGTTGCTTTGATCATTTCTGCAAATCCTGATTTAGCTGGTCAGGTTGATCTCATCGAAGAAATAATCATGGACACCGCAGTTCCGAAAACGTCTGATGAAGATTGCGGGAATATTGCCGGCACCGAAATTCCAAACAACACCTACGGATATGGACGCATTGATGCGTTGGCAGCAGTGCAATTGGCTTTGGTGACAACGAGTGTCGGAACGGATTTTTCTGATAATGCTGTAAAGGTTTACCCAAATCCTGCAGATGAATCGATCAATTTTGAATTGAATAGTTTTGAAGGAAAAACACAACTCGAAATTTTTGACGTTTCCGGCAAACAATTTATAACCAAACAAATTGAGGCAATTGATGGAAAAATTGAAAATGTATCTCTTTATGGTTTGCCAGCAGGAGTTTATTTTTACAAAATCACAAATGCTGAGAATAACTTTGAGGGAAAATTGGTGAAAAACTGATCGAAAAAACATACATTTTTAAGATATAAAAGGCTCGATTGCAGAAAATTGCATCGAGCCTTTTTTGTGGACAAAATGGATTGTACTTTTGCAGGATTATTTTAAAAACACCACAGATAAAGACTGACTATGTTGAAAATTGACATGCATACGCACATCATTCCCGAAAAACTACCGCGTTTCGCTGAAAAGTTTGGTTATGGGGATTTTATCCATTTGGTACACCATCGGCCAGGCTTTGCCAATATGATGAAAGGAGATAAGTTTTTCCGCGAAATTGAAGCCAATTGCTGGGACCCCAAATTGAGGATCACGGAGTATGCAAATTTCAATACACAAGTACAGGTGGTATGTACCATTCCTGTGATGTTTTCCTATTGGGCAAAACCAGCGGATACATTGGAATTGTCTAAATTTTTAAATGATGATATCGCACAAACAGTCAATGACCATCCTAAAAATTACATCGGATTGGCAACCGTTCCCATGCAGGATACAAAACTGGCCATTCAGGAATTGGAACGAAGCAAGGAAATCGGTCTCGTCGGTATCCAAATCGGGTCAAACATCAATGACCTTAATCTGAATGAGGAGCAGTTTTTTCCGATCTTCGAAGCTTGCCAGGATTTGGGCATGGCACTTTTTGTCCATCCGTGGAACATGATGGGATTTAAAGCCATTGAAAGGTATTGGCTGCCTTGGTTGGTGAGTATGCCGGCTGAGACTTCGAGAGCTATTTGTTCACTGATTTTTGGTGGTGTTTTGGAACGATTGCCAAATCTTCGATGTAATTTTGCACACGCCGGAGGCTCATTTTTACCAACGATAGGTAGGGTAGAGCATGGCTTTAATTGCCGACCCGACCTCGTGGCGATTGACAATAATGTCAATCCAAAAAATTATTTAGGGAAATTCTGGGTGGATTGTATCACCCACGATCCGGTGATGCTGGAGTATATTTTGAAAACAGTTGGAACTGATAAAGTGACGCTGGGTTCGGATTATCCTTTTCCATTGGGCGATCTTGAAATAGGTGCCTTTATTGAAGAAATGGATTTGCCAAAGGAAACTGTCGATGCTATATTTTGCGATAATACTTTGGACTGGTTGAATCTTTCCAAAGATCAGTTTTTATAAAAAGAACAGCTGATTATGAAGAAATTGTATAACAAGGTTAATAAGGAAGAACTGAAAAAACAGATGTTGGAAGGGGAAGAAAAGAGAGTTACTATTTCCT
>JANQFJ010000297.1 GCA_028277915.1 Saprospiraceae bacterium
TGAATGCTTTAGTTGTAACGAGAGAGAATGGTGATGAGTTGATTCTTGAGTGTCAACAGCACCTTGGGGAAGATAGCGTAAGAACAGTAGCCATGGACGCTACTGATGGTCTTACAAGAGGAATGAAAGTAGTGGATACTGGTCAGGCAATCGCAATGCCAGTTGGTGAAGCGATTAAAGGAAGACTTTTCAACGTTGTTGGTGAAGCTATTGATGGAATCGGTGAAGTACCAAAAGGTGACGACGCTTACCCAATTCACAGAAAACCTCCTATTTATGAAGAATTATCAACGGAGACTGAAATTCTTTATACAGGTATCAAAGTGATTGATTTGATCGAACCATACATGAAAGGTGGAAAAATTGGACTCTTCGGAGGTGCGGGTGTAGGAAAAACAGTATTGATCATGGAATTGATCAACAATATTGCAAAAGGATACGAAGGTATCTCAGTATTTGCAGGTGTTGGTGAAAGAACTCGTGAAGGAAATGATTTGCTTCGGGAGATGATCGAATCTAACGTAATCAAATACGGCGATGAGTTCAAAGAGAGCATGGAAGCAGGTGGATGGGACTTGACAAAAGTGGACATGAAAGCTTTGGAAAGTTCCCAAGCTACTTTAGTTTTCGGTCAGATGAATGAGCCTCCTGGTGCACGTGCGAGAGTTGCCTTGTCCGGATTGACAGTTGCAGAATATTACCGTGATGGTGATTTGAGTGACCCAACTGGTGGACGTGATATTTTATTCTTTATCGATAATATTTTCCGTTTTACACAGGCAGGTTCTGAGGTATCAGCTCTTCTTGGACGGATGCCTTCAGCGGTAGGTTACCAGCCAACATTGGCAACTGAGATGGGTATCATGCAAGAGCGTATTACTTCTACAAAAAGAGGATCGATTACATCTGTTCAGGCAGTTTATGTACCTGCGGATGACTTGACTGACCCTGCTCCGGCAACAACGTTTGCTCACCTTGACGCAACAACAGTTTTAAGTCGTAAAATTGCTTCTTTGGGTATTTATCCAGCGGTGGATCCTTTGGATTCAACTTCTCGTATCCTTGATCCACAGGTCATCGGAGATGAGCACTATAATACTGCTGAAAATGTGAAAAACATTCTACAGCGTTACAACGAATTGCAGGATATCATCGCAATTCTTGGTATGGAAGAGCTTTCTGAAGAGGACAAATTGGTTGTACACAGAGCGCGTCGTATTCAGCGTTTCCTTTCTCAGCCATTCCATGTTGCTGAGCAGTTTACAGGTTTAGAAGGCGTTTTGGTACCAATTGAAGAAACTATCCGCGGATTTAATATGATCCTTGACGGAGAAGTTGATGAATATCCGGAAGCGGCTTTCAACTTGAAAGGTACGATTGATGATGTAATCGAAGCTGGTAAGAAAATGCTTGCTGAGGCTGGCAATTAATTAAACTATCAGAATTAAAATTTAAATATGCAAATTTCTGTTTTAACCCCTGATAAAGAGATTTTCGAAGGCACAATTACTTCTGTGAAAGTACCTGGAGTTAGCGGACAGTTTGAAGTGTTGAAGAATCACGCTCCAATCGTGTCCGCTTTGGGAGAAGGTGAAGTAAAATTGGTTCAGGAAAACGGTGATAAAATTACTTTCGAAATCGAAAAAGGCTTCATCGAAGTGTTGAAAAACAAAATAGCCCTTTTGGTTCAGGGATACAAAGAATAATACAAATAAGTCATTTTGCAAATAGAGGGTAAGTTTTGAAAAAAGCTTACCCTTTTTTCTTTTTACAAATGCCAAAAATACGGCCCTCCCCGGATAGATTTCGAAGAGGGCTGTTTATAAAAATGACTAAAGACTATTGCAAATTTTAAGTAAGAATACTGCTGTTCATCAATTCTTCAATTTCTTCTACTTCAACAGGAATGCTCGCCATCAAATTGACCGGTCCATGGTCAGTGACCAAAATATTGTTTTCCAGTCGAATCCCGATATTTTCCTTCGGAATGTAAATTCCAGGCTCACAGGTGAAGACCATTCCTGCCTGCATGGGAACATGCTGACTGCTCAGATCATGCACATCCAAACCAAGATGGTGTGAAGTGCCATGCATGAAATATTTTTTAAAAGCAGGTTTTTCAGGGTTCTGGTTTTTAATATCTGTTTTTGAAATGAGCTTCAGATGGAGTAATTCTTTTTCCATCATTTTACCCACTTCTTTGTGATAATCATCCAGCATTGTCCCAGGAACCAGCATTTGTGTAGCTTCCAGCATGACTTTCAAAACAGATTGGTAAACTGCTTTTTGACGATCAGAAAACTGTCCATTGATAGGAATTACTCTCGTCATGTCCGCTGCATAGTTGGCATATTCAGCTCCAAAGTCCATCAAAAGGATATCTCCATCTTTACAAACTTTGTTGTTGTCAACATAATGCAAAATGCAGGAATTCTTGCCACTGGCTATAATTGGATAATATGCATGACCATTGGCTCGATTGCGAATAAATTCGTGAATGATTTCCGCTTCTATTTCGTATTCTGTCACACCAGGCTTTACAAATTCCAGCACTCTGCGAAATGCTTTTTCGGTAATCTCGCAAGCCTTGTCAATCGCAGTTACTTCGTGTTTTGATTTGATCATCGCCATCTTTTTCAGGATTGGCCCCGATCGGTGGTATTTATGTGCAGGGTATCGTTGTTGGAGTTGTTTTGCAAAACGCAGGTTTCTGGATTCTACTTCAGATTGGTAATAATCGTTTTCATTTAAATTTACATAAATGCGTTTTGATAAAAGGATCAGTTCGTTCAAAACTTTATCCATTTCATCCAACCAAAACACTTTTTTGATTCCTGAGATTTTTGAGGCTTCTTCTTTTGTGTATTTTTGACCATCATAAATAGCGATTCTCTCTGTCGTCTTTTTTATAAAAGCAACTTCCCGAAAATCTTCTTTCACACAATCAGGAAATAAAACAAGAACAGCCTCTTCCTGGTCCAAACCGCTAAGGCTAAACAAAGCGGAATTTTGACGGAATGGGAAAAATTGATCACCACTTCGTGGCATCTTGTCATTTGAATGAAAAATAGCAATCGATTCTGGTTTCATTCGACTGGAAAAGCGTCGCCGGTTGAGACGGAATAACTCAGGATGGAGCGGCTTGTATTTCATGAGTAGTTTGTTGTAAAAGTATGTTCAGTAATAATTTGTTTTTGTAAACAAGTGGTTTCAATCCAAAGAAATCTTTGATGTTTTTTGTTTTCTCAGAGTAGGGCTAATTGCTAGTCATGCTTTCCTTCTTGCAGAAAGATTTGAAATGGGTATTAAAAAACAGTTATAAGCTTTGAGATCGAATGGAAAATTTATATTGAGGGGCGACTGTTTACAATAGTAAAAAAAAATAAAACAAATTGCAAGAATCAAAGGTGGGCTTAACAAATGGAAAATATAATTAATGAATAACCCAATAAAATGGATTTTTTGGGTGGTGTTCGTTTTAAAGCTGTTTATTTACTTCTTCAATTTGGGCCTCATCGACCTCTCCAAACCACTGCACCAATTTTTCCCGGGCTTGTTTTCGAACCTCCTGATTGACGTAACAAGCTATTGTAACCAAACCAAAGGCCAACACGCCAATATCGTCTGTATAGCCAATAATAGGTGTTAGATCCGGAACAGCATCAAAAGGGGTCAACAAGTACCCCAAAACCCCTATGATTATATTTTTTGCCCAATGCGGAGTCTCTTTTCTGGTGAAAGCATAATACATAAGCAAAATAGTGTACACCGTTTTTTGCCCGACGTTTTTCATGATCTTCTGCATCTGCTTCCAAAAAGCATTTTTAGAAAACGCTTTAGCATATTTTTCGAATGGATTTTTCATCTTTTTCACTTAAAACAAAACTTAAATTATACACTTAAAAGCAGAAAGTAAACCAAGTTGGACAAAAAATTGTGAAAAATCGACCAACAATGCGCGTCAGTTCCTGCCTTTTCGTTGATAATTCTACAACAAGCTTTCCCAAAAAAGCCAGTATTGCAATTAGAAAACACACCAAAACATAAAAAGTTATCATCTTTTTAAACGGAAGCTATCCAC
This sequence comes from Saprospiraceae bacterium, assembly GCA_028277915.1. GTDB lineage: Bacteria > Bacteroidota > Bacteroidia > Chitinophagales > Saprospiraceae > JAHDHW01. Next base: position 4,082 of record JANQFJ010000297.1, read on the forward strand.
AACTAGTCTGTCGTCGAATTGAAATAACTTTTTCATTTAAAAATTTTGAAAATGGCATTCATAAAACGACGGCAGGACAATCAAATTAATGCAGGTTCTATGGCAGATATTGCTTTTCTGTTACTCATCTTTTTTCTAGTTACAACAACCATAGAAATGGACAAAGGGATCCTGGTGACGCTACCACCATGGGAAGATGACACAATATCTACACGAGTTCCTCCAAGAAATCTATTAAGTGTAAATATAAATTGGAAGAATAAATTAATGGTGGAAAACAAGGCAGGTGAAATTAAAAATCTTAGGATGCAAACCAAAGAATTTATAATGAATCCGAACAAAAGGTCGGATATGCCTTTAACTCCAACAAGAGCTGTAGTGTCTATTCAAAATGACCGAGGGACAAATTATGAGTCTTACCTAGAAGTTTATAATGAAATAAAAGCTGCTTACAATGAATTGTGGAATGAAGCAGCTCAATTAAGGTTTAAAAAGAACTATGAGCATTTGAGTGATCAGCTGAAAAAAGAGATCAGGTCCAAAATCCCCATGGTGATTTCAGAGGCTGAGCCTACGGATCATAAATAAAAAAAAGCCACTGTTCGGAAACAGTGGCTTTTTACTTTTATATTTAACTAAACATTGCCAGGGTTAGGTTAAGCAGTTTTGCTGTATCGAGTTTTTTGGACATCTTCTTCGGATTGAAGTGCTTCAAAACGAAATCCTTTCTCACCAAAATACTGCAAAACTTTTGGAAGAACGAATTGTAATTTCTCGAAAGATTTTAAACTATCATGAAAAACTACAATTGAACCAGGTTTTGTTTTTGTTTTCACATTATTCCAGCATTGCGTCTGAGAGATTTTAGGATCAAAATCACCACTGAGAACATCCCACATAATGATTCGATAATGCCTTTGCAGAAACTGCGCCTGCTTGGGCATCAATCGGCCATAGGGTGGACGGAACAAAGATGATTTTACCAGGTTGGCACAATGGCGGACATTGTGAAAATAAGGGATGTTATCCGTTGCCCAACCATTTAGATGATTGTAGGTGTGGTTGCCAACGGAATGACCCTGATTTAAAATTTCCTGAAAAACTTCAGGGTTTTTGTTTACATTTTCGCCAACGCAGAAAAAAGTAGCTTTTGCGTTAAATTTCTTAAGTGTTTCAAGGACCCATGGAGTAACCTCCTGAATAGGGCCGTCGTCAAAGTTCAGGTACATAACTTTTTCGTTGGAAGGAAATCTCCAGAAAAAATTTGGAAAAAGGTTTTGAATGAATTTAGGAGTCTTTACTAGGTACATGCTTGTATTAACTAAAACAATTATTAAAAAATCACGGTTGTGGATTTTTTGATGTTCCTTTGACTTGTTTTAGTTGATCAAAAACGGCAATGGGTTTGTTGAGTCGTTTTAATAAAATAGTCGAAGCGATATGTTCAAAAATACCAACAACCTCTTTAAATTTCTTTAACTTTGAGTTCCTTTATATCAGAGGAACAGTAACCGGGATTAAATTTGCTTTTAATTCTTTACCAAAACGATTAAGAAAGCTGATATGCTGCTTAGTATCAGACATTTATTATAGATTTTTTAAAAATATTTTATTCATCATATGACAGGAGTTAGAGTTCGTTTTGCACCTAGTCCAACAGGGGCTCTTCACATAGGAGGAGTCCGAACAGCCTTGTATAATTATTTGCTTGCTAAAAAGACAGGAGGAACCTTCATTGTCCGAATAGAAGATACGGATCAAACCCGCTATATTGAAGGTGCGGAAGACTATATCATGGAATCGCTGAAGTGGTGTGGACTGCTTCCCGATGAAGGACCGGGTATTGGCGGAGACTACGGGCCATACCGGCAATCTGAGCGAAAAGAAAAAGGATTGTATAAAAAATATGCTCAACAGTTGATCGACAATGGTCATGCTTATTTCGCTTTTGATACAGCGGAAGAATTGACTGCAATTAGGTCAAAGTTTGAAGCGGAAAAGAAAACCTTCAAATACAGTTCTGCTACGCGGATGGACATGACGAATAGTTTGACATTGTCAGCTGAAGAGACCCAAAAACGACTGGCGAGTAATGAGCCATACACCATTCGATTGAAAGTTCCGGCTGATGAATTGGTAGTGATCAATGATCTAATCAGAGGCGAAGTTACTTTTCAAAGCAATGAGTTGGACGATAAGATTATGCTAAAGAGCGATGGTATGCCTACATACCACATGGCAAACATTGTGGATGATCATTTGATGAAAATTACTCACGTAATTCGCGGAGAAGAATGGTTGCCTAGTACAGCGCATCATGTTTTGTTGTATCGATATCTTGGTTGGGAAGAAGAAATGCCTCAATTTGCACATCTTCCTTTAATTCTGAAACCAACTGGTAAAGGAAAATTGAGCAAACGAGATGGTGACAAACTGGGTATTCCGGTTTTTCCGCTTTCGTGGGATGCTGCAACTCCAGAGGATTCTTTCCAGGGATTTCGTGAATTTGGGTTTTTATCGGAAGCGGTGAATAACTTTTTGGCATTTTTGGGCTGGAACCCCGGAACTGAACAGGAGATTTTTTCATTGAATGAATTGTGTGAAGCATTTTCTTTAGAACGAATCGGAAAGTCAGGAGCACGGTTTGATTTTGAGAAAGCAAAGTGGTTCAACCAGCAATATATCATCACCATGACTGATGAAAAACTGGCGGAATTGATCCAGCCCTTGTTATTAGGAAAAGGTTATGAATTTGATCAGGATTACATTGCATCGTTTTGTGGATTGATGAAAGAGCGGGTGAGTTTGCTGACAGATTTTGTTGATGTGGGCTATTACTTTTTTGAAGATGTCAGGACATATGATGAAAAAAATGTGAGAAAACGCTGGAAAACAGACCGCCGGGATCTATTTGAAAGCTTGAGTATAGCACTGGCTTCGACAGAAGATTTTAATGCTGAAAATGTTGAAAAAGTGGTGAAAACATTTATCGAAACGTCAGGTTTGAAGTTTGGAGAAGTATTTCCGATTTTGCGAATAGCCTTGGCGGGATCGATGTCGGGGCCTGATTTGTTCAAAATGATGGCACTTTTAGGAAAAGAACGCGTTGCTGAAAGACTGAAAAAAGCGTTTAATTATTTTGATGAAGTGTGCCTTGCAGTTTGATTTTTATCTTTTAAATTTTTAGAAATGCCTAAGAAAAAACCAAAAAAAGGGAAACCTGAAGTTCATGAAGAATTAAAAGGTTTTGATATTAAGATCAACGAATTTGGAGAGATCGTTTCCAATTTTCCAGTAGATAAATTGAATGAGTTTCTCAATGAAAAAGTGGAGGATAAAAAACTAAAGGAAAAAGCAGAAAAGGAAAGGAGAAAGGAAGAGGAATCCGGAGAGGAACAAGAGTAATATTTATATTAAATAAATTTGTAAACCCTTTGTAAATAAGCGTTATAACGCAGGTGTCTTTCCATTTTATTTAACAAATAATTGCCGTTATTTTTGATGAAAATTTTAAAAGTTTAATTACTTTTGAGTATGGATAGAGCCATTTTTTAGGCAGTATTTTAAAGGCTGACTGGGTTTAAAGACCGCGAATTTGCCCATTGAGAATTTTTGAATTATGCTTTTTAAAGGGGAAAAAGTAAGATTTGATCAAACCATCTAAAACAAAATACTAAGAGAGGCCACCCGCCTGACATTGTAATTCTGAAATTTTTATTATTTTGGATGTCCCTTTATTGTGAAACCCTTTGAAAAGGACTTCTTAAAACAGCAATGTGAAATGAGTCCCAAAAACGAAAAATCCAACGCTTTCACCGTACTTGGTTTTAAAATTTGTACTCCTTTTAGAATAGAAAAGGTTTTCCCATTTTTTAGTACAGCCATTAATTTTATTCTTTTGGTACAAAACCAAAAAACGTGTAGAGCCAAAGCATTTTTCCGAAGCATTTGTTTTTTAAGAGAAATTGAAATGAATGGTGTTCATTAATTTTTTGCCATTCGATATTCATAAACAAACAGAGAATGAAAAACTGGTTACAAAAAGCAAAATACTTCGCAGGTCTGTTATTGCTTTGCTTTTTAAGTATCCAAAACACTTTGGATGCACAGCATTTTATTTTTGAATATACCGGCCCGGATACGATTTATTCGGATGATGATTGTGTCGCTGTTCTGGATTGGGGCAATACCACACCCACAGTAGCACCTGCACATCCCGGAAATGGTCAAATGATCAACTATTTTGATCTCGAAGATATAAGTGGAGGATATGCTCAGGGCGATACAGTTCCTCCTGGAGTACAGGTTGAAGTGACGTATTTGGCGGAAGACAACCAAGGAAATGATTCGCTTTTTACTTTTACAATAGATTTTGTGGATACTATTCCTCCGGTAATTACAGGGATTGCGGCGGACATTACAGTTGAATGTGATGCAGTTCCAGGTCCTGATGTTGCTGTTGCAACTGATAATTGTGATGATGATCCTGCAATTTCTTTTGACGAAACGATTATTCCGGGAACTTGTGATCATTCGTATTTTATTGCCTGGACATGGACAGCTGTAGATGAATTTGGAAACTCGAGCGTGGAGAGCAGGGCGGTTACCGTTTTTGATGATACAGACCCAACTTTTGTACTGCCTTCAGATATTACAGTTGATTGTGAAAGTGCAGGAGATTTGTTGGTAACAGGCACGCCAATGGCAGTATTGGATAATTGTGATCTCAATCCAATATTGTATTATTCGGATGTCACGACGATCGGTTATTGCCCACATAGTTACACGATTTCAAGGACCTGGTCTGTTGAAGACGATTGTTTAAATTCTGCTTCCGGAGTTCAATTGATCACAGTTCAGGATATTACGAATCCAACTTTCACAAATGAAGCGATTGATGAGGATTATGTTTGTGATACTGATACAAATGCGGAAAGTGCCTTTTCAACCTGGCTGGCTGATTTCGGAAATGCAAGTGCTTCAGACAATTGTACTGCTACTGCCGCACTGCGCTGGTTTGCTGCTATTCCGGGATCGTATGATATCAATGATACATTGACCTATCCTGGAATAACTCCTACGGAATTGGATGCAGCGATTTGCCCTTCTCCGGTGATGGGAGTTTACCGTTCAAAAACTGTTGATTTTGTAGTTTACGATTTGTGTGGAAATGCATCTGTATCAACAGCGACCTTCAATGTTGTTGATGAAACTGCTCCTGTATTTGAAAATTGTCCATCAGATATTACAACTTCAAATGACTCTGGGCTTTGTGAAACTACATTTGATTTGCCAATCCCGATTATTACTGATGAATGCGCTAACAATGTTGTTGAAGAATTTTTTAATATTTCTGTACCAATTACTTCTGAAAATCCTGGGGATCCAAATACTGCGGTTGACTCCGTTGTTTTAGCATTTACAGGGATTTCAATCCCTCCGAGTTCTGTTTCAGCACCTGTTTCGTTAAGCATTGAATTAGTGAACACAGACGCAGAAGCTACGGAAGAATATTTTACCATTCTGGGTGAAGATGGGACTATTCTGGGACAGACCAATAACGCATTAAACCAATGTGACAATTCTACGACTTCAGTAATGATCCCTGCCTCTAATTTCAATGATTGGACTACTGATGGAACTTTGACCATTACGCTTTCTCCGAATATTCCTAACGGTCAACCTGCCTCTGCGATCAATGATATTTGTGGAGGAAGTACAGTAAATGCTTCAATAGATTACGATTCAAATACACCAAATGGCCTTATTTTTCAATATAATATAAATGGTGGATCTGAGGTTGCCGTTGATCCCATCAGCGGTGTAATGGCGATGTTACCGGTTGGACTTAATGAAATTACTTACTTTGCAACGGATTGTGCAG
>JANQFJ010000302.1 GCA_028277915.1 Saprospiraceae bacterium
ATCCCGTTCTCTGCAACAGCTACTTTGAAGCCTTCTTTTTTTAAATTATAGCTAATAAATTCAAGAATATCAGGCTCATCATCGACTACCAAAATAGAATAATTGTCGTTTGTCATAACACTTTTTTTTACGGTTTCTGCAAAATTAGGGCCGCCATTCCTGTAAATACTCTTTTTTAGATTAAGTAATTGTTAATTTTTAAACTTTCGACAAAATTCCTTTTTTAGCAGTTAGAGATAAACATATTTTATTGATATATTTGTGCTGCCTTTTAATTATTCTCTCATAAGTCAAAGTAAAGTCTTCATCTCTGATGGCTTTACTTTTTTATTTTAATTCTGCTTCGCGTTTGCTGATTTCTTCCAGCACTTTTTCATAAATTTCACCAAAATAATCCGGATGGCTTTTTAAATAGTTCATTTCTGCTTCAAAACTATCTTTTGAAACTTCATGTATTTCGTAGATTTGCTGATAATAAATGGCCGTCAAGCTATCCTTTTGTAGATCTGAAAATCCAAGCAATGCCGCTTCGATTAAGTGTGCGTCCACAAGCATTTCAACCAACTTTTCCGGTGGGAGCAAAGGCTTCTCTTCTTTTTCACATCCATAAGTAAAAAGTAAAAAACAACTACAAAACAAAGCCCAAATTCTTTTTCTCACTAGAAATATTGTTTTGGATAATAATATTCTGTTTGAACAGTATTTGATTCATTCAGAGCTTGCCAGGATTCAATATCAGCTTCAACTTTTGCAATTCCACAGGTTGGCACATTTGCGATATATTCTGTGGTAAAACGATTGACAATACTTGTAAATGTGGGGTTATGTCCAAAGACCATTACTGTTTCAATGTGATCATCCAATCCTTTCAACAAACGAATAACATCCTCAGGATAAGCTCCATATACGGAGTTTCTAACTTTAATATTTTTCTCAGAAACATTCAGTTCCTGGGCAAAATACTTTGCAGTAGTCAAAGCTCTGTTCGCAGGACTCGATATTATCAAATCCGGTTGCACATTTTTACTTTTCAATACTTTCGCCATAAAAGGGGCATCACGCAATCCTCTGCGATTAAGCGGCCGGTCAATATCCCTCAAAGAAGGATCTTCCCAACTGGATTTAGCATGACGGACAAAATAGACGTTTTTCATATTTCGGTTTTTATTTCAATATACAATATAAACACTCGAATGAAAACAAATTGGCCTTTGTTTTAGTTGAACATTTATTTTTTGAACTTGAATACCAATTATTCATAACAGATGGTCTGCTATAAAGGATTTCTTTCAAAATGATCATCGAAGCTAAGAAATTTCTAATCCAGACTGCTATTTATCTAATTTCTTTCAAATTTCATTATTTTTAATTTATAATTGTCCCATTTATTGATTGAATATGAAAGTTGAACTTTGGATGGTTGGCAAAACCAGTTTTGATTATTTGAAAGAAGGGATGGAAATTTATGAAAAGCGGCTCAAACACTTTCTCTCATTTGAATGGAAAATCATTCCTGATCTGAAAAATACTAAAAACCTAAAACCCGATCAAATCAAGCAAAAAGAAGGTGATCAAATTCTCCAAAAACTGCACAAAGACGATTTTTTGATTTTAATGGATGAAAGAGGAATGGATTTTACTTCGCTGGAATTTGCTCAATTCTTAGAAAAACAATTCCTAAATTCACAAAAGCGAATTGTTTTTCTAATTGGCGGAGCATACGGATTTTCAAAAACAGTGTATGAAAGAGCAAACAAAAAAATTGCCTTGTCGAAAATGACTTTTTCTCATCAATTAATCCGATTGATATATATGGAACAATTATACAGGGCTATGACCATTATTAAAGGTACTCCGTATCATAATCAATAAATTAGAAAGTAAACTTTAACTATCACACACGAAAGAATCATGGGAACAGGAATTTCATTGACACTTATCATAGTTATCTTGACGGGAATAGTTTCTTATCAGGCATTTAGCAATATATCAATGAAAGAAAAACTCCTGTTGCATCCGAGATCTATTAAAAAACATAAGGAATACTATCGATTTCTTACTCATGGTTTCGTACACGCGGATTGGGGACATTTGTTGATAAACATGTATGTTTTATACGTATTTGGAAGACAAATTGAATATGCCTTTGATATGATATTTTCTCCTAGCCTCGGTAAAATATTATTTCTCGGGTTATACCTCGGAGCAATTATTTTGTCTTCTCTCCCTGATTATTTCAAACACAAGCACAATCCTTACTATGGGGCATTGGGAGCTTCAGGAGGCACCTCCGCCATTGTTTTCGCATTCATAATATTTGGTCCATGGGAATGGTTTAGATTTCCTCCTTTGCCTGCAATTGTAATAGGTATTGGCTTTTTATGGTATTCTTCCTATATGGGCAAAAAAGGAATAGATAATATCGGACACGATGCTCATTTTTGGGGGGCTGTTTTTGGATTTGTTTTTACAATGACGATGTTTTCTATTTTTGAACCTTCAAGAGTTGACATTTTTTTGGGCCAATTGCTTTCAGGCCCCAAACCACCTCCATTTTTTTAAAATAATTGTCGAAAATTAAATGTTTTTTATCCTTTCGAAGGTATTGCTTTTCCTTATCAAACCACTAAATTGGATCGTTGGCTTGTTGATTTATTCTGTGTTTTCTAAAAAACCGAAATGGAAAAAACGTTGTCGAAATTTCGCTGTGTTTTTCCTGATATTTTTCAGTAACGGATTTATTCTAAATCTTGCAATGAAAACATGGGAATCAGACATCTACCCTATATCCAGCCTAAATCAGAATTATGATATCGGAATCGTTCTTGGTGGTTATACCAATTTTAATATAAAACCCAGAGAACGATATAATTTTAGTACAAATGCCAATAGACTCACACAGGCATTAGAATTGTACAAAGACGGAAAAATCAAAAAAATATTGCTCACTGGCGGAACCGGCAGCCTTATAAAACAATCTTCTAAAGAAGCCAACGAAATTAAATCTTTTTTGCTTAAAATGGGAGTTGTCGAGAACGATTTAATCATTGAAGCCCGTTCCAGAAATACTCATGAAAATGCGGTTTTTACAAAACAATTATTGGAAAAAGAATTCCCGAACACCAAATGCCTCTTAATAACTTCTGCCTTTCATATGAGACGGTCAAAAGCCTGTTTCAGAAAAGAGAATTTGGAGTTTACACCATTTAGCACAGACATTATCAGTGAAGAAATTCGGTTCATCCCCTCTGCTTTAATTTTCCCGAACTCGAGTGGTTTCAACCGCTGGGAGCTTCTGATCAAAGAGTGGGTTGGCTATGTCGTTTATTGGTTCATTGGCTATATTTAAATTAACTCTACAAAATCTTTAGCGTAAAAACTGACCTGGATTCCAAGGTGAAAATACCGTGTCCATTTTCAATGTTGCTATGCACTACTACGGGTTCCACAAATGGATTTCCATCCGAATTATTAAAAATATTCAATGATTTTTCAAAAAAGTACCGATCTTTTGTTATCGAAATTAAACTAATATCCAATTCAACGCTGTCAATATTTTGTGGTAAATCATCATACGTATAAAAATTGAGTTTGACTTCCTTTCCATCAAAGGTAGCATCCGAAAAAACTAAAAATTGCTCTCCTTCTTCTACAATTGGATTAAACGAAGACAAATAAACCATGTTCTCATATTCAAAACCACCCGAACTTACCCTTCCCAAAGCACTGATCGAATAATAATTTTCAAGGCCACCGGGATCTTGAAATGTAATAGAAATATTATTTGCACGATCTCCATCAGGGGTGATTGCTCCATCTATTTCATAATCCGCTTCGGTAATGGCAACTGCCTGTGGCATTTGCTGAATGGAAGTGATTTCCTCAAATCCGGGTGCTTGTACTTTAAGAAGATATTCAGCGGCAAAGTTACCAATTGGATCAACTCCAGCGACCCCATACAGACCGTTTGCTTTGTAATTCAAACTATGGATAAGTGTATTGTTTTTAAATAATTCGACCGTTGCATTTTCCACGATTGCAGGTTGATCGGGTTCAAGGACACCTACGCTATTCGAAACAAAAACCACTAAATTGGTATCGATATCCGAAAAATTGGCTGAGACAGCCAGCGCAGGCATATGTTCTGGAATATCCAATTCAACTACTTGTTCAAAAAAATCTTCCTTACAACTAAAAATACTCAACAACAAAAAGATGGCGCAGCAGTTTATTATTTTCATACTAAATGGATTTCAATAGGTTTTACATTAAAATTTAAACCGATAAGTTACTGACGGAATGATCGGAAAAAGACTAACTTGTTTGAATACCCTTTCACCTTCCTCATCTCTTCCAGAATAGATAAAATAAGGATTTTTTCGATTGTAAACATTGTAGGCTCCAATGATCCACCATCGCTCAAAATTTCCTCTTTTTTTATAAAATTCGAAATTTATATCCAGGCGATGGTAAGCTTTCATCCTGAATGCATTTTTGGAACCAATGGTTTCAATTTCTCTGGTGTAAACATTTCCAGTCTCAAAATCAACATGGTAAGGAACATTGTAACGATAAAGCGGCAATGTGATAGAATTTCCTGTTCCATAAACCCAGGCAGCCGTAAAGGCAATTCTTTTGGTCAATTGATGCGAAAGCAGCAGGGAAATATCATGCCGACGGTCATATTTAAACGGATACTTTTCACCGCTGTTGATGTCATCAAACTGGCGATTATTCCAACTCAGGGTGTAACCTATCCAGCCCGTGGTTTTTCCTCTCTTTTTTTGAAAAAATAATTCCACACCATACGAATCACCATCGCCCTGTGTCACTTTGTCTTGCCAGTCATTTTCAAGCCCGATAAAATCTACGCCTTCTTTATAAGAAATGACATTATTCATTTCTTTGTAATACCCTTCAACGGAAAATTCATAATCTTTCCAGATCGTTTTGGCAACCCCCAGGGCAACTTGCCAGGAGGTTTGCGGTTTTATTCGTTTTGTACTCGGAACCCATAAATCTGTTGGTAAGCTCAGTGATTCATTGGTTAGCAAATTGATATACTGCGCCATGGTACTGAATGATCCTTTGATCGCCATCTGATTGTTCAAAAGATACCTTAGCCCTACACGAGGCTGAATAGAATAATAGAATTCGTCATCATTTCCACGAACTTTAAAAGCTGAGGCATGTACGCCAAGATTAGCTTTCAAGGCGCCAAATTGCATATCATCTTCAACATACAAGGCATATTCAAGGGACTTTGCTTGCTGGGATCCCAACACCGTATCAAACTCCGTATCATCCACGGTAAGTTCAAATTGAAAGGCTCCAGGATCATAGGTATGATGAGTCACGCTTGTGCCAAACCTTATAAAATGATTTGGATCGGGAATATAGTCAAAATCAATTTTTGCCGCGTAATCTGTAATTCCTGAAAAATATTTAGCCCCAAAAGAACTTAAATTGTCATCGTAAAAATCTTCACTTGAAGTGACCAGGTCAAATTTGTATTTGCTATACGTAAGGGTTGTATTTGCAAAAAGTTTATTGTTGATCATATAATTCCAACGTAGCGCTGAAGTGATATTTCCCCAATCTGTTCTGTTATCCAGTCTAAAATAATCGCCATCATTATACTTTTCCAATGAATTGACTCCAAAAACATCTTCCCCCAGATAGGCACTTAAAAATAGTCGATGTTTATCATTGAATTTATGATTGATCTTTGCATTCAGATCATAGAAATAAAGCTTGATGTCAAATTCCTGATCTCCTGTTTGTTGCGATTTTATCAAAGGCCTTGCTAGAAAATCAATATATGTTCTTCTTCCAGAAACGATAAATGAAGTTTTATTTTTAACAATTGGGCCCTCTATCGTAAGTTTGGAAGCTACCAGTCCAAATGACCCTTCAGCATGAAAACCCTGATTATTTCCCTCTTTCATATTAATTTCCAAAACAGAAGAAAGGCGCCCACCAAATCGGGCTGGAAAACCACCTTTTGTCAACGTGACATTTTTTATAGCATCGGCATTAAAGACAGAGAAAAAACCCAGCAGATGTGAAACATTGTAAACAGGAACACCATCCAGCAATATCAAATTTTGATCCGGGCTTCCACCTCGGACATATAAACCGTTCTGTCCTTCACCTCCGGATTGTACTCCAGGCAGCAATTGTAAAACCTTTAATACATCTACTTCCCCCAACAGCGCCGGAACTTTTTTAATTTGTTCCACTGGAACTTCTACGACACTCATTTGCGTTTCTTCCTCAATTTTGGCTTGCTTTTCAGCTACTACCTCTACAACTTCCAGTTGAATGTCTGAAACCAGTCTGATGTTTAAAGTAACATCTTTTTCTAATTTCAATTTGACGATTTCTGTTTGATAACCAATATAAGAAAATGAAAGATGAATGGAATCAGCAGGTAATGTCAGGCTAAAAAATCCGTAGGTATTAGTTACGGTTCCTTTTCCACTTTTATAATCATAAACATTTGCAGAAATCAATTTTTCACCGGACAGTTTGTCTTCAAAATATCCACTAATAGTGTGTTTTTTGGTCTGTGAAAAACTCAGGGTTGTAAAAAGGCAAAAAAGTAGTGTCAGTGTTTTGGTTTTCATATAAGGTGTTTATTTGATCTATTTTTAACGGAGGTCGTTTAATTCTATTTTCGATCCAGGTGATTTTATGATTAAATGCTATTGTATGACATTTATTTTGCCATTATCCCCTACGCCAATCCAAAAAAAAGAAACCGAATTTTACCAACTCGGTTACTTTTTTGAAAAGATCATTAATATTCGATTATCCTGCGATTATTCTTCGTCATTCTGTAAAAAAGGATAACGATATTCAACTGGTGGAACAAAATTTTCTTTGATCGTTCGTGGTGAAATCCACCTCAACAGGTTCAGGATTGACCCTGCTTTGTCATTTGTTCCGGAACCTCTTGCTCCGCCAAATGGTTGCTGACCAACAACTGCACCAGTTGGTTTGTCATTGATGTAAAAGTTTCCTGCGGAATTCCTTAAGCGGTAAGTTGTATCGCTGATCACTTTTCTGTCTTTCGCAAAAACTGCTCCCGTCAATGCATATGGTGAAGTATTATCAATCAGATCAAGTGTTTCTTCATATTTTTCATCATCGAAAACATAGATCGTCAACACAGGACCGAAGATTTCCTCTTCCATAGTAACAAAGTGTGGATCTTCCGTAAGGATCACAGTAGGTTCGATAAAATATCCAACTAATTTGTCATATTCACCGCCAAGGATAATTTCAGCGCTTGAAGATTTTTTCGCTTCAGCGATATATCCAGAAATTTTGTCAAAGGCTCTTTCATCGATTACAGCATTGATAAAATTGGTGAAATCTTCCGGAGATCCCATTTTCATAGATGTTAAATCTTCTGAAAGATATTTCTTAACATCACTCCAAAGGCTACGTGGAATATATGCTCTCGATGCTGCTGAGCATTTTTGTCCCTGAAATTCAAATGCACCACGAGACAGGGCGGTGGCTACTTCGACAGCATTTGCGGAAGGATGTGCAATGACAAAATCTTTACCGCCAGTCTCTCCTACTATTCTAGGATAGCTCTTAAATTTCGAAATATTATTGCCGATCGTTTGCCACAAAATTTGGAAAACTTTTGTACTTCCGGTGAAGTGTAATCCTGCAAAATCTCGGTGGTTTAAAATCACATCTCCCATCACAGGTCCGTCAGCATAGACCAGGTTGATAACACCTTTTGGTAGGCCTGCAGCTTCAAATATTTCCATAATAAGTGAGGCAGAATAGATTTGGGTCTCAGCAGGTTTCCAGACAACGACGTTGCCGAGCATTGCAGGAGATGAAGGGAGGTTTCCAGCGATTGATGTAAAATTGAATGGTGTTAAAGCAAATACAAAACCTTCGAGAGGTCTGTGTTCCATTCGATTCCAGGTTCCATGTGCACTTTCAGGTTGTTCAGAATAAATCTGCGTCATAAACTGAACGTTATACCGTAAAAAATCACAAAATTCAGCTACCGCATCAATTTCAGCCTGAAAGATATTTTTTGATTGTGCCAGCATGGTTGCAGCATTCATCTTTGCCCTGTATGGCCCAGAGAGCAAATCTGCAGCTTTTAGGAAAATAGCAGCCCTGTCGTGCCAGTTCATTTTTTCCCACTCCTCTTTTGCAGCCATAGCTGCTTCAATAGCTTTCGCAACATGTTCTGAACTACCTTTTGAATAATGCCCCAAAACATGACTTGTTTCATGAGGGGGATTGATTTCAACTTTATTTTCAGTGGTTACTTTTTCACCACCGATATACATTGGAATGTCTAATTTTTTAGATTTTAAATCTGCGAGCGCTGCTTTGACTTCAGCTCTTTCAACGGATCCCGGAGCATAACTCAACACCGGTTCGTTTACCGCTATAGGGACTTCAAAAATTGCGTTTGACATAGTATTTATGTTCTTTAAAAAATGGTTGTTAAAAATTGCTGCAAATGTACCATTTTAAAAGTGATATAAAAAACCAAACACATAGTTTTGAAAAGGAATTAAACCAGAAGACATAAACCTATGATATTCGAATCTCATCCGGCAAAAAAGGAGAAGCATCCCCTTTGCCTTTGATGATTTCCCGAACAATGGTAGAACTGATGTGAGAAAACCTTGGACGACTAATCAAAAATACCGTCTCCAGCCCATGGCCTACAATGTTGTTCAATTGGGAAATGGTCTTTTCATAGTCGAAGTCAGAGGCATTCCTCAAGCCCCTGATCATATATTTCGCGCCTATTTTATTACAATAATGTGCTGTCAGCCCCTCATAGGAATCTGCTTTAACTGTAGGTTCGTTTTTAAAAACCAACTCCAACCAATCCATTCTTTGTTGGAAAGGAAAAAGATATTTTTTTTGAGTATTCACCCCAATAGCAACAATTATCTGATCAAAAAGAGGAACAGCCCGTTTTACAATATCAACATGGCCAGCTGTAATCGGATCAAATGATCCCGGGAAAATCGCTATTTTCATTGAACGAATGTTTAGATTTTAAGCGGATAGTTCTTTCAACTTGTTGAGGTAAAGATTATAATTTTCTTCATCGAAACATACAAATTGAACTTCTTTTATCTGTTTTTCTTCTTTCAAAATCCTTTGTACTGTTTCAATTGCAATATCTGCTGCCCTTGTTATTGGAAAATTGTAAATCCCTGTGCTGATATTTGGAAAAGCAATGGTTTCTGCTTTATATTCAACTGCCAGATTTAAACTGTTTAAATAACAATTACTTAGTTCTTTTTCTTTCCTTTGGATGTCATGTCCGCTCCAAATGGGGCCAACGGTGTGAATTACATATTTCGCCGGCAAATCCCCTGCAGTCGTAATTACTGGTTCACCAGTTGGGCAAGCACCTTGAGCAGCTCTTATTTTGCGACAAGCTTCCAAAATGGTTGGTCCTCAGGCTTGATGGATTGCACCATCAACTCCTCCACCTCCCAGCAATGAGGAATTTGCAGCATTGACAATAATATCGACATTGGTTTTGGTGATATCACCTTTTATAATTTTGATTCTTCCCATATTGCTAAGTTAAAAAAAATAGCCACGATCACCTTTGTGAGCGCAGCTATCAATCGGATGAGATCTGTAATCTTTTGTGAGTAGTTTCGAGTCTTTATTCAATTAAAGCAAAAGAATCTAAAAATTTGTCAATCATAGAATTCAACCCTTTTTCTCTATAAGTTATCGTCTGTACAGAATAATATCTTCTTCCAACTAAAAAGGATTTTGTTTTAATGGTTGCATCCCCATCTTTGTAATTGATCCGCCATAACATTCCAGGATATTGGCCCAAATTAATTTCAGAAGAATAAAAAAGCTCTCCTTTAACACTTTTTAACGAACTTTCAACGGTAGTTTTGAAAAATTCTTTGACTAATTCCAAGGAATCCGAGTGAATACTGCCTTCAGGATAATCACAATAACTCACCATGTAGACCAAATTATCCGCCTTGTCATCTTCTGATTGATATATAAAAGTGTGATATGCTGTTTTACCGATGGGTGTTTCGATTTCATTAATTTTTTCTACAAATTCACCTGGAGCAAGTACGGTGAATTTTCCTTGTTCAGACGTAAAAAATTGCCATTTTGATTGAAAAAGGCATAAAAAAAATAATACAGGCAGTGAAAAGTAAAATTTATTCATTAGGCAAAATCAGGGAAACAATGGTATTTTGGGTTTATTTTTTCAAAAGCATTTTCATCAAATAAAGAACGTTTATTAATTTGGAATATTACCAACTTTTTTCAGATTATAGACGAATCAAACAATGAGGTGTTACAAAGAAATAAATATCCAAGACGAAGAATCCTTTCTTTTTTTAACTTATATTTTTTGCTTGAAAAACTCATAATATTTCTTTTTTGAATGAAGGAAAAAGGAATTTATCGAAAAAATAAACTTATCAACAGACTTATTGGTATAATTGCATTTTCACTTTACTGTAAACAAGTTTTAGCCAGAAGCATTTCAATAAAGGAGTTGTGGCCAATATCAAAGTATGAAAATCAAACTTTATTATTTGTTTATTTTGATGTTCGTTTTTGCATGCCAAAATGAACCTGTTAACAATAATAAAGAAACACCGACTACAGAAG
This sequence comes from Saprospiraceae bacterium, assembly GCA_028277915.1. Taxonomy (GTDB): domain Bacteria; phylum Bacteroidota; class Bacteroidia; order Chitinophagales; family Saprospiraceae; genus JAHDHW01. The sequence continues at coordinate 10,669 of JANQFJ010000302.1, forward strand.
AACCTGATCTCCCTCCGCTTGAAGAAGAATACGATGTCGAAAGGTATAAGTGGGGTTTTATTGACAAGCATGGCAATCAAATCATAGGAAATAATTTTGATGAAGCTGAAGATTTCTCTGAAGGTAAAGCTTCTGTCAGGATAAAAGGTAAATGGGGCTTGATCAATAAAAAAGGAGAATTTATCCTTGAACCAACTTATAAACATATTTGGCCTTTCCAAGAAGGCTTGGCAAAAGTCCAGGATTTCAATTACCAATTTGGTTTTATTGATGAAAGTGGAAAAACTGTAATTCCTTTGATTTACAATTTAGCCAACGACTTCAACGAGGGTCTTGCATTAATAAAATCGAATGACGGGATTGATTTTTTGGATAATGCTGGGAGTAAGGTGATTTCAACAAAATTTGACAAAGCGAGAGACTTTAAAAATGGTTTTGCCATCGTTTCAAAAAATAAAAAATATGGTATTATCGATAAGAATGGTGAAGTTGTTGTTGAACCACGATATGATAAGATTTATGACAATATTAATGGAACTTTCAGGTTTAAAAAAGGTAAAAAATTCGGTTTTTTAGAAGCAAATGGTAAAGTTTTGGTCAAAGCTGAATTTAAGCGTGCTACAGATTTTCATGATGGGGTCGCTGCTGCAAAAAAAGATAAACTATTTGGTTTGATTGATAAAAATGGCCGTTTTACATTGAAGCCAAAATTTGAAATTTTGGAATATGCTGGAGAAGAGCTTTGGAGGTTTTATGAAAATGGAAAATTTGGTTTGATTGATAAAAACGGAATCGAAATTTTACCAGCTCAATATGGTATTTTGTACGATTATTCGGAAGGACTTGCCGCTTTTGAACTCAAAGGTCTATGGGGTTTTGTGGATAGAAAAGGGAATCATGTCATTAGTGCAAGATTTCCGATAGCTTGGAAGTTTAAAGAAGGAATGGCAAGGGTGATTTATAAACGATCGATGACTTTTATCGATAAACGAGGAATTGTCAAATTTCATGAATCTTCAGGAATTTTCGATGCCCGTGATTTTTCGGAAGGCATTGCAAAGGTCAAAATTTACAAATGATTGTTATTTTTCAATAATAAAATCCCAATTCGTACATTTATAAAAATTTAATAATGAACAGATTACAAGCTTTATTTACAATAATACTTTTAACATTTTTTGCTAATATTCTTAGCGCACAAATGGCTGGTGATTTACCCGAACTCAGTATCCAAAAACAAGAAGTGGAAGCCCATTTGAGATTTCTCGCTTCTGATGAGTTACAAGGAAGAAGAACATCAGATCCTGGAAGTGAAATAGCAGCACGCTATATAGCAGAACAATACAGATCATATGGTTTGAAACAGGTTGACGGGGCTAAAGAATATTTTCAAACTATCCCTTTTAAAAATGTAGAACCCGCGAAAGAAGGAAAATTACAATGGGGAGAATCTATTTATACTAATCGAAAAAATCTTCTAATCTTAACTGGAACTGCAATTGACACATCTGCTGAAGCTGTTTTTGCCAACCATGGTTGGGTTGATGAAGAGAAAGGGATCAATGATTATAAAGACCTGGACGTTAAAGGCAAAATAGTTTTTGTTATTTCTGGAATGCCTGAAAACAATAATCCTTATGCGACTTTCAAAGCAATGTCAACCAAGCGCCAAATTGCTGCAAATCATGGAGCCATTGCTCTAATTGAATTGTATAGGCTTTCATTTCCCTGGCAATTTTTTAGCAAATATTTTAGTCGGGAAAGGCTCGAAATAGCCGAAGAAAATGACAACCAGAATGTTGAAAATTTAGTTTATGGCTGGATAAAAGAAAATGATGGTAATGCAACTGCAGCTTTATCCAAAGGAGAACCAATGACTGTAAAACTATCTAGTTCAGGTGCCAAATCCTATCCAAAACCTTCAAACAATGTGATTGGGCTAATCGAAGGTACTGATCCAGAATTAAAAAATGAATTTGTATTAATCACAGCCCACTATGACCATGTTGGTGTTGGAGAGCAAGGCGGAGCAATGTACACACCTGAAGACAGTATTTTTAATGGAGCAAGGGACAATGGTATGGGAACAGTAGCTTTGCTTGCAGCGGCTAAAACACTAGCACAATCTCCTCCAAAAAGAAGTGTAATTTTATTGGCTTGCACAGCAGAGGAAATGGGTTTATTAGGCTCTAAATACTATGTCGAAAACCCTTTAATACCTTTAAACCAAACAGTTATAAATCTGAACACAGATGGGGCAGGTTATGATGACACCAATGCAATTTCGGTTGTTGGATATGACCGTATAAATGTAACTCAGGAATATAATCAAGCTGCTCAAAAATTTGGTTTAAGGGTCATAGCAGATCCGGCACCAGAGCAAAACTTATTTGATCGTTCAGATAATGTAAATTTTGCAATCAAAGGTATTCCTGCGCCAAGTATAAGTCCTGGAACTACCGGATTTACCCCGGAAATTGCAAAATATTATCATCAGGTAATTGATAATCCTGAGTCAATAGATTATGATTATTTATTAACTTTTTGTAAAACATTTTCTCATTTAGTCAGACTGATTGCTGACCGAGACGAAGCACCAAAATGGTCACCAGGAGATAAATATGAAGAAGCCAGCAAAAAACTTTACGGCAAGGATGAATAGGGGTAGTTATTTGGTTTGGGATTTGGGGTTCAGTTTAAATAATTCATAAACCAAAAACTAGTCACTTTGAAAACATTAATCCTCATTGATTTACAAAATGATTATATGCCGTGGGGAAGCATTGGTATTGAAGGGGCTA
>JANQFJ010000065.1 GCA_028277915.1 Saprospiraceae bacterium
AAGAAATGTTCATTGAAAAATTGCACTCTTTCTAAAGAAATTATTAATCAAAATCTTTTAAAATAAGATTGCAATAATACTAAATTAATGACTAAAATCTCAAAACAGGTTGCAGGAAATGGAAAACACATTCCAATCTGCTTTATAGCAGACGTAATTTAACTTTTCCCACCAGCCATTCACCCAATTCCAAAATGGATTGCATCATTTTTTCATTTATATCAGATGGATTCAAGTAATAGAAAAGAGCTTTTTCCATAGCCTCTTTCCATTCCGGAAAATATTTGCTAAAACTTTTATAACAATAGAAAAGATCGGGCGTATATTTTCCTTCCATTTCCATCACAAGTTCAAACCCCGCTCTTATGAGTACTTTGATAAAATTTTTAAGTTCTTCATTACTGACTTTATTCTTTTCAATGAATTCCAGATAATCAGATTCAACCCATCGATAATTGAGCATCATTGATTTGTCAGGTTTATAATTTTGGATTGAATTCCCCAAATCATCGCCAAACACACACAGCGACTGCGTTTTAATCATCATTGCAACATTTGGGTTCTCAAAAATTATTTCGTCATTCACAGAACTCAACATCAATTCCACTTCGCTGACAAAGTCATAATTTTTTGTAAGAAAAGTATTCAATGCATTAGCCCAATAGGCATTTTCCCATCGTTTTCCGTTTCCTTTCACAATTGCAAATGTGTCGAGATCTGATAGTCCATCAACCAAACACCCTCTAACAATACTGCCTCTTAAGTAAACGCTGTGCAGTGTATCACCAAGTTGATTGAAGTAGCTTTGTTTGATTTGCTCAACAACGGGGTGCCATTTGATTGGAATGTTATCCCATGACGCAGGATTAATTACAAACCCATTTTTATCATTTTTAAAATAATCACCAATAGGCTGGATTTGAACGTAGGTATTCATAAATGAATAAAAATGTCAAGCTTAGTGATTTAATTTGAGAGGTCATGAAATCGTTACCCAGGTCAATTCGCTAATTCTACGATATGCAAATAAATATTGACACTCATCAATGCCATTAAAAGAAGAGCTGCGATTCGCATCCAGGATTTGTTTTTTTGGCGAAAAGCTTCTGCTTTTTTCTGAATTTCAGGGTCTTTGGAAGTCAATTTTCCAATCGAAAACAAGTACAGATAAACACCAACAGCCAAAAATATAATTTCAAATAATAATCCTAAATATTCCAAATTTGTGGTCTTTTTTCTAATATTTAAAAAATCTTCAATTAGGAAATTCAATTGGATTCACTTCTTCAAAATTTCCAGTTCTGCGGTTTTTCTTTACGTTGTCCCAATCAAAATATCGGCCATTCATGACGATATAAACCCCGGGAGAAAGCGTTTGCACAAAAGCCAAGGCACTCCCTAAATTAAAAAAACCATCAGAAGAAGTTCCAAAAGCATAAGGCACCATCGCCCCTGTCAAAACCATCGTCTTCCCTTCGATATTTGCATCTGCAAGAACCTTAGCTGTTTCGACAATTCGATCAGTGCCGTGGGTAATTAAAATATGTTTGCTACTCGTCTTTCGGCAATTATGTACAACGATATCCCTGTCTGCATCAGTCATTTCAAGACTATCGACCATCATCAATGTTTTGATATCAATATCCAAAGTACATCTCCCTCGTTCAAACATTTCCTTGAGGTGAGTATCTTTAAAATAAAGTTCTCCGGTTATAAAATTATACTCTTTGTCGAAAGTTCCTCCGGTAATAAAAACCTGAATCATTGTCTTCTCTGTTTTGTTTTGTTGGAAATCATTTTTTAATGCTTTCCCTTACAACAAAAATAGTCAAAAAACCGAATTGAAGGTTCAATTTGAGCACATAATAAGGAATGGAAAAAGCTGAAAATAAGAAGTTTAAAAGTCCTTCAACTAAAAAAGAAGTCCCGAAGGAACTCCTTTTTTAATGATTGAAAATTTTTTAGAAAAAACAATCATTTTCGAATACTATAAATTTGTTGTAGTCAGGACGTGTATTACAAACGTATAGAGAAAAATGATCTCATGCAAGTTTCAACAACATTTTTAGTCAACAAAACCTATTTTTTATTCTTCAATAAACTGAATCCTCAATTCTGAAGTTTTGTAATGCGCACTAAACTACCTTGTCAGCGCAACTGGAACTGGCAAAAGCATCAGGTTTCGCCTTAAATACAAAGCCCATTCCAAGGATATAGCCCATTGCTTCTTTTAGAGCTGTGTTTGATTTAAAATGTGGATCGGTATTGATATCTGCGTGAACTTCAAGGGCAACATCGTAAGCATCTAAAATATCGCAAAGATCATAAGCGATTTGAACCGATCTGGCAACTTCGGTAATCATTCGTTCGCGAATCCCCATAGTTTTCTTTGTTTTGCTGTTATTGATATACATAAAACCTCCCTTCTTTTCGCGTAAAAACACAATGACAGTTGCAAATTCAATGATACTTCCTCTAACCTGAGAGTCAGTCCCGATGCATACTTTTAGCCTATGACCAGAATCAATTTCTCTGATGATTGTTTCCTCAACGGCGTCTTTAATTGGTCGTTTTATCGTTTGTCCATTAAACCTTCTCCATTTCATAGTGATTATAATTTTTTACTAAAAATATAAAAATGATGGTCAATAAGCTTTCGTTATTGAAGAAAAAATAAAAAAGATAGTCAATAGTTACAAATCTTTAAACATACATCAGCGCTTGGTTAGTTCCGTGCATTGTAATATTCCTTTTCCAAATACAACTCCAAAAAGAGTTTCCTTTAATTTTCAATGTCACAAATGTTAAAATAGCAAAAAAATGACATTAAAAAGGATGGCTATTTTTGCTAAACATTCACTGGTAATACTTTCTCATTTTAAATCCTCAAAGCTTTAGATATATCTCAATCCAACTGTTGATACTGCATCACAGCATGATGGAATTTTCCTTTTAATCACACACTATTGAAACCATATGAGTGAACAAACGCAGCCCCAGGTCAAAGACAATATTACCAAAGGTATAGGTTGGATAACCATTTGTGGTCTTATTTTTCTCACCATATTTCTGAATACCAGCGCTCATTATAATGCTTTAAATAAGGAAAAAGAGTCCCAATTGAATCAATTAAGCACAATTGCAAAAACGGTTGTAACTCAAATTGATGGAAATGCTTTTGAAAGGATCATCGAACAATATCAGACTAAAGGAACCTCAATCTTTAAAAGTAATGATCCTGATTTTATTCAAATCCAAAAATTGTTGAAAACGCAACATTCAAAATTTAAATTGAATGCCCCGATTTACACATTGTCAAAATATGAAAATAATAATGCGCTTTTTTATGGTGTAAGCACTGAAGATCAGCCGGTGTTTAATCATGCTTACACATCAAACCCTAGGGAGTTGATCGAAAAGTACAACAGCGGTGGAACCATTGATGGTCTAAAAGATTCAAGGGGGAAATGGTTCTCAGCGATTGAACCGATTTACAACCAAAATGAAAAAATAGTTGGAGCTGTTCTAGTAGAAAATGTTGATGAAAATTTTGGAGCCAAGGCCAACGAGGTTTTACTCAGGAATGTCACCATATCAATAGCCGTGATCATTATGATGAGTCTTCTTTTGAAGCACTATTTAAACAGAGTCGTTCGCATCATGCGCGCTAAAAAGAAGGCCGAACACACCGCTTTAATCAAAGCAAAGTTTCTTTCCACGATGAGTCACGAGATTCGAACTCCAATGAATGCTGTGATCGGGCTGACAAATATTTTGCTTGAGGAAA
>JANQFJ010000313.1 GCA_028277915.1 Saprospiraceae bacterium
TTGTGGCTATGCGAAGTTACGGTGGGATCGAAGCCCTGATCAAATGAAACCCGCAAAAGCAGTCGAGCTGGAACGGTTATATTTTTTAAATGAGTTTAAAGGCAAGGGCTTAGGGTCAACATTATTAAAATTTTGTTTGGAGTTTTCAATAAAAAGAAATTTTGAGATAATGTGGTTGTTAGTCTGGGACCAAAATATTACAGGTATTGAATTCTACAGGCACAAAGGTTTTGAAATTTTTGGTCGAAAATTATTTCAATTTGGTGATGACAACTCAGAAGATATTTTAATGAAGCTCAAATTGTGAATTATTCTAAATTAGGAATCCCAACGAACAATTATAAATCAAACTTTGCAGATTCAGCTTTAAGCCTTAATATTGTTTTTGGAGATGCAGCTGAACACATCATATAAACAAATTCTCTCTATTTCGATGCCGATCATGTTGGGAAGTGCAGTACAAAATGTAATTGCACTGAGTGACAGTGTTTTTTTGTACCATTTGTCAGAGCTTGATTTTGCAGCCATTGGTTTTGTTGGGGTTTTTTATCTCATAGTTGCAGCCATTGGTTTTGGCTTTTCAAAGGGTGGGCAGATTATGATTGCCCGTCGAATGGGAGAAGGCAATTACAAAGAAGTGGGCCGTACATTTTATGCAATGGTCTATTTTGAATTGGCTTTAGCGATTGGGATGTTTTTGTTTATGCAATATGGTTGTTATTATTTTTTCAGCCTTTTTGTCAACTCTGATGTCATATTTTTTAAAAGCCTTGAATATCTTGAGTATCGTTCTTGGGGTGTTTTTTTTAGCTATGTTGGCGTTGCAATGGTTGCATTTTATACTGGTGTTGCTAAAACGGTTTTTATTGTAATAGACACGATCATTTTGGCTGTGGTTAACATTGTATTGAACTATGCGCTGATTTTTGGTCATTGGGGATTGCCGGAAATGGGAATTGCAGGTGCTGGTCTTGCTAGTACAATCGCAGAAGTAGTGGCTTTCATTATTTTTATCATTTATATTCTTTACGATAAAAAAGCCAAAGATTATCACTTGTTTAGATTGCCTTCGATTGACTTTGAGTTGATACGGAAACAATTTAAAATCTCATCACCCATCGTTGCTCAAGCAGTGGTTGGTTTGGGAAGTTGGTTTGTATTTTTCGGGATTGTAGAAAATCTCGGCGAGCGCGAACTTGCGATCACCAATTTGGTACGGATGGTTTATTTGGTGCTCTCGATTCCATGTTGGGGTTTTTCATCGGGGATCAATACAATTGTCAGTAATTTTATTGGTGCAAACCGTAGAGATGCAGTCATGCCAATCATTTGGAGGACTGCGAAATTGTGTTGGTTTATCACCATGGTAATTACACTCCCTGTGGTGTTTTTTCCAGAGTTTATTCTTTATCCTTTGTTGGGATCAGAGGATATGTCTTTGATCACCGATGCACGACCAATTTTTTATGTGTTGTTGGGTATTTTATTTGTTTTTTCAATAGGTGGAGTTTATTTCAATGGTTTGGCAGGGACAGGTGCTACGTTTTATGGTTTAAAAATCCAGGCGGTTTGTGCAGTGTTGTATTTAATTTATATCTATGTAGTAGTAGAGTATACCTCAGGAGGGCTGATTTGGGCCTGGGCTTCTGAAATATTTTATTGGATTTTAATGCTGTTTTTAATCATTTCCTATTTACAATCCCGAAGGTGGCTTCGATTGAAAATCTGATTTTTTAAAAGGAAGTGGGAGGAAGAAGACCTCTGAAAAGGTGCATTTAAAATTTATTACAATCCGCACATCAATTAATTCTATTTCAACTTTAAAACAGCTTCTTTAATCCTTCGGATTGCTTCTTTCAACTGTTGTTCAGAAGCGGCATAGCTGATCCTGAAACATTCGTCAGCTCCGAAAGCAGAACCTGTGACTACAGCTACATGAGCATTCATTAAAAGATAATGGCAAAAATCATCAGCGTTTTTAATAACGGAGGTACCATCGGTTTTACCAAAATAGTGACTAATGTCTGGAAAAATATAAAAAGCCCCTTGTGGATTGTTTACCTTAAATCCCGGAATTTCTCGAAGCAATTCAATGACCATATTTCGTCTTTGTAAAAAGGCTTCCCGCATTTCATCAGTTGGCGTCATATCCGAAAGCAAAGCATGGGCGCCTGCCTTTTGGCCGAATGCAGTTGCACCGGAGGTGAACTGGCCTTGTATTTTGCTACAAGCTGCGGCAATTTCCTTAGGAGCACCCATATATCCGAGCCTCCATCCCGTCATTGCAAATCCTTTTGAAAAACCGTTGATAGTGATCGTTCTGTCTTTTACATTTTCAAAAGTGCCTATGCTGACATGGTTATCGGTGAAATTGATGTATTCATAAATTTCATCAGCAACGATGTAAACACCCTCATGGCGGGAAACTACATCAGCGATTTCTTTCAATTCGTCATAGCTATAAACAGAGCCTGTAGGATTGCAAGGAGAAGAGAAAAGAACAAATTTGGTCTTTTCGGTTATTGCATCCTCAATCTGCTGACCGGTCGCTTTGAAATCCTGTTTTATTCCTGCAAAAACAGGAATAGGAACACCTCCGCCGAGCTTTACAATTTCGTAATAAGAAACCCAATATGGCGCCAGGATAATCACCTCGTCGCCTTCGTTAAGCATGGCAAGACACACATTGGCGATAGACTGCTTGGCACCATTTGAAACAACAATTTGTGATAAATCAAAATCCAGATTGTTGTCGCGCTTAAATTTGGTTTTAATTGCATCCCGAAGTTCCACTAATCCCGGTACCGGAGTATATTTGGTATATCCATCATTGAGTGCTTCAATTGCAGCAGCTTTGATATGATCCGGAGTATCAAAATCAGGCTCTCCAAGGCTCAGACTGATCACATCATGACCTTCGGCTGCAAGGTCGCGTGCCATTTGAGCCATTTTGATAGTTGCCGATTCCGTCATTTGAAGTATTCTATCAGAAAGGGAAGATGCTGAAGTGATTGCCATTTTCTAAAAAAGAATTTTATGATTTTCTAATATGAAAAACGATCATGAAACTTGATGTAAACCTAATGATTTTACAAAAAAGTTTAAATGAATAAAACAAAGATTATGATTCGAATTGGAATAATTCAGTGCCATGTTAAGACGTGACAAAAGTAATGGTTTTCTCTATCAAGATTGTTTTAATTTAGAAAATATTTTTAGAAAAATGCTCAAAATAATGCTGTCCTCACATCCAAACTTCAGCTTTGAAAAGTAATTCTAAAGTTCCTTTTTTAAAATAAAAATTTTCGAATTGGAAATGCAGTTTCACAAATTCTATTTTCAATAATTGCGCAGTGAATTGACAATGCCGTCATCATGCTAAAATAATTGCTGAGATTTTTTAATATTTGCCCTGTAATCAGGAATTTTTAAGTGCATCGCTAGAAAACAAGAAGATTGTATTTTAATGAGTAAACGACGACCTGCAAAAGGATCAAAATTAAAACCTAGTCCAAGTAATTTTAAAGGCAAATTGTCTCTGGTGATTCCATGCTACAATGAAAGCAAAAGGATCAAAAAAATGCACCAGGCCTTAAAGGATTTTGATCGGAAATGGTCAGAGGATCTTGAAATTTTAATCGTTGATGATGGGAGCAAAGATGACACAGTAGATAAAATTCAAAATACTTTTCCGAATTCTTTTTCAGGAACTACTTCTTTTGAACTTGTCCAGTTAAACAAAAACCAGGGCAAGGGCGGGGCGCTTAAAGCTGGAGTAGAAAAGTCAAGCGGTGACTTCATTTTGACTCTTGATGCTGATATGGCAACTGATCCAAGCGAGTTGATCAAATGGCTGCGAATGCTTCCTGGCAGGACTTTCAGTCAAGATGATATTTTAATCGGTTCAAGAGAACATGAAAAATCAACGATTAAAGGCCAGTTTTTGCGACGTATTGCAGGTTTAGTTTTCAATTTTATTATCCAGCTTTTTACAAACCTCAATATTACGGATACACAATGTGGTTTCAAGTTATACCCTTCAGCTGTGGCTAAGCGATTATTTGCAAGTTTAAAGACTTTAGGTTGGGCACATGATGTGGAGTTGTTGTACCAGGCTAAGTTTGAAGGGATAAATATTCGGTCGATGCCAGTTAAATGGGTCCATCAAGAAGATTCTAAAATATCGTTGGTGTCGGACAGTTTGAAAATGTTTTTCCAAACGGTTTTGATCTCAATATCACTCAATTGGCGTTGGTTTATTGTGCGGCCAATTCAGGACTTAAAAAATCGTAAAATTGATAGCATTGATCCCTCATACTACCGATTACTATTTGCAATTGTGACGCTAACCTTGTTGTTTTTAATGCCTAAGTTGAGCTTTGATTTTGGTATAACAGGAGATGAAGAGGTGCAAAAAATCTATGGAGAAAAAATCCTTTCTTATTTTGAAACCAACGGAGAAGATAAATCAGCTTTAGATTACAAAAACCTGTATTTCTATGGAGGCCTTTTTGATTATTGTGCTGCATGGTTGAATAAAAATATCGGTGGCTTTGATGAGTACGACCTAAGGCATATGCTCAATGCTTTTGTCGGTTTTTTGATGATATTTTTTACAGGATTACTAGCAAAAGAGGTCAGCAATAGCTGGCGGATAGCATTTTTTGCTTTGTTGTTTATGGCGCTGTCACCGCGGATTTTTGGGCATTCGATGAACAATCCGAAAGATATTCCTTTTGCGGCGGCTTATGTTTTTACATTGCTTCATTTGATTCGATTTTTAAAACAGCTTCCAAAGCCAGGCAGCAAAACAATTGTGATGCTTATCATCGGTATCGCTGCTGCAATAAATGTGCGGGTAGGAGGGATATTGTTGATAGCCTACTTTGGCTTGTTTACGGGATTGGCATATTTGCTTCAACCAAAATTGAAAGCAAAACTTTCTGATGTCAAACATCTCGGAAAAATCACTGGCATTGGAATAATCGTAGCTGTTTTGGCATTTTTTGGAGGCATGCTCTTTTGGCCTTATGCACTTCAGGCGCCTTTGAGTAACCCGTTCAAGGCTTTGAGCGAAATGTCTAATTTTTCTACAAGTATCAGAATGCTTTTTGAAGGAGCCCATCTGTGGTCTGATGAATTGCCATGGTATTATATTCCAAAATGGATTGGTATTTCCGCTCCCTTGTTTACACTTTTCGGATTGTTACTTTTTACGGTTTTCTATATTTTAAAACTGAAAAAAATTGACTACCTGCCGTTGATGTTTATCCTTTTTACGGCAATTTTTCCGGTAGCCTATGCTGTATACAAAGGGTCGTCATTGTACGATGGGATGCGACACTTCTTATTTATATATCCTATCCTGGCAACGCTCGCAGCCTGGGGGTGGAATGAACTCATTTCAATTAAAAGCATGCGATGGATTGGCAGCGGGTTGCTGATTATTTTATTGGCTTTACCAACCTTTTGGGTAATTAAAAACCATCCCCATCAATACACTTATTTTAACGAACTATTTGGTGGGACGGCTAATGCTTATGGCAAATATGAAACTGATTATTGGATGAATTCCATCAAAAAAATGAGTGATTGGCTGATTGAAAACGATGAAAGAGTTTTAGGAGGTGAAGAAGTTTTAGTTTACACCAATTGTGCAGTTCCGGCAAAACATTATTTGCGGCATAAATATCCGAATGTAAAAGTTGGATATACCCGTTACAACGAAAGAGGGGAGAAGGACGGTGATTATTTCATGTTTATTTCCCGTTTTGTCAACAAAGACCTGATTTATAATGGAGCCTGGCCACCGGCTGAGGTGGTTTATGAAGAAAAAGCGGGAGGAACGGTACTTGGAGCCATAAGTAAACGAAACAAAGAATTGTATGATTTCAATGCCTCGAAAGCGGAGAAAGAAAAGGATCATGCAAAAGCGATTGAATTGTTTACAAAAGAGGTGCAAACGCATCCTAAAAATGAAACCGCCTGGCTGGGTTTAGCTAATAATTATTTCCAGATGCGCAATTTTGCAAAAATGAAGGAGTCTATCGATGCCTATCAAAAACTTTCAGATACTCATATCAATGGCTTAATGGCTTTGGCATTGTATTATATGAATACAAACGATACCGAAAATGCGAAAGCAACTTTGGAAAAAATGACGAAGGTAAATTATAAGTATAACGCGAGTTATTACTATTTGGCGCCAATTTATGCCCGTGAAAACCAACCAAATAAAGCTATCGAAGCCATTGAAAAATATGATGAAGTTGGTGGAAATATTGCCCAGGCTTATGACATCGGGATTCAGTTAGCCCAACAGTTAAATATGCGAGTTCAGGAATTGTATTTCCAGGCCAAGAAAGCTTATTTTCAGCAAAAAGGAACGGAATCTTTCAACTTTCTGAAACAAGCTTTGGCTGTTGATCCCGATTATGAACCTGCCAAAAAATTAAATGAAGCATTCGAAGAAATCATAGCAAAACAAAATCAATAATAGTGTTTGCGTTTGTTTTTTCAATAGTTTATAGTTGCATAAAATAATGATATTTTATTTATGGATTTAAAGGAGTTAGAAAGTGGAGTTGATCCGAAAAAGCATTGGTACTATCAATCCAAAAAGGTCCCGTTGTTTCGTTATTTCAAAAAACTAGCCCGGGAACATTCCAAAAAACTGACGGTTATAGATTTTGGCTCCGGCTCGGGATTTTTTGCTTATGAGTTATTTGAAGCGTTTCCGGAACACATAGAAGAGGTGCTTTTGATAGATATTGGCTATACAGTGGATGAAATGGAATCCACCGAAAATGATCCAGTCAAAAAACTGCGATACATACCCAAAGGGATTAGTGATTGCATTGTCATTATGATGGATGTTCTGGAACATATCGAAGATGATTATGCTATTTTAAAAGAGATCAGAGATGCAATCAGTAGCGATGGATATTATTTCATTACGGTTCCTGCGTTTATGAGCGTTTGGTCAAGCCATGATGTTTATTTGGGACATTATCGACGATATACGATTCCAATGCTGAAAAAATTGCTGGATACTTGTCATTGCAAAATTTATCATCAATATTACATTTATGGTTCAATATTCCCTTTGGCTTGGGCAGTTCGGCGTTTGAAAAGAAATGAAGAAAATATGACAAATCCTGAATCTTCTGATATGAAACCACTCCCTAGACCTGTCAATTTCGCATTGAAACAATACAATACTTTTGAAATGAATTTTCGTAAGATCAACAAACTTTTTGGACTGACTTGTGTAGCTGAAGGGAAGTTGAAATAGATTTTATTAAAACAACTCAATCATGAAAAATAGGATTACAAAATACACTTTGATCGTCTTCAGTGTAATTGCAATTGGTTATTATTTTTTTAACCAAACCCAGATGCCCGAAAAGCTGACCAAAGATCGTCTAGACCAAAAACTAGAACCAAGCGATGAGTTTTTTCTTCAACGATCTTATCCGGACGGTAAATTTAATATTGAAGCGTACATAGCCGGATTGAACGAAGCAAAGGTTATGTCACAGGCGAGGAATGCTGCCGAAGGATTTGATGTAGATTGGACAACTCAAGGGCCTGGAAATATTGGTGCTCGAATCAACACCATTGCAGTTCATCCTCAAGATGAAAATATTGTCTACATTGGATTTTCTCAAGGTGGTGTTTTTAAAACTGAAAATGGAGGAAATTCATGGTTCCCAATTTTTGATGACCAGTTGTTTTTAGGAATAGGTGATATTACCATTGATCCGAATAACCCTGAAACCATTTATGTCGGAACCGGAGATGTGAACATTTCTGGTTATCCTTTTATAGGAGATGGATTGTACAAAAGTATTGACGGAGGGAATACCTGGGAGAATATTGGACTGGAACAGCAACGTATCATATCGAAAGTAATCGTACATCCGAATGATTCAAATACAATTTATGCTTCTGCGATGGGTTTGCCTTTCGAACGCAATAATGATCGTGGTTTGTACAAAACCACTGATGGTGGATTAAGTTGGAACCAGGTTTTATTTTTAAGTGACTCAACCGGAATCATTGATTTTTTGATCAACCCGCAAAATCCTGAAATTGTTTATGCCGCTGGGTGGGATCGCATTCGGAATAATACGGAATCAATTATTTCAGGGCAAGGAGCTCGACTATATAAAAGCCTTGATGGGGGCAATAATTGGAGTTTATTGGAAGGAGGCCTTCCAAACGCTGCTCATTCACGAATTGGTTTGGCGATGTCTGGTTCTGATCCAGATGTGATTTTTGCAGAGTATGTAAGTACAAATAGACAGCTAGAAGCAATTTATAAAACCTCAAATGGAGGTCAAAACTGGTCGCCAATTCCTACTGATGAAGATTTGAATGGACTGAGTTCAGGAGCACTGGGTGGATTTGGTTGGTACTTTGGAAAAATCCGTGTCAATCCGGCAAACGATGATGATATTTTTTTACTGGGTATAGATTTGTGGAGAACACAAGACGGTGGAAATACTTGGTCACCAGCAACCCCTCCCTGGTGGGAATATTCAGTTCATGCAGACAAACACGATTTGGTGTTTTTACCTTCTGGAGACATATTGCTGGCTACTGATGGGGGATTGTACAAAACTGATGTGAATACTTCAGATTGGACGGATATTGAGAATATTCCGGCAACACAGTTTTATCGTGTAGCATATAATCCGCATGCTCCCGAACTGTATTATGGGGGAGCACAGGATAATGGATCTACCGGAGGGAATGTAGCTACGATTAATTCCTGGGATCGAATTTATGGGGGAGATGGTTTTCAGATGGCTTTTGACCCTTTTGATCCTAATCGATTTTTTACAGAAACTCAAAATGGAAATATATACGTGACACTGGATGGTGGAAATGATTTTGAATGGGCAAATAATGGAATTGATTTTTCTGATCGCCGGAATTGGGATATGCCTTATTTTATTAGTTCGCATGACAATCAAGGCTTGTTTACTGGAACACATAGGGTTTATTTCGGCTATGGCCAGATTCCCGAATGGTCACCAATCAGTCCGGATTTGACAGATGGTATAGATGAGCAACATCGTTATCACAATATTACTGCAATTGATGAATCGACCATTTTGCAAGGACTGCTGTATGTTGGAACAGGTGATGGAAATGTGTGGCGAAGCGATAATTTCGGTGGAGACTGGAATAATATCTCCGATGGATTACCAGATCAATATGTTACAGATATTGTTCCTTCCCCTGACGATACAGATGTTGTTTTTGCGACTTTCTCAGGCTATCGTGACAATGATTTTTTGCCTAGAATTCACAAATCTTATGATCGGGGAAACACTTGGGAAAGTATCTCCGGAGATCTTCCGGATCTAGCCATCAATGAATTGCTAGTTTACCCCGAACATGAAGACTCCGTTTTGTTTGTTGCAACCGATGGAGGGGTTTATGGAAGCATCAATTATGGTGAAACCTGGGAAAGGCTTGGTGGAAATATGCCTGTCATTCCAGTGTATGATTTGGTATTAAATGAAGCTAAAAATGAACTGGTTGCAGGGACATTTGCGCGATCTATTATGAGTTTTCCAATTGATTCCATCGGCTTGGGGGATGGTTCAATAACTAGTCATTTTGAACCCAACGCACTTCAATCCAGTCGTATATCATTATATCCCAATCCAGCTACAGAATATATTAATTTAGAGATTCAAAACTTTGAATTAAACCGTCCGTTAGAGGTGGTAATACTGAATGCCAGCGGACAATTGATGTACAACTCAGGAAAACATTTCGGTCAATCTTTTAAAACAGCAATTAATATAAAAAATTGGTCATCAGGAACTTACATCGTAAAATTAAAAAACCGTCATCAGGTTGATGTTCAACAATTTGTTATAATTGAATAACTTTTTTAGCGATATGAAAGACAAATTAGAAGTTCTCCAAAATAAAATAGCTGAAGCAAAACTCGGCGGAGGATTGGATAGAATTGAAAAGCAGCACGAAAAAGGAAAATTGACAGCTTATGAGCGAATCCATTATTTAATGGATGAAGGTTCATTCGAAGAAGTAGGAATGCTGGTCACGCACAGAAGTGTCGATTTTGGGATGGAAAAGCAACAGTTTTACGGCGATGGAGTAGTTACGGGTTATGGCACGATCAACGGGAGGTTAGTTTATGTTTTTGCACAGGATTTTACCATTTTTGGTGGCTCGCTTTCAGAAACACATGCTGAGAAGATATGCAAAATAATGGACCTTGCAATGAAAAACGGAGCGCCGGTCATCGGTTTGAACGACTCGGGTGGAGCTCGTATTCAGGAAGGGGTGAAGTCTTTAGGTGGCTATGCAGATATTTTTTACCGAAATGTATTAGCGAGTGGAGTAGTACCCCAGATTTCTGCGATCATGGGTCCATGTGCCGGTGGAGCAGTTTATTCTCCTGCGATCACTGATTTTACCATCATGGTGGAAGGCACTTCTTATATGTTTGTCACAGGGCCAAACGTTGTTAAAACAGTAACCAATGAAGCCGTCACTTCAGAAGAATTAGGCGGCGCTTCAGCACATTCCACCAAATCAGGGGTTACCCATCTTACTTCAGCCAATGATATTGATTGTATTGAAAAGATTAAAAAATTGTTGAGCTATATTCCTCAAAATTGCGAAGATGAGGCTCCAAAGCTTCCTTATGAAATGGGTGATGAAATTCGGGAACAATTGGCTGATATCGTCCCGGAAAATGCCAATCAACCATACGATATTCGAGAAGTGATAGAAGGGAGTATGGATGATAATTCATTTTTTGAGATTCACGAAAACTATGCTGAAAACATAGTAGTTGGATTTGCTAGACTTGCAGGACGAAGCATTGGAATAGTTGCCAATCAACCAACTAATTTAGCGGGGGTGTTAGACGTAAATAGTTCTAAAAAAGGCGCCCGTTTTGTTCGTTTTTGTGATTGTTTTAATATTCCATTATTGGTTCTGGTTGATGTTCCGGGATTCTTACCAGGGACTGACCAGGAGTGGAATGGGATCATTGTCAATGGAGCGAAACTACTTTACGCATTTAGCGAAGCCACAGTTCCACGAGTTACTTTGATTACTCGAAAAGCCTATGGTGGTGCTTATGATGTCATGAATTCAAAACACATCGGAGCTGATCTGAATTTTGCATGGCCCACAGCTGAAATCGCCGTGATGGGAGCAAAAGGAGCGTCAGAAATTATTTTTAGGAAAGAAATCAAAAAAGCAGATGATCCGATGGCAATACTTGCTGAAAAGGAAGCTGAATATGCTGAAAAATTTGCCAATCCATACAGTGCAACTGCCCGAGGGTTTGTCGATGAAGTCATTCATCCAAAAGATACACGCCGGAAACTGATCAAAGCATTTGCAATGCTGGAAAACAAATCAGATCAATTACCGAGAAAAAAACACGGAAATATTCCTTTGTAAGCCGTCAAAAAGTTAAGGCACTCAGTTTTACTTTATAAGCAACTCTGGCAATTCCTGTAATATCAAAAATGTGGAAAGTCAGCTCCGGGTCAGCTTGTTTCCAGTCAATACTGATCATTCCGAAATTGTTTTCACGGACTATGCTGCCAATTCGATTTTTATTAGGCTCTTCGCTATCCCAATCCTCTGTAATTCCGCTGGAAGTGATATCATAAATGGGATAAGCACCTTCGTTTTCCATTTTTGAAAGTTCACCCCAGTGAACATCCCCGGATATGAAAACCACTCCATTTGCTTTTGTTTTTTTGATTAATTTCAGCATTTTTTGCTGCTCATGAGGAACATTTGTCCAGGATTCGTAGCCGTTATATTCATGCGAAAATTGGTTGCTGGAAGCAATAATTCGAACTTTTGCCGGAATCTTGAACTGATTTTCTAGCCATTGCCATTGTTGTTCGCCTAAAAATGTAGAGTCAGGATTGGTATTTGGTTTGTAATCATGTTTCCATTTTTTGTCTTCTCCTGAAAGCATCAGATTGTCCCGAAAAGTTCTCGTATCCAGTAAAATTATTTGCACGCGTTGATTTTCTTTTCCAAATAAGAGGGAATGATAAATGCCTTCGTGATTTCTTCTGTCAGATTTTTTCGGTTCCTCCCAAAAGCCGAGAAATATTTCTTTTGATTCGGTTTTAAACGGATAATGCCTTCCTGCATCATTCTCGCCGTAATCATGGTCATCCCAGGTAGCCAAAACCATACAGTCGGTTCTCAGGTTTTGAAATTCTTTTTTTGCCTCTAGCTTGGCATATTTCGCTTTTAAAACTTCCATGTCCCGTGAATCCCCGTAAATATTGTCACCGAGATAAATAAACAATTCGGGTTGTTTTGTCAATACTGTATTCAGGATGGGTTGTGGTTTATCTTCATGAGAACAGGAGCCGAAGGCAATTTTAGAAACAGTGGTTTTAGTCTTAATGGACTTTACTTTTGAAGATTTTGGGCTTGAACAAGCAGTTGCAATCAAAAGACAAAAGAATATTAGAAATCGGTTCATCGAAATTGTTTTTAATAATAATTGTCCAAAATTAGTTTAAATCTTTCAATTAAAATTAAATTCACAGCATGAAGAAAATTGGTCTTTTATCGGATACACATGGTTTCCTTGACGAAAATATTTTCAAGTATTTTGAAAATGTCGATGAGGTTTGGCATGCCGGTGATATTGGTTCAATGGAGGTTGTAGAACAGCTCGAAAACTTCAAACCTTTAAGAGCCGTTTTTGGAAATATCGATGATGCAAAACTCAGAAGGGCTTTTCCACTAGACCTGAGATTCGAAATCGAATGTATGGATGTTTGGATCACACATATTGGTGGCTATCCCGGAAGATATAATCAGCGGACACGAGAAATTATGAAAACCAATGCACCTGATCTATTCATTTGCGGCCATTCTCACATTTTAAAAGTAATGCCCGATAAAAAATACAATTTGCTCCACATCAACCCAGGAGCTTGTGGCAACTATGGTTTTCACAAAGTCCGGACAGTCGTTCGATTTGCAGTTGATCGAGGGAAAATTACTGAAATGGAAGTCATTGAACTCGGCAAACGCGGTTTTACCTCCTAACCTCTTTACGTTTAACGATTAAGCATTATTTCATTTCATCGCCTGCTCCAAATCTTCAATAATATCTTCCACATTTTCAATGCCTACTGAGAGTCGAATCAGCCCATCTGTAATTCCGTTTCTTTCGCGAATTTCTTTTGGAATGTTGAGATGAGACATTGATGCGGGATGCAATATCAATGTATCCACATCGCCTAGTGTCGGTGCTAGTGTACAAAATTTGATTTTATTCATAAAATCAATTCCTGCATCAAGTCCTCCTTTTAGCTCAAAACTAAGCATCCCACCGAAATTTTTCATTTGCTTTTTCGCCAATTTATGATCCTCATGAGACTGGAGTCCGTTGTAGTTTACCTTTTTGACTTGCTGTTGTTTTTCCAAAAATTCAGCAATTGTCATCGCATTTGAGCAGTGGCGGTCTATTCTGAGCTCCAGAGTCTTTATGCCATTGTTGATCAGCCAGGCATCCCATGGGTTGCAATTAGTTCCTGCCAATTTCATCACCTTCCATACCTTTTCATTCATAAAAGCGATGTCTCTTCCAACAATGGCTCCTGCAATCGAATTGCCATGACCGTTGAGATATTTTGTGGTCGAATGGATTATAAAATCAACTCCCCACTTGAAAGGTTGCTGCAAATAAGGTGTACAAAAGGTGTTGTCAATTGCGCTCAACCTTTTATATCGAATGGCAATTTGGGCTAATGTTTCAATATCAACACAAGCTAAGCTGGGATTAGCAGGAGTTTCGAAATAAATCATTCGAATATTAGGATCATTTTTTACAAGGGATTCTACATTTTCTACATCTTTTAAATTTGTCATAACCGTTTGAATGCCAAATGGCTGCAGGGTTTTTGTGAACAGTTCCGTTGTCCCGCCATAAAGGTTCCCTTGTGTCAAAATCTTGTCTCCGCTTTTTAAAGTAGCCATCGCTAAAGTGGAAATCGCGGACATTCCTGAAGATGTTAGCATGCACTTTGCTTCGAGGTCTAAACCAAAAGTTTCCAGCCTGGCAATTTTTTCAGCTACGGTTTCAATCGTTGGATTTCCATATCGTCCATAAACATGTCCTTCCTGTTTTCCGGAAAAAATTGCTATCCCCTGGTTGACGCTTTCAAACTCAAAAGAGGAGGTCGCATAGATTGGGAGTTGATGAGGTTTCGTGGTTTTTTTGTCAGCAAGTTCTTGGACACATAATGACCCAAATTTCGTTTTTTCATTCATTTTAAATGCGATTGATAAACTGATTCGGTAAAGAAATAAAAATTAAAAAAAGAAATTGAAAATTATTGATTTTAATTTTCAACAATGATCTATTAGATATGTTATTTTCAGATAATCTCGGTAAATTTGCACAAATTTTATGAAAATGGGATGGCTTAAAAAAGGGACTAAATCGTACAGTATTTTTAAAATGAAGTGTCCAAGATGTCAGAATGGTGATTTGTTTTACACCCCAACTTTTTCGTTTCAAAAACCTTTTGCTATGCCTGATCAGTGCGATCATTGCGGACAATCATACCTTCCGGAACCTGGCTTTTACTACGGTTCCATGTTTATCAGCTATATTGTGATGGGGTGGTTTTGCTTGGGTTTCATCGGATTTTTTCATTGGTATCTGGGTTGGAGCACAGGAGCTTCATTTGCTTTGCTGATCCTGGTTTATGCGATTTTCTTCATTTGGATATTTAGAATGGCAAGATCAATCTGGATTGGGTTTAATATTAAATATGATCCGAAAATGAAAGATTTAAAACATTAAGCCTAAAAGCCTCTATAATTGAAACCGGATACTCGCCTTGGTTTAATTCCCGGATTTCCGCTATTTTGAAATTTATTATATTTAAATTAGCTTAAATTCTCTTCAAAACATTCAATGCTTGAAGACATGAATAATGATAAAAATGGTTTAACGGAAGAAGTAGGAACTGATAAGTTGTCGGATGACGAATTGTTTGAGCACCAACGATTTGTGGCTGATCCAAAACAAAAACCAATTCGAATAGACAAGTTTTTAATGGACAGGATGCTGAAAGTTTCAAGAAACCGAATTCAAAATGCCATTCATGCGGGTGCAATTAAAGTGAATGATAAGGTAGTCAAGCCTAATTTTAAAATTAAGCCTGGACACGTCGTAACGTTGGTTTTACAGGAACCACCACGCGAACTGAGCGAAGTTATACCCCAAGACATTCCATTGGATATCCGATTTGAAGACGACGATGTGATGGTAGTTCACAAACCCGCTGGCATGGTAGTTCACCCAGGTGTTGGAGTTTATGAAGGTACTTTAGTGAATGCTTTGGTTTATTATTTTAAAAATTATCAACTACCGGTCAAAGAAGGAAATTATTATGATCGTCCGGGATTGGTTCATCGGATTGATAAGGATACAAGCGGTTTGCTACTCATTGCTAAAAACGATGCAGCCATGACGCACCTATCCAAACAATTTTTTGACCATTCCATCGAAAGAAAATATGTGGCTTTGGTATGGGGAGAGCCGGAAGAGGATAATGGAACAATAGATTTGCCAATTGGTCGTGATCCGAAAAACCCAGTTTTGAAAAAAGCATTTATTGAAGGGGAAAGTGGAAAAGATGCTATTACGCATTTCAAAGTTTTGGAACGGTTGTATTATGTAAGCCTCGTGGAATGTCAACTGGAAACGGGTCGGACACATCAGATCAGGGTTCATATGAAATCTTTAGGTCACCCATTGTTTTCAGACGCTCGTTATGGCGGCGACCGAATTGTCAAAGGAACTGTTTTTACAAAATATAAGCAGTTTGTTGAAAATTGCTTTAAAATATTACCGAGACAGGCTTTACATGCGAAAAGTATTGGGTTTGTTCACCCTGTAACTGGCGAAAAAATGTATTTTGAATCCGATTTGCCGGAGGACTTTCAAGCTGTATTGACCAAGTGGAGAAATTATGTAGCCGGCAGGAAAGAATTGATGTAAAGACATGATCAGAAACCAGAAAAAGCGGTGATCAAATTTGACTATGGATAGTACCAATAATATCATTCGTAAAACCAGAAAATGGATTGAGCATTTTGTTATCCGCTTGAATTTATGTCCGTTTGCGAAAAAGGTATATGACGAAGAAAGGATTAGATATGTGGTTTTAAAAAGCAAAAACATCGCGGACCTTACAAAAACATTACTTGATGAGCTATTCTTCTTAAGTAAAACTGATCCTGAAAGGATTGAAACCTCATTCATCATCTTCCCGCACTTGTTGGAGGATTTTGAAGCATATAACAAATATCTTATAGTGACGGATGAAATTCTTCTTGAAATGAATTTAACAGGAACTATTCAAATTGCGTCGTTTCATCCGAAGTACCAATTTGCAGGAACCGCCGAGGATACACCTGAAAATTATACCAATCGATCACCTTACCCAATGCTCCATATTTTGAGAGAGGAAAGTATTGAAAATGCTTTAAAAAACTACCCGGATCCGGAAAATATTCCCAAGCGGAATATTGAAAAAATGAATGAATTAGGTTTGGAAAAACTTAAAAATTGGAGGAATGAATCTTAGAGACAGAATTGATGCCCTGGTTGCCTTAGGTGATTATTTAAAAGAAAACGACCAACAGTTGCAGACTTTGGTTTCGGCGACCTATCATCAGAACCGATGGTTCACAGAAGAAAATATTTATAAAGCAATCAATGCAGTTTCATCGCATTTCCTACAAAAAGAACTCCTGGAAAATTGGATTTCAAGTTATAGTTTTCCTGAGAATAATGATACCAAAACAGTTGGATTGATCCTGGCCGGAAATATTCCGTTGGTTGGATTTCATGATTTGTTATGTGTGTTTTTAGCTGGTCATCAATCTAAAATTAAACTTTCAGAAAAGGACAAATTACTGCTTCCGCATTTCGTTCGGATATTGGAAAACGAATTTCCTGAAATTGCCGATTATTTCAATTTTGTTGAGCGCCTCGAAGGGTTTGACGCAGTCATTGCCACGGGGAGCAACAATTCAGCGCGTTATTTTGAAGCTTATTTTGGAAAATACCCCAACATCATTCGTAGAAATCGTAACGCTGTGGCAATTTTGAATGGAACAGAAACTTTTGAACAACTCAGAGCCCTAGGGAATGACGTCTTCCAGTATTTTGGCTTGGGTTGTCGAAATGTTTCAAAATTGTATCTTCCAAAAGAATTTGAGTTTAAATCTTTACTGGAAGCATTTCATGAGTTTAATGAAATTGTTTTGCATGATAAGTATAAAAATAATTTTGATTACAATTACACACTTTTGATTTTAAATAAAATTCCTTATAAAGCTAACGGTTGTATCTTAATGACCGAGGATGAATCATTGCAATCCAGAATTGCTCAATTGCATTTTGAATATTATGATAATGTTGAAGACTTAAAAGCAAAGGTCCATTCCAAAATGGAGGATATCCAGTGTATAGTTGGGGAAGCAGCTATTCCCGGATTGGATCTCATTCCTTTTGGAAAGGCCCAATCACCAAGCTTAGCAGATTATGCAGATGGTGTAGATGTAATGGAATTTTTATTAAAATTACCGGCAAATGAAAAACTGATTCATAAAAACTAAATTGTTCAATGGGAAAACTGACGAAACAGGAAAAAGCAAAAGCTATAGCTGAAAAACTTGAAGAACTTTACCCCCAAACCCCAATTCCTCTCAAACACCAGGATCCATATACTTTGCTTGTCGCGGTTTTACTATCTGCCCAATGTACCGACGAAAGAGTGAATAAAGTCACTCCACACCTCTTTGCAGAAGCACACACCCCTCATGAAATGGCTCAACTCAATGTCGAAGATATTGAAAATATCATCCGGCCTTGCGGACTCGCTCCCCGCAAATCAAAAGCAATTTTTGACCTTTCAAAAATCATCATTGAAAAGCATTCGGGTAAAGTCCCTCAAACTTTCGAGGAACTAGAGGCTCTGCCGGGGGTAGGTCATAAGACTGCCTCAGTTGTGATGTCCCAGGCTTTTGGATTTCCGGCGTTTCCGGTAGATACTCATATTCACAGGCTGGCTTATCGATGGGGGCTCAGTACTGGGAAAAATGTTGTTAAAACAGAAGCGGATTTAAAAAGAATTTTTCCAAAAGAATTGTGGAACAAACTGCATCTTCAGATCATCTATTTTGGGAGAGAATATTGCCCCGCTCGAGGTCATGACCCTAAAAAGTGCCCGATTTGCAGCATTCATGGGAGAAAAAGTTTGTTTAAGGAAATGAAGAATGGGAGGACGCGAAAGTGAAGAAAGGAGGAAAGGAAAATGGAGAACGAAGGAAGGGAAGTGATACAATTTTAAAACAAGGAAATGCCTTTAATAACCAATAACTCCTAACCCCTTCACTAAAAAGGATATCCGATAGCTAAATTATAATTTATACCATCTCTGAAAGTAAGCCCTTTCCACCTGTTGGTTAGCCAGCGATTGCCATTTTCATCAGGATAAGGGCTCAACATTTTAATACCCATATCAAATCGAATGATAAAATAGGTGAAATCCCCGCGTATTCCAAAACCTGTTCCCATTGCAATTTGCTTCAAAAAATTACCTCCAATGGTTTCACCAGGATATGAAGGGTCCGGGTGAGGTTTTGCTTTCCACAATAGCTGAGAACCAAGCCGATCAGGATCTTCCTTCAGCGTCCAGATATTTCCACCATCGAGGAATATTGCGCCTTTCAATCGCCAAAAAATGTTAAATCGATATTCCAGATTAAATTCCAGTTTAAAATCACCAGCCTGATAAAAAGGAATATTGTCTGGATTTTCGATAGTGAGGGAGTCCACAAATTGTCCGGGACCAAGTTCTCTGACTCTCCATGCTCTGACACTATTTGGGCCGCCTGAATAAAATTGCTTTACATAAGGCACTCCAATATCTTTTGAAAAACCATAAGGAGTAGCAATGCTTGTACTCAATCGCCAAGCAATGGATTGTTTTTTATCAAAAACCCAATTGCGCATCAAAGCAGCTTCCAGACGCAGATATTGGGAGTATTCCACAGAATTAAAGAGTTTGAAAGCTTCAGTTTGATTCGCGATAGCATTA